>JBFFZF010000179.1:0-10200 GCA_041568755.1 Longimicrobiales bacterium | reverse complement strand
GGGGCAGACCGAGGTGGGACAGCACGCGGCCGACGACGAAATCGACCAGGTCCTGGATGGTCGCGGGGCCGTGATAGAAGCCGGGCGAAGCGGGCAGAACCGTGGCGCCCGCGCGGGTCACGCGCAGCATGTTCTCGAGGTGGATCGCGCTGTAGGGCGTCTCGCGCGGTACGAGGATCAGCGGCCGCCGCTCCTTCAGCACGACATCCGCGGCGCGCTCGATGAGCGATCGTGTCGTGCCCTGGGCGATGCTGGCCAGCGTACCCATCGAGCACGGACAGACGACCATGCCGGCGGAGGGCGCGGAGCCCGACGCCGGCGTCGCGCCGCGGTCCTTGTCGTCGTACACGACGACGCCAGCGCCGCCGCCCGTGGCCTGCAGCAGCTCGTCCAGCGATTCGATCGCTGCCTCGGTGGCCAGCAGCCGCCACCCGGTGGCCGACACGATCAGCCGCACCGGCTGCTCCGCCGCCACGAGCGCGTGCAGCAGGCGGACCGCGTACGGCGCGCCGGACGCACCGGTGATCGCCAGCGTGACCGGCGCCCGCGCGCTCATGCGCCTGCCCCGCTCCACACGGCGGGACCGGCGAACCGGTCGGCCAGCGTCATGGCGAAGAGCGTAATCGAAACAGCCACGTTCACGCGGAAGAAGGCCTGGTCGATGCGGCGCAGATTCAATCCGTCCGCCAGCGCGCTGCGCGCGACGCGATTCTCGTAGATGAGCAGGACCGCCATGACACCGACGCCCGCCGTGTACAGCCAGCCCACCGGGAACAGGGAGAACCAGCGGATGGCCAGGAACAGCAGGACAGCCACGACGTGGAAGGTGCGCGCGAACGCGAGCGCACCCGTCGAACCGTAGCGTGCCGCGACCGAGTGCAGCCCGCGCTGGCGATCGAAGGCCTCGTCCTGCAGCGAGTAGATCACATCGAAGCCGGCCACCCAGAACATGACCGCCGCCGCGAGCACGACCAGCGCGTACCACGGCTGCGACCACGCTCCGGTCACGCCCAGGTAGGCCCCCACGGGCGCAATGCCCAGCGACAGACCCAGTACGTGATGCGACCACGTCGTGAACCGCTTCGTGTACGAGTAGAAGAAGACCCAGGCCAGCGCGGCGGGGGCGAGTCGGCCGCACAGCGGATTCAGTTGCCAGGCCGCCAGCACGAACACGACCGACGCGAGCACCACGGACACGACAGCCTGGCGCAGCGTGAGCCGGCCGGCCGGCAGCTCGCGCAGTCGCGTGCGCGGGTTGTCCGCATCGATGGCGCGGTCCGCGATGCGGTTGAAACCCATGGCCGCGAAGCGCGCCGCCGCGAATGCGACGACGATCCACAAGACCAGGCCCGCGCCGATGTGGCTGTCCTCTTCCCATGACGCCAGCACCACACCGACGCCGGCGAACGGGAGCGCGAACAGCGTGTGCGGCAGTTTCACGAAGCTGGACAGACGGGCGGCCAGCGATGTTCCGGCCCACGTCTGTCCCTCGCGACCGGGCCCGTCCGGTACGCCGGCCGGCTCACTCACAGGCCCAGCCGCTCCCACAAGCCGTCGATCTTGCGGCGCACCGCTTCGTCCATCGTGATGACGTCCGGCCACGTGCGTGTGAATCCCTCCTCCGGCAGCTTGCGCGTGCCGTCGATGCCCATCTTCGAGCCGAATGCGTTCGCGCGCGCGGCGTGATCCAGATCATCGACCGGGCCGAGCGTGAATCGCACGTCCCGCTGCGGATCGATGTTGTTCAGGGCGTACCACCATACGTCCTGCACGTTCTTGACGTCGATGTCGTGGTCGACGACCACGATGACTTTTGCCAGGCTCATCAGGCCCTGTCCCCAGAGCCCGTTCATGACCTTGTAGGCGTGGCCGGGATACTCCTTGCGGATGCTGACGAACACCAGGTTGTGGAAGATCCCTTCCGCCGGCATGTGGTAGTCGACGATCTCGGGCATCGTCAGGCGCAAGAGCGGAAGGAATATTCGTTCGGTCGCGCCCCCCATGTAGAAATCTTCCATCGGCGGCCGGCCTACGATCGTCGCCGGGTAGATGGCATCCTTGCGCATCGTGATGCGCTCGAGATGGAAGACGGGGAACCAGTCGGGCGGCGTGTAGAAGCCGGTGTGATCGCCGAACGGGCCTTCCAGCCCGAGCGGCTCGGCCGGATCGACGTACCCTTCCAGCACGATGTCCGCTTCGGCCGGCACACGCAGATCGCTCAGTGTGGCCGTGGCCGTGCGCACCGGCGACCTGCGCAGGAAACCGCTGAACAGGAACTCATCGATCGCCGGCGGCAGCGGCGCCGTCGGTGCGTACATCGTCGTCGGATCCGCGCCCAGCGCGACGGCGACCGGCATGCGTGACTCACCCGCGTCCCGGTATTTCCGGTAGTGCCCCGCCCCGCCCTTGTGGCGCTGCCAGTGCATGAATGCGGTGCGTGGACCCGTCACCTGCATTCGATAGGTGCCCATGTTCTGCACGCCCGTTTCCGGGTCGCGTGTGATGACCATGGTCATCGTGAGGAACGGGCCGGCATCGCGCGGCCAGCAGGTCATGATGGGCAGCCGGCTGAGGTCTGCCTTGTCGCCGTCCAGCACGATCTCCTGGCACGGGGGCCGGCCGCGGTGTTCGCGGGGTGGCACGCGGGCCAGCTCGGCGAATTTCGGCAGCAGCTGGACCTTGGCCCACAGCCCCTTCGGGATATCCGGCTGCATGAGCTCGGCGATGCGATCCGCGTGCTCCGTCACGTCGTCCACGCCCAGCGCCATCGCCATGCGCTTCCATGACCCGAATGCATTGATCGCGACCGGCAGTTCGCTGGGCGAGCCGTCGTGCAGGAGAGGTCGCTCGAACAGGAGCGCCGGGCCGCCGCCCGGCTGCTTCATGACACGGTCCGCGACTTCCGTGATCTCGAGCGCCACGCTCAGTGGTTCGCGGATGCGCACGAGCTCGCCGGCGCCCTCGAGCGCACCGATGAACGCGCGGAAATGGTCGATGGCCATGGACGCGGAATGTAGGGTCGGTGGCGGAGCTCAACAACGCCCGGCCCTGGACGCCCCGGCCGGGTTCACGCGGACTGGAGGACGGAGCGGTCCCGGCTCTGCCGCGCCCGCTCCAGGTTGCGCCGGGCCAGACGCACGGCTTCGCGCAGCGGCGACTCCGCCCTGCGGCTCGCCTCCATGAGGATCTCATCGATCGTATCATGGATCTTCTCGACCCGCCGCTCCGTCCGCTCCGGCGTCCAGTGCAGCACTTCGAGCGCCCCGTATGCGATCGCCCCACCCGCGTTGGTCACGAAATCGGGCGCCCAGGTGATGCCGCGTTCGTGCAGGGTGTCCGCGTCTTCATCCCTCTCGAGCTGGTTGTTGGCCGAGCCGGCCACGACGCGACAGCGCAGGCGAGGTATGCTGCGTGCGTTGAGGATGCCACCGATCGCACACGGCGCGAAAACGTCGCACGCCGTTTCGTACGCCAGCTCCGGTCCTACGATCTCCGCGCCGAGTTCCTGCGCGATGGCCGAGGCGCGCACCGGCAGCGCATCGGTCACGATCACCCGCGCGCCCTCGGCGACCAGCCGGCGAGCGAGCGGAGCACCCACGCCGCCCACGCCCTGCACGAGAACCGTCCGACCCTCCAGGGCTGCGCTGCCGAACACCTGACCGCACGCCGCCTGCATGCCCGCGTACACGCCCAGCGCCGTCCACGGACCGGCATCGCCGGCGCCCCCGTGCTCCGGTGTGCGCCCGCACACCCAGCGCGAGTGCGCGGCAATCACGTTCATGTCCCGCGACGTCGTGCCCAGGTCGACGCCCGTCCCGTAGATGCCGCCCAGGGATTCGATCAGCTCACCGAACCGCCCGAGCAGCCCGTCTCTCGTCCCGACGTCCAGCGGACCGGGCACCGCCAGCACCGCCTTGCCACCGCCGAACGGAAAGTCGATCGCCGCCCATTTCAGCGTCATGCCACTGGCCAGCCTGAGTGCGTCGCGCAGACCATCGCGGGGTGCCGCATAGGTCGTGAGGCGACATCCGCCCATGGCCATGCCGAGCGTTCGATCATGGATGGCGATGAAGATCCACGCGCCGGATGCGCGATCGAACCTCGTGACCACGCATTCGCCATCCCACTCGCGTATCAGTGCCTGCATGTCCATGCACCTCGCCTTTCCACGTTGCCGTAACTTGCCCACTCGGCGCCCGCACCGCAAACGCGCTTGCCCGCCGCACGACGATCGTGGCCGCGCGGTTTGCCGGCCGGTCGGGCGCCCGCTACGTTCGCCGGCCGTGCGCCGTCCCGCCGGCGGCGCGGCACGACGCGATCCGACAGGCGAGCTTCATGGCCGATCCTGCATCCACTGCTGCGCACAGCGCCTCGCCCGGCGCAGCCCGCTCCGTCGTGCTGGCCGGTTTCGCCTTCGCGCTCGCGGCCGGCACGTTGTGGGGCACGACCGGGCCATTGAGTACAGCGTTGTACGCGGAGGGCGCGCGGCTCACGGACGTCGGGTTCTGGCGGGTGCTCGTGGCCGTCGTCGGCTTCGTCCTCTACGCGGCCCTGGCGCGCCGCGACCTGTTCCGGGCCGACCGGCTCGCGCTGATCCTGGTGATGGGCGTGGGTGGCGTTCTCGTCGCGATCTTCGAGGTCGGCTTCCAGTACGCGATCGCGGGCGTCGGCGTGGCATCGGCCGTGGCGCTGCTGTACACGGCGCCGATCATGGTGGCCGTGCTGGCGCGCCCGCTGCTCGGCGAGGCGCTGACGCCGGCGCGCGTGCTGATGGCGATCGTGGTGATGATCGGTGTCGCCATGACCGTGAACGGTGCGCACGTGGAGGGCACGATTGACGCGGCCGCGGGAGGCCCCGGACGGGTCGCGGGCATCGCCGGCGGCATGCTCGCGGCGTCGAGTTTCGCCGGAACGACGCTGCTCGCCCGCTGGTCGGTGCCGCGTTACGGGTCGGTCAAAGTGCTCTTCCTGGAATTGACGGGTGGCGTGCTGGTCCTGGCGCTGTTCCTGCCGGCCTCGGGGCACATTCCGCAGCCGCCGGATTCCGCGGCCGGCTGGCTGTACGTGGCGGCGCTGGGCGCGGGTGCCGTCCTGGCCGCCAACTTCTTCTTCTTCGCCGCAGTCAAGCGGATCGACGCGGCGCCGACGGCCGTGGCCGCGAGCATCGAACCGGTCGTCGGTGCGCTGCTCGCCCTCCTGCTGTTCGGCCAGCGCCTCACAGCCTGGGGCTGGTTCGGCCTCGTCCTCGTCGTGGGCGGGGTGGCGGGCGGGTATGCGCTCGAGGCCTGGCGCGCCGAAGCGATCCGGCGCGCCCGTGCCCGCATGCGTCAGGCGTAGCCGAGGTCGCGCAGCCGTTCGCGCACGACCTCTTCGTCGCGCACCGCGGCAGACGGCGCCGGGATCCAGCCCGCACGCTCCAGATGCGCGATGACGCGGCGCGCGCACGTTTCCGGCGTTTCCGTGGCGGTCCGGCAGACGACTTCCGCATGGAGCGGCGGCTCATAGGCCTCGGTCACGCCGGTGAAATGCTCCAGTTCTCCTCGCCGGGCTTGCGCCCACAGCCCGCGCGTATCGCGCTGCTCACATACGTCCGGCGGACAGTCGACCCAGACTTCGACGAACGGGCCGATGGCCTGCCGGCACTCGTCGCGAACGGCCCGGTCGGGTGAGACCGCCGTCGTGACGACGGCGACGCCGTTGCGTGTCAGCAGGCGGGCGACGTAACCGATGCGCCGCACGTTGGCCTTGCGGTCCTCCGGCGAGAAGCCCAGCCCCTGTGACAGGTTGCGCCGGAACTCGCTCCCGGACAGCAGCTCGACGCGGGCGCGGCGCCGCCGGATCTCGTCGGCGACCAGGCGGGCCACGGTGGACTTGCCGGACCCGCTCAGCCCCGTGAACCAGACAGTGAAGCCGGTTTCCAGCATCGCTCGTCAGCCGGACGTGTCGGCCGTCTCCGCGTAGGCCTCCATGAGGACGTCGGCCACCTCGGGCCGCGAGAACTCGACGGGTGGCCGTTCGCCGCGGGACAGCAGTTCGCGCACCTTGGTGCCGGACAGGAACACGTGGTGTTCCTTGCCGTGCGGGCATGTCTTGGTCGACACCATCTGCGCGCAGCTGCGGCAGTAGAACGCGTGCTCGAACATCAGCGGCTGGATGCCCAGCACGCTCAGGTCGACCCGCTCGAAGATCTCCTGCGCCTCGTAGGTGCCATAGTAGTTGCCGACGCCCGCGTGATCGCGCCCGACGATGAAATGCGTGCAGCCGTAGTTGCGGCGCATGATGGCGTGGAAGATGGCTTCGCGCGGGCCCGCGTACCGCATGGCTGCGGGCAGCACGGACAGGAGCACGCGATCCGCCGGGTAGTACAGATCGAGGATCACCTCGTAGCAGCGCATGCGCACGTCCGCGGGGATGTCATCCGACTTCGTGTCCCCCACGAGCGGGTGGAGGAGCAGTCCATCGACGATCTCCATGGCGCACTTCTGCAGGTATTCATGCGCCCGATGCACCGGGTTGCGTGTCTGGAACGCCACCACCGTCTTCCAGCCGCGCCGGGCGATCTCGGCGCGCGTCTGCGCGGGCGTCAGGTTGCGCTCGGGGAAGCCGCTGATGTCATCGGGATACACGTAACGGATGGGACCACTGACCAGCCGGTCGCCCATCGTGTCGAGCTTGGCCACACCCGGGTGCGCGCGATCGGTCGTCCCGTACACGTGCTGCGCCTCGGCCTCGCGGTCCCACGAATACACTTCCTCGACGGTCAGCACGGCGGCGATGCTGCCATCCGGCGCGACCAGCGCGACGTCCTGGCCCGCGCTCAGCGACGCGGCCTGACCGGCATCGACGGGCAGCGTGACTGGAACGCTCCACGGCAGGCCACCGGAAAGCGTCATGCGCTGGACGACGCTCTCGTAGTCGGCGCGGCTCATGAATCCGGTGAGCGGGCTGTATCCGCCCACCGCGATGAGGTACAGGTCCGAGAGCGTGTGGCTGGAAATGGGGATCGCGGGCAGCGCCCGGGCCTCGTCGCGCAACGCGGCAGCCGCGGCGGCATCGAGGGTCCGTTCTACGAGCGTTCCACCATAAGGGGCAATCGGCATGACCGTTTCTCTTTCTTGTTCAGTTGAGGAAATCGAGCAGCGGCCAGTACAAGATCTGTACCGCGAAGAGCAGCAGCAACTGCGCGACCGTCATTACGGAGCCGATGACGGCCATGTCACGCATGCCCACGTACCCGCTCGAGTAGGCGATGGTGTTGGGTGCCGAGCTGATGGGCAGCATGTAGGCCATGCCAGCTGCCGCGCAGACGCTCAGCATGACGACCGGGGGACTCAACCCGGGACCGGTGAGCGTGAACGCGAGCGGCAGGATGACCGCCACGGCGGCAGCGTTGCTCATGATTTCCGAGAGCGCGACCGCGGTGATGGCCAGGCCGATGAGCAGCACCACGGGCGTCAGGGTGACCCGGTCCATGATCCCCGTGACCAACCATGCCGCAGCGCCGGTCCGGTCTATGGCCACGCCGATGGCGATGGCACCGCCGTACATCAGCACGATGCCCCACTGGACGTATCCTTCGAGATCGCTCCAGCGCAGCACGCCCAGGACGAACATGCTGGCAGCGCCGATCACGGCGATCGACGCGCGGTCGATCACACCGGGCAGAAAGACCCAGGCCGCGATCGTGGTCAGCAGGACCAGCGCGACCCGCCACTGCACCGCCCCCATCCGGCCCAGGCGTGCGACGCCCTCCTCGATCGCGTGCTGCGCGGCGCGCAGGTCGACGCGTTCCGGGGCAAGCGTTGCGCGCAGCACGATGAGGCCGACCAGAACGCCCGCGATCACGAGCGGCCCCATCGCCATCATCCACTGGGCAAAGGTGAGCGTCGTCGTGAAGCGCTGTTCGTAGAGTTCGAGCGCGAGCGGCACACGCGTACTCCCCAGGAGGGACGCGTTCGAGCCGATCATCGTGCCCCACGCCAGCGCGAAGAAGAGGACACGGCCGTACGGGCTCGCGCCCGGCTGCAGCCGTGCGGCCCGCGCGATCTCCAGCGTAATCGGAAAGAGCATGGCCGCGGTGGCCTGATTGGGCATCACGACGGTCATCAGCGCGCCACCGAACATGATGCCCGCGGCCAGACGGAACGTGCCGCCCTCGAACCGGCGCAGGAACAGGAGGGCCAGCCGTTTGCTCAGCCCGCTGTGAATCAGCGCCGCCGCGATGATGAACACACCGAGGATGAAGAAGACGGCCGGGTTGCCGAAGGCCGCGTACGCCTCGGCGGGGGATAGGCCGCCCAGCGTCGCGAGCAGGGCGACCGCCAGCAGGCCTGTCACGCCGATGGGGATGGCCTGCGTCACCCATAAAGACACCGCAATGATGAACACGCCGAGCGAAGCCTTGGCCGGGAGCGGCAGGCCCGGCGGAGGGGGCAGCGCGATCACGGCCGCGCCGACCGCACAGCCCAGCAGGGCCAGCATGCGGCGGAGCGGCGTGGGCCCGCGGATCGGCTCGCGCCGGTCCGGGCGTCGATCTTCCGGACGGTCCTGCGGCCACTCAAAACCGCTTCCCGCCCCGCGCACCCCGGCCACCGCGCCTGCGCCACTCGCCGCGCCGTCGATGGCCGTGTCGGCCGTTCCTTCGGTCAGGCGCCCGCCTCGACCGCGGCAGCGACGCTCAGGTACCCGTTCGAATCCAGGTAGTGGAGCAGCTGCTCCACGCATTCCTCGGGCGTGAGCCGGTCGGAATGGAGAACGATCTCCGGGGAGACCGGCGGCTCGTAGGGCGCCGAGATGCCGGTGAACTCCGGGATCTCGCCACGCCTCGCCTTCGCATACAGCCCTTTGGGGTCGCGCGCCTCGCAGACCTCGAGCGAGCAGTCGACGAACACCTCGATGAAGTCGCCGGCGGGCATGAGGGCGCGGACGCCGTCCCGGTCTTCCCGGTACGGCGAGATGAACGCCGTGAGCGCCAGCGCGCCGAAGTCGGTCAGAAGCTTGGCCACTTCGCCGATGCGGCGGATGTTCTCCGTGCGATCGGCAGGACTGAAGCCCAGGTCCCGGTTCAGACCGTGGCGGACGTTGTCGCCATCCAGGACGTAGACCGCACAGCCCCGCTCGTAGAGCGCGACTTCGAGGGCCCTTGCCAGCGTACTCTTCCCCGAACCCGACAGCCCGGTGAACCACAGCGTGGCGCCACGGTGACCGCGCGCACGCTCGCGGTCCGCGCGCGTGATATCGCCTGCGTGCCAGGAAATGTTCTTGCTCTTCGGTTTCATATCAACGCTTCGCATCGGGTTCACCTGCCGCGCCCGCCCGTCGGGCCGCGGCCGCCAGGTACAGAGGCCGTATGTCTCCTAGGATCGACGCGTGTGCGCCTGCAGCACACGCCAGAATGCCATCCGGCTGGCGGGTGTCCGGCTTGTTGTACCGCAGCCGCTCGCCCCGGCAGTCCGTCACCTCACCGCCCGCCTCGCGCAGGAGGACCTCCGCCGCACACGTGTCCCATTCCCGCAGGTAGGGGACCGGGTGGACGTACACGTCCCGTTCGCCCTCCGCGATCAGCGCACACTTGATCCCCACGGACCCGGACGGCTGCACATCGTCGATGCGCAGCGCCCGCTGCATCGCCAGGAGCGTGTCATCGGCGTGCGATCGCGACCCCACCATACGCAGGGTCCGGGCCTGCGGCTCGACGCAGCGCAAGCGCCGCAGCCCGTGCTCGTCCTCGGCCCAGGCGCCTTCGCCGGTTGCGGCCCAGTACAGCAACCCGCGGACCGGAATGTAGACCACGCCCATGACGGCGCGGTCGCCTTCCACCAGACCGATCATGACCGAGAACTCGCCGTTCTGTGCCAGGAATTCCTTGGTGCCGTCCAGCGGGTCGACCTCCCAGATCAGCGGTGCGCCCGTCCGGGCAGCGGAATCGGCGGACTCCTCCGCCAGAATCGCTTCCCCGGGCCATTCCCGCTGAATCGCGCCGACGATCCATTCGTTGGCGGCCAGGTCCGCGGCCGTAACCGGGGAACCTCCCCGCTTGGTCTCGTGCGTCGTGGCGCCGTAATGGTCCAGGATGCGCGCGCCGGCCTCGCGGGCGACGCGCCCGGCGAATGCGAGTCGGTCCTGGACATCACGTGTTGCGCCGTTCACACGCTTCGGGGTGCGAGGGGAATGCCATCGGCCGGCCGGCGAGGCCGGTCG
>JBFFZF010000178.1:0-10247 GCA_041568755.1 Longimicrobiales bacterium | reverse complement strand
GGCCACGGCAGCCGACGGGAAGAACGCCCACTTGTTGTTCGCGCCGAAACGGCTCGACCCGTCATAGCGGCCGGTCACCGTGAAGAGGTAGCGGCCGGACAGGTTGTAGTTGGCCCGTGCCAGGTAGGACAGCAGCGTCCAGTCGCTCCCACCCGATGAGACGGTGGGCCGCTGGGCACCGCCCTGCAGAGAGTTCCATTTCGGAGCCTCCACCAGGAAGTCCGCCGCGCCCACATTGGTGAAATCGAAGTCGCTGTTCTGGTAGGTGAAACCGCCGAGCAGCACGAGGTCCCCGGGCCCGGCTCCGGCACGCTCGTACGTGACCAGAGACTCGTTGAGGATCTCCGTCGAACGTCCCTGCCAGATGTTCGCCGAACCGTTCGTCAGGAAGCCCTGCTGGATGATGCTCGGAGCATAGTACGGGTTGTAGGCATCCCACGCATTCACGGCCACACGGTTCTGCAGCCGGAGGCCGTCGGTCACCGCGTACTCGCCGAAAATGCTGCCGACGACGCGCGTCTCGTTGCGCCGGTCGATGAGTTCGTTGACCGTGGCCACGGGGTTGTTGATGAACTCGCCCAGTACCGCCCGCTTGTTGTAATCGCCGTTTTCGTCGCGTACCGGGAGGGCCGGGTCGTACACCATGGCCGCCAGCATGCCGCGGGAATTGCCGGCCAGCTCGCCGGCCTCCACCTGCGACAGATTGTGCCGGATCCGGCTGATGCTGAGGTTGGTGCCCGCCCGGAAGTCGTCCGTGAACTGCCGCTCCAGGTTGATGCGTCCCGAGTAGCGACGGAAGTCCGTGCCGCGGACGATGCCCTCCTGCTCCAGGAGATTCGCCGAGAGCAGATACCTCGTGGCACCCTCGCTGCCCGAGAACGTAACCGAGTGATTCTGCTGTGCAGCCGAGCGAAGCAGCAGACCCGGGTAGTCGGTCGTGCTCGCTCCCGATACCTCACCCGGCGAATACTGGGGCGACTGGCCGACGTTGATCATGGCCTCGTTGCGCAGCTCGCGGTACTGCTGCGCATTCAGAACGTCAATCGTCTTCGCGATCTCCTGAACCCCATAGCTCGATTCCACGGTGACGACGTTGCCGTCCTCCCCGCCACTCTTCGTGGTGATCAGGATCACACCGTTCGCACCACGCGCGCCGTAGATCGCCGTCGCCGCCGCGTCCTTCAGAATCTCCACCGACTCGATGTCGCTCGTGTTGAGCGTCACGAGCGGGTTCTGCGTCGGGTCCGAAGACGCCGTCCCCTGCATCACCGGCACACCGTCCACGACGTACAGCGGCTCGCTGTTCGCCGTGATCGAGTTCGTCCCGCGCACACGCACGCTCGTGCCCACGCCCGGCATGCCCGAGGCGCTCAGCACCTGGACCCCCGCGGCCCGGCCCTGTAGCGCACCGGCTACCGTCAGCGTCGGCGCGGCCTTCAGCGTGATGTCATCCCCCGCGATCGACGACACCGCTCCCGTCAGCTCCCGCCGGCTCGCCGTCCCGTACCCGGTGGCCACGATCTCGTCGAGATTGATGACCTGCCGCTGCAGAGCGAACCGGACCTCCGTCGACTCGCCGGCAACGACCGTCGCACGCGCATCGGCCGTCCCGTACCCGATGCGGATGGCCCGCACCGTGTAGACGCCAGGGGCGACACCTCGCACCATGAAGCTCCCGTCGCGCCCCGATATCGCCGAGAGCCGGGTCCCCTCCACCCAGATCTCGACCCCCGCAACCGGCGCGCTGTTCGCCTCGTCGGTCACGCGCCCCACAAGGGTCCCCGTCGTCTCCTGCGCCACGCCGATCTCGGCTGCGACGAGCACGAGTGCCAGGATCGCTACCAGCCTTTTCATCGTCTTGCTCCAAGCGTTGGGGGCCGCAGACGCGTACCAGATCCGGGACATACTTTGTTCGATAATCGAACATAACCCGCCGCAGAATACCATCTGCCTTGCCGCGGCGTCAATAGTTCTACTGTAAGTTGTTTCAATATAGCGTGATAGGAGGACCGGTGGCACGGCAGCATGGCCCGGACAGCGAGGAGGACTTAGTTTTTTGATCAAACAAAATGGCGCGAACGGGGCGCGGGGCGCGGGACGCCACGGGGCTCGACCGACCGGGGTCCATCCGGACGGTCGCGGTGGCATGGCCGGACGCGACGAAACGGAAGGAGGCGAGACGATGAGAGCCGGTTGGCGCACGCCGGTGGTTCCCCTCGTGCTGTGCGCCGGCCTGGCCTGCGGCACGGGCAGCGTGGCAACGGAGCCCGGGCCACCGAGTGGCGGGGAGGAGCCGGGTGGCACGGGGACCTGGACCCTCGTGTGGCAGGATGAGTTCGATGGGCCGGTGCTCGATGGCGGCAAGTGGTCCGTACAGACCGGGGATGGGTGCGACCTGGGCATCTGCGGGTGGGGCAACAACGAGCGGCAGTGGTATCAGGCGACGAACGCGACCGTCGCGGACGGTCTTCTCACCATCACGGCCAGGCGGGAGGCGTCCGGGGGACGCGGGTACACGTCGGCCCGGATCCGGAGCGCCGGCAAGGGCGACTGGACGTACGCGCGCATCGTGGTTCGTGCCCGCCTGCCGCGCGGGCGGGGGCTGTGGCCGGCCATCTGGCTGCTGCCGACGGATGAGGTCTACGGCGGGTGGGCGGCGAGCGGCGAGATCGACCTGGTGGAACTGGTCGGGCACGAGCCTGCGACCGTGCATGGCACGCTGCACTACGGCGGCGCCTGGCCGAACAACCGGTCATCGGGATCTTCGTACACCCTGAGGGAGGGGATCTTCGCGGACGGTTTCCACACGTTCGCGCTGGAGTGGGAGCGGGGGGTGATCCGGTGGTTCGTGGATGATACGCTTTACCAGACGCAGACGCAGTGGAGTTCGTCCGGTGGAGCCGTCCCCGCTCCGTTCGACCGTCGTTTCCACCTGCTCCTGAACGTGGCAGTCGGGGGCAACTGGCCGGGGGATCCGGACGAGACGACCGTCTTTCCGCAGCGGATGGAGGTGGACTACGTGCGGGTGTATCAGCGGCGCTAGGGGCCACGTCTGTGGCGCCCGGTGCGGATCGAGTGCCGGCGACCTGTGCGCGCCGCGTGACGCCGCCCCCGGCCGCCCTTGCACCGGACGGACGGGTGACTGATCCTCACCTGGTGATGCGAACGGCCCGCGTGTGTACCCCCGTCACGAGGATGCTGCTGAGTGGAACGTGATGTCCCAGGCGCGGCGCGGGAGATCCCGCCCTGCGGCTGCCTCGAGCCGGGTCTGGCCGATCCCGGCATCTGTTACTGCGGCGTCGACGACCTGCTGCGCCTCCTCCGGCGCCGCTACACCATTGCCGTGCTCAACGCCATCCATGCGCGCGGCAGTGCCCGCTTCCACGAGATCGAGGCCGCCCTGGCCGTGGCGAGCACCTCGACGCTCGCGGACACGCTGCGCGCGCTGACCGCCGCACAGCTGCTCGAGCGCACCGAGCTGCCCGACACCCAGCCCCGCACGACCTACCGCGTCACGCCGTCCGGCGCACGGCTGCTGAGCCGGCTGCGCCGCCTCCTCGAGGACGTCCGGCCCGACTAGTCACTTCGATCCATCGAAGTGCTGTTGGCCCGCCGCCGGCCGGCGCCTATACTGGAAACCATCCTCTACAGCCGCACGCAGCAGCGCGGGAGGGCAAGTGGGCCACGTCGAGCGTCGCATCATCGCCATCGACGGTGTCGTCCAGGGCGTCGGGTTCCGGCCGTTCGTGTTCCGGGAGGCGACCGCCCGTGGGCTGCGGGGCGAGGTGCGCAACGATGGGGCTGGTGTGCGCATCGACGTGGAGGGCGATCCCGCGGCACTCGCGACGTTCGTCGATCTGCTTTCCTCCTCACCGCCCTCACTGGCGCGCTGCGGCGCGATCGATGTCACCAGCGCAGCGCTGGCGGGCCACGACGCGTTCGTCGTGGCGGTCAGCGCGGCGGCCCGGGGCGGCGTCGCGGCGCCGGACGTGGCGACGTGTGAGGCGTGCCGTCGCGAACTGTTCGATCCCGCCGATCGCAGGTACCGGTATCCCTTCCTGAGCTGCACGCAATGCGGGCCGCGCCTGACCGTGCTCGACACCCTGCCCTGGGACCGCGAGCGCACGGCGATGGCTGCATTTCCGATGTGCGCCGCGTGCCGCGCCGAGTACGACGATCCGGCCGACCGCCGCTTCCACGCGCAGACCACGGCGTGTCCGGCGTGCGGCCCCCGCGTCGCGCTGTGCGGTCCGGACGGGACCACGCGTGTCGTCGCGACGCCGGAAGCCGCGCTCACCGAGGCGGTCGCGCTGCTGCGCGAGGGCCGGATCCTGGCGATCAAGGGCCTGGGCGGCTTCCATCTGGCGTGCGACGCGACGAACGACGGGGCGGTGCGCCGGCTGCGCGAGCGGAAGCACCGGGAGGCGAAGCCGCTTGCCGTCATGGTCGCCGATCTCGCGGCGGCCGGACGGCTGTGCGAGGTCGATCCGGCCGCCGCGCGTCTGCTGGAATCCGCGGAAGCGCCCATCGTGTTGCTGCCCTCGCGGCCCGGCGCGGCCGTTTCCGCCGCCGTCGCGCCCGGGCGTCCGGACCTGGGCCTGATGCTGCCGTACACGCCGCTGCACCATCTGCTGTGCCGCGATGCCGATGGCCCTCTGGTCATGACGAGCGGCAACCGGTCTGACGAGCCGATGGCGGCGTCTGATGATGAGGCCCGCGTGTGTCTGGCGGGCATCGCGGACGCGTTTCTCGTGCACGACCGGCGCATCGCGACGCGTTGCGATGACAGCGTCGTGCGTGTGCTGGCGGGCGCGCCATCTTTCGTGCGCCGTTCCCGCGGCTGGGCGCCAGGGCCCATCCGGCTGGCATTTCCCGTTGCGGAGCCGGTGCTCGCGACGGGCGGCCACCTGAAGAACACGTTCTGCATCGCGCGTGGCGATGCCGCGTACGTGTCGCACCACATCGGCGATCTGGAGGGCGTCGACGCGTTTCTCGCGCTGCGCGAGGGCATCGACCGTCACACGCGCCTGCTCGGCGTCGCGCCGGACATCGTCGCGTACGATCTGCACCCGGACTACCTGTCGACGAAGCTCGCGCTCGAGTTGCCGGCCGCGCAGCGGATCGCAGTGCAGCACCACTACGCGCACGTCGTCGCGTGCGCTGCGGAGCACGGCGTGGCTGATCCCGTGCTCGGCGTCGCGTTCGACGGGACCGGCCTGGGCACGGACGGCGCCGTCTGGGGTGGCGAGTTCCTGGTCGCCGATGCGGTCGGGTTCGAGCGCGTCGCGCACCTGGACTACGTGCCGCTGCCGGGCGGCGAGGCCGCGATCCGGCACCCGCTGCGCATGGCGGCGTCGTACCTCTTCGCCGCGTTCGGTGAGGACATGGCGTCGCTCGACATCGCATTCGTGGACAGGCTCCCGCCGGGCGAATGGCCCGTGCTGCGCTCGATGCTGCGGCGCGGTGTGCAGTCCCCACCCACGTCGAGCGTGGGCCGGCTGTTCGACGCCGTTTCCGCGCTCCTCGGCGTGCAGACGCGAGCCAGGTACGAAGGCGAGGCAGCGATGGCGCTGGAGGCGGCGGCCGACCCGGCCATCGAGCGCGCGTATGCCTTCGAGGTGCGTGAGACCGCCGACGGCTGGATCGCCGAACCGGCGAGCGTGCTGCGCGCGATCGTGGCCGACATGGTGGCAGACAGGGCGGTCCCGGACATGGCGGCGGCGTTCCACAACGCGCTCCGCGACCTGATCGTCGACGTCGCCGTGCGCGTCCGTCGCCGGAATGGCATCCGCCGGGTCGCGCTCACCGGCGGGGTCTTCCAGAACCGTCTGCTCGTCGAGCGCGTGGCGGCCGCGCTCTCCAGCCGCGGCTTCGAGGTGCTGCTGCACCGGCAGGTACCGTGCAACGACGGCGGCCTGGCGCTGGGCCAGGCGTGCATCGCAGCAGCGGTGGCGGGTGGGTCTGTCGGTGGGCGCGCGGTCCGGTCGCGTGCGGTGCGCGCTGCGCCGACGGCCGTCGTGACGGGTCACCGGTAAGGGGCAGGGCCATGTGTCTCGGGATTCCCGGCCAGGTCGTCGAGTTCGTCGACGCGGAGCGTCAGCTCGCGCGCGTGGACGTCGGCGGCGTGCGCCGCACGATCCACGTCGGCCTGCTCGAGCCGGAGGGTCTCGAGGCGGGTGACTGGGTGCTGATCCACGTGGGCTTCGCGCTCAGCCGGATCGACGAAGCGGAGGCGAAGCGCACGACGGAGTTCCTGACCACGCTGGCCGAGGTCTACGAGGCGGAGCTGGACGAGATCGCGCGGAGCGAGATCGAATGACTCTTTCGGCGCGTGTCGGACCTGCCACGCCGCTGGACGCGGCTGTACGGGCACGCTTGCGTGCGCGGGCCGTCGCACGTTTCACGGCGAGCATGGACACCGCGACAGGCTTCTTCGAGGCGAACGCGGAGGCCGTCTCGCAGGCGTGTCTCGCCATGGCCGGGCGGTTTACACGCGGGGGCCGGCTTCTCGTGTTCGGCGCCGGCGCCGAGGCCACGGACGCGCATCACGTCGCCGTCGAGTTCGTGCATCCGGTGCTGGTGGGCAAGCGTGCTCTGCCCGCCATCGCGCTGACCAGCGATGTCGCGACGCTGACCGGCGTCGCCCGCGACGCCGGCGCGGGTGCCGCGTTCGCGCGCACGGTCGAGCTGATCGGCCGGCCTGCCGACATCGCGCTCGGACTCGCGCGCGCCGAACCGGGACCGGCCGTGCGCCGGGGCCTCGACACGGCCCGCCGGGCCGGCCTGCTGACGATCGGCGTCTTCGGCCAGCCGGACACCGGCCCGGGCGGAGCGGATGTGGCGGCGCCGGATGCCGCGCACGGCCTCGACGGCAGCGACCGTGCACCACAGGCGGACCACGTGTTCGTCGTACCATCGGACGACCCGCTCGTCGTCCAGGAGGTGCAGGAGACGCTGTACCACATCATGTGGGAGCTGGTCCATGTGTTCTTCGAGCAGGATGTCGTGACATGAGTGGCGCGACCCGCCCCGCCGTTCCGGATCCGCACGTGCACGCGGCCGCCTGCTCGCCGGAGCACGGCTGCTCGCTGTGCGGCGATGTCGCGATCCCGGCGCGCATCATCTCGATCGATGCGGTTGCCGGGTTCGCGCGGGCGGTCGCTCAGGATCGCACCCTCGAAGTCGCACTCGATCTGGTGGACGGCGTCGCCGTCGGCGATACCATCCTGGTCCACCAGGGCTTCGCGATCAGCAGGCTGGACGCATGACGGGCCCCACGGATTTCCGGCGCGAACTCTACCCGTTCCTCTACGGGACCGAACGGAACGGCCCGAGTGCGCGCGCGGCGGCGCTGGCCGACGTCCGGGCCTCCACGCTCCAGAAATGCCGGGACGTCGTCGATCTGCGCGGCCGTCTGATCGACGCGTACGCGGACGTGCTCGTCGATGCGGCCGTGGTCAGCGCGCGTGCATTCAGCGGCGGCGGCAAGCTGCTCGCGTTCGGCAACGGCGGCAGTGCGTCGGACGCGCAGGACGGCGTCGCGGACTGCATGGCGCCGCCGTTCCCCGGCTGGCGCGCGCTGCCCGCCATCGCGCTGACCAACGATGTCGGCGTCGTCACGGCGGTGGCGAACGATGTGGGCTTCGAGAACGTGTTCGCGCGTCAGATCATCGCGCTCGGTGAGCCGGGCGACATCGCGCTGGCCATCACGACCAGCGGCAACTCTCCGAGCATCCTGGCCGGGCTGCGCGAGGCGCAGGCTCGAGGCCTGCACACCATCGCGCTCACCGGATACGATGGCGGCGAGCTTGCCCGGCAGGATCTGGCGGACCACGCGTTCACGGCGCGCCTCGAGTACGTACCGCGCATCCAGGAGGGTCACGCCACGCTGTGGCACACGTTGCTGGACCTCGTGCAGTCGATCCTGTCCGGGACGCCGGACGACCGTGTCCCGGGCGGTCTCGCCGCGCCGGGCGGAGGACGGTCATGACGCTGCGCTACGTCGACGAGTTCCGCGACCGCGACGCGATCCGCCGCCTGACGCGCGAGATCGGGCGACTCTCGCAAGGGCGCGCGCTCAAGTTCATGGAGGTCTGCGGCGGCCACACCCACGCCATCTACCGGCATGGCATCCAGGAGCTGCTGCCGGACACGATCGAGCTGGTGCATGGCCCCGGCTGTCCCGTGTGTGTGATTCCCATGGGCCGCATCGACGACGCCGTCGCGATCGCGATGACACCAGGTGTCATCTTCACGACGTACGGCGACATGATGCGCGTGCCCAGCTCGACCGGCTCGCTTCTGGACGCGCGCGCGGACGGCGCCGACGTGCGCTTCGTCTACTCACCGCTCGACGCGCTCAAGGTCGCGCGCGACAACCCGGACCGCCGCGTCGTCTTCTTCGCCGTCGGCTTCGAGACCACGGCGCCGTCCACCGCGGCCACGCTGCTGCGCGCACGCGCCGAGGGCATCCGCAACTTCACGGTGTTCTGCAATCACGTCACCATCATCCCGGCGATCAAGGCGATCCTCGATTCGCCGGGCATGCGGCTGGACGGTTTCGTCGGTCCCGGCCACGTCAGCACGATCATCGGCCTGGCACCGTACGCGTTCATCCCGGCGCACTACGGAAAGCCGGTCGCCGTGTCCGGCTTCGAGCCGATGGACATCCTGCAATCGATCGTCCTGCTGCTCCGGCAGATCGAGGCCGGCGCGCCGCGTGTCGAGAACCAGTACGCGCGCGTCGTGCGTCCGGACGGCAACCCGAAGGCGCTCGAGCTGCTTTCGCAGACGATGGAACTGCGCCCCTTCTTCGAGTGGCGAGGCCTCGGTTTCATCAACCACAGCGCGTTGAAGCTTCGTCCCGAGTTCGAGGCCTTCGATGCCGAGGCCGGCTTCGACGTGCCGGGGCTGCGCGTGACGGACCCGAAAGCATGTCAGTGCGGCGAGGTGCTGAAGGGCGTGATCAAGCCGTGGCAGTGCCGCGTGTTCGGGACCGCGTGCACGCCGGAGACGCCGATCGGCTCGTGCATGGTCTCGCCCGAGGGCGCGTGCGCGGCCTACTACAACTACGGCCGGCTGACCCTGCTGCAGAAGTCGCGTGAGCCGGCGGCGGCCGGCGCGGGCGGCACGAACGCCGGCGGTGCGGAGGCGCGCGCATGACGGGCTCGCGCATCGAGCAGTCGCTGGCCGCGCAGGTCGAGCGCATGGAGCGTGCGCGGCAGGCGCGCGCGGAGCGCCCGAAGCTGCGCGACCGGCACATCACGCTGAGCCATGGCAGTGGCGGCAAGGCCAGCCACCAGCTGCTCGATGCCGTCATCCTGCCGGCACTGGGCGACGGGGCGCGCTCGTCGGACGATGCCGCGGTGTTCGCGCTCAACGGCGATGCCACCGGCCGGTTGGCGTTCACGACGGACTCGTACGTCGTGAGCCCGCTCTTCTTCCCGGGCGGCGACATCGGCCGGCTGTCGGTGCACGGCACGATCAACGATCTGGCGATGGCGGGCGCGCGGCCGCTCGTCCTGTCGCTCGGCTTCATTCTGGAGGAAGGGCTGGACATCGACGTGCTCGAGCGCGTCGTTCGCTCCGTCGCCGATGCGGCCGCGGAGGCGGGCGTCCGGGTCGTGACCGGCGACACCAAGGTCGTGCAGCGCGGCAAGGCCGACCTGATGTTCGTCAACACGAGCGGCGTGGGCGCCGTGCCGGCCGACCGCACGCTGTCCGTGCACGCCGTCCAGCCGGGCGACGTCATCCTGGTCAGCGGCCCCGTCGCGGATCACGGCATGGCGATCCTGCTGGCGCGCGAGCCGCTCGAGCTGGAAGCGGAGATCCGCAGCGATACGGCGCCGCTGCACGAGCTGGCGGCCGCGCTGCTGGCCGCTGCGCCGGGCACGCGCTGTCTGCGCGACCCGACGCGGGGCGGCGTCGCCACGAGCCTGAACGAGATCGCGCGCGGCGCGGGTGCGGGCATCGTCATCGAGGAAGAGGCGGTCCCCGTACGGCCCGAGGTGCGCGCGGCCTGCGAGATCCTGGGCATCGACCCGCTGCACATCGCGAACGAGGGCAAGCTCATCGCCGTCGTGCCCGCGGCCGAGGCGGATGTGGCGCTGGCGGCGCTGCGCGGGCACGCATTGGGCCGTGATGCGGCGGTCATCGGCGAGGTCCACGCGGAGCCGGCATCCATGGTCGTGTCCAGGACCGGGATCGGCGGCTCGCGTGTGCTCGACATGCTGGTGGGCGATGCGCTG
>JBFFZF010000177.1:0-10293 GCA_041568755.1 Longimicrobiales bacterium | reverse complement strand
TCACCGCTCGATGTCCCGGGCATCGACACGGGGATCTCGCGCGATGAGATCGTCGCCGCGATCCGCGAGGGCCGCGGACGCTGAACCCGGCTCTAGCAGCCCGCACCACCACGCCGTCGCACACCAGACCCATCCAGCCATTCCACAGCCCCGGCTGCGACACGATCCTTCCCCGCGTGAGACCTCAACCGGAGGACCCGGCGCCATGACGACCACGAGCACAGTCACTTGCCTTCTGCCCACATGGACGCTAGAATTTGCCCATATGGACAGAGAGGCGGACATGACGATCGATGCCGAAGCCACCGCCCGGGTGCTGGGCGGAGAGAAGGTGCTGCGCGCGCGCGTGCGGAGCGTCGAGGATCTGCGGCTGGCCGTGGAGGCGGGGCTGCCGGTCGCGTCGCTCGAGCACGCGATGGGCCACCTGTCGGACGATGGCGCGGAAGTCGCCGAGCTGATGCACCGCATCGTGCCGCGCACGACGCTGCAACGGCGAGGCCGGCGGTTGACAGTGGAGGAGAGTCAGCGGCTGGAGCGGCTGGCGCGCGTGATCGCACTGGCGGAGCACGTGTGGGAGGACCGCGCTGCGGCGCGCGAGTTCCTGACCAGCGAGCAGCCCCAGCTCTCGGACACGCGGCCCGTCGACCTCGCCGCGAGCGAGCTGGGCGCGCGCCAGGTCGAGATGCTGCTCTTCGGACTCGAGTACGCGCTGCCCGTCTGATGGTCGCGTGGCGCGTGACGAAGACGCGGCACGCGCCCTTCGACGGTTCCGGCGCGGCGCTGGTCGGCGGGCGCTGGCACACGGCCGGGCAGCCGGTCATCCACGGGTCGGACAGCTTCGCCGGCGCGATCCTCGAGATCCTCGCGCACGTGCTCCGGCCGCGCACACTGCCCGGCCCGCACCACGCCGTACGTATCGACATCCCGGACCGCCTGATCGAGTGGCTCGAGGACGATGATGTCCCGGGCTGGGAGCGGAAGGACGCCTCGGCCGCACGCGCGTTCGGCGACGAATGGCTGGCGAGCCTGCGCAGCGCCGTGCTCGTCGTGCCGTTGCTGCCCGCGCGCCCGGGCGGCCGCACCGTGCTGATCAACCCGCGCCACCGCTCGACGCGCCGGATCGCCGTTTCCCCGCCTTTCCCCGTCCCGTGGGACGAGCGGTTGTTCTGAACCCGGCGCCGCGCCGTTGCAGAATCGGCGTGTTCTTCCATGGCTGCGCCCCGCCAGACGCCCGATGGTTCGAGAACACGAACCCGGATCGGTGCGGATGCGGCTCGCGAACGGAGAGCGGGCTCAGATTGCGGAACGAAAGCTGACCGAGTACCTGCTGTCCGGTTCGCATCCGGAGGGGCGCGCGAAGGCCAGGTTCTTCGGGCGCCATGGGTTCTGGCGTGCCCGGCCGGACTCGTTGCGCGAGGCGCTCCAGCGGATTGCGCGGACGGGGCGGGTCCGGGAAACGTTCGGCAGCCCGTACGGTACAAACTACGTCGTGACCGGTGAGATTCTGGCGCCTGCCGGCTCGGTCATGCGACTGCGCACGGTGTGGCTCATTCCGACGGGGTCCGTCGTGCCGCAGCTGATCACGGCATACCCGCTCGAGCGGGAGGCTCAACGATGATCGACGAACTCGATACCGTCGTCCTGACACGCGATGTGCCGGAGCACGGCCTCGTGACCGGTGATGTCGGCGCGGTCGTGCACCGCTATCCCGACGGCGCGCTGTTCGAGGTCGAGTTCGTGACCGCGGATGGGCATACCGTCACACTGCTGCAACTCGGCCCGACAGATCTCCGTCCGATGGAGGGCAAGGAGATCCTGCACGCCCGGCCGCTCGAACCGCGCAACTGACCCTCCGCCTCACGCCTCCTGACGCAGTGTGCGCACGGGATCGACGCGCGCTGCACGCACGGCCGGCACGAGCGACGCGATCGCCGCGATGCCGACCAGGATCAACGTCGCCAGCGCGAGCACCGCGGGATCGAGCGGGCTGATCTCGTAGAGGATGGTCGCGAGCAGCCGGGTCAGCGCACCCGCCGCGACCAGGCCGACCGCCGCCCCCACTGCCGCCAGCAACAGCGACCTGCGCAGCACCATCGCGACGAGCTGGGGCGGCCGCGCGCCGACGGCCAGACGCAGACCGATCTCGCGCCGGCGCGTCGCGACCGCGAGCGACATCACGCCGAACACACCGATCGCGGCCAGGCTGGCGGCCAGCGCGCCGAACGCGGTGAGCAGACCACCTAGGGCGCGATCCGTCGCGAGGTCCGCGGCCACGTACTGATCGAGCGGCTGCACGAACGACATCGGCGTGGCCCGGTTCACCGCGCGCACGGCCTCGCGCAACGGACCGGCCAGCGCGGCCGGCGGACCGGCCGTCTTCACCGCCAGGAACATGCTGTTCCCCCAGCTGCCCCTCGACTGCTGCATCGGGACCCAGACCTGGATGCGCGAGGGCTCGCGCATGTCGTAGTGCCGCACGTTGGGCACGACGCCCACGATCGTTCGGTAGACCGGGACCGGATCGGCGTCCTCCGCGGGCACGCGTCGCTCGAACGTGATGCGCCGGCCGATCGGATCCTCGCCCGGCCAGTACTTCGCCGCGAGCGTTTCATCGACGATGACGACGAACGGCGCGTCGTTGTGGTCCGCCGCAGCGAAGTCACGACCGCGCAGCAGCGGGATGCCCATCGTCTCGAAGTACCCGCTCGAGACCTGGTTGTAGAGCACCGACTCGCCTTCGTCCGCGATCCACGGCTGGCCTTCGGGCGTGAGCAGCAGCTCCCACGAGCGCGGCGAGAGCGGGATCAGCAGCGACGCCGAGGCCGAACGCACGCCCGGTGTGGCGCGCACGTTCTCGAGCAGATCGTTCCAGAAGCCGAGCCACGCGGTGCTGTCCGGCGCCGCGCCGGTCGGTGTCGACACCCACGCCGTGAGCACGCGGTCCGGATCGAAGCCCGCAGGCGAGGCGCGCAGACGCGACAGACTCGCGAGCATCAGCCCGGCGCCGACGAGCAGCACGAGCGCGAGCGCGATCTCCGTCACGACCAGCACGGAACGGATGCGCTGACTCGAGCGGCCGGGCGTGCCGCGCGCGCCCTGCTTCAACTCCGTCGCGGCTCCCGACGCGCGCCACGCGGGCAGCAGTCCGAAGCCGATGCCGACGGCAAACGTGACGAGCGCCGTGAACACGAGTACGGGCACGTCCAGCGCGATCTGCTCAGCGAGCAGGCGAGGCATCGGCAGGCCGTCGCGCATGAGTGCGGTGGCGATCCAGGCGAGCCCGAGCCCGAGCACGGCGCCGGCCAGTGCGACGACCATGCTCTCGGCCAGCAGCTGGCGCACGATCGCGCCGCGACTCGCGCCCAGCGCCGTCCGCATCACGATCTCCTGGCGGCGCTCCTCGCCTCTCGCGAGCAGCAGGTTGGCCACGTTCACACCCGCGATGAGCAGGATGAACGCGACCGCGCCGAACAGGATGAGCAGCGGCTGGCGCGCGTCACGCGTGTACGAGTCGGCCATCGTGCGGACGAGCACGGTGCCGACGGGCCGGCCCTCCAACTCCGCCAGCTCGAGCATGATGCGATCGAGGTCGCGCTGGGCGGCCTCGACCGTCGCGCCCGGTGCGAGCCGCGCGAACGCACTCGCGCCGAACGAGGACGCGCGATCCTCCCACGGCAGCCCGGGGATCGTGCCCATCGGCACGTAGACCTCGACCTCGGGCGTCGGCATGCCGAAGCCGGGCGGCATCACACCGACGATGACGTACTCCTGACTGCCCAGCCGCATCGTTCTGCCGACGGCCGCAGGATCGCCTGCGAACGCGCGCTGCCAGAAGCCGTGGCCGAGCACCGCGACCGGCTCCGCGCCACGATCCGTCTCGTCCGCCGTGATCCAGCGCCCGCGCAGCGGCGCGACGCCCAGCGTCTCGAAGAAATCGCCGAACACGATCCGGCCCTGCAGGACCTCGGCGCCATCCGCGGCCGTGTACGTCATCCGCCAGCCGGCCGCCATCCCCACCGACGCCAGCGTCCGGTTCCTCGCCTGCCAGTCGCGATGGTTCGGAACCGAGACCGAGATGCCGTAGCCCTGCGGACCCGTCACCTCCATCGTGACCAGCTCCGCGGGCGAAAGGAACGGCAGCGAACGCAGCAGCGTGCCGTTCACGACACTGAAGATCGCCGTGTTCGCGCCGATGCCCAGCGCCAGCGTCAGCACGGCCACGACCGTGAAGCCCGGCCGCCGCGCCAGCCCGCGCAACGCGTAGCCCGTGTCGCGACGCAGCCACTCCATCCGCCCCGGACCCGCGCGCGGGCCGCGCTGCCGCTCCAGACGCAGACACTCGAGAACGAGCCCGGACGCGCGCAGCCGGAACCCGACGTCCATCAGCCATCGGCCGGCACCAGCGCGCCTGGCACGCGATTCCAGATGCCGGGCCAGCAGCTCGTCGAACGCGGGCTCGAACGCGTCCTCGCGGATGCGCTCGCCCAGCACACCGATCAGCCAGGCCGGCGGCCGCCAGCGTCGCTCACGCACGCGCACATCCCGCGCGCTGCGACCGGAAGACCCGCCGCGGATCAGGCAGGCGCGAGATCGCCATTCCCCGACTCCGCGATGGCCTGCGCATAGAAACGGCGGCACTCCCGCCACGCACGCGTGCCCGCCGGCGTGATGCGGTAGTGCCGCTCCTTGATGATCTGGCCCTCGATCACGTCCTGCGTGTACCAGCCCTCCACCAGATCCGCGCGCTCCAGCCGCGCCATCATCTGGTAGAACGCCGGCCCCGACTGCCGCACCCGGTACCGCTTCAACTCGGCCCGGATCTCGCGCCCGGTCCGCTCCGCCTCGAGCACCGCGCCCAGCACCACGAACTGCAGATGGCTCAACTCCGGAATCCTCATGGCCACTAACCTAATGCGGCATTAGGTAATTGGCAATGAGGTTAATCCCGGCGGCCCCGCGGCCGGGGGCACGGACGGACGCGGGACTCAGCTCGTCGCGGGCTGACGGACCGGGGAGCTGCCGGACTGCGTGTGCACGACCTTCCACGCGCCGTCGACCCACCGGAACAGGTACGTGCCGTGGCCGCGGTTGTGGATCTCGCGGCCGTCGGCGGTGGTGAGCTGGATCTCCGTGTCGACGACGGCCCACGCGAAGTTGCCCTCGAAGTGCGTCTGGATGTTGGAGAAGCCCAGGCGCAGGCCCAGCTCGGCCTCCGGCTCGACGTGGTTCTCGACCAGGTCGCGCAGACCGACGTTCTGCCCGCCGCCCTCGAAGTAGCGCGCGCCGTCCCAGTCCAGGAAGTGCGTGTAGAACGGCGTGCCATCGCCCTGCTCCCAGCCCAGGCGGATGGCCTCGAGGATGGCCTCGAGCGCGGCGGGATCCTGGGGCGGCGCCTCGGCGGCGGGTGGAGCGCACGCCGTGAAACTCAGCACGCCCGCGAACATCAGGTGCATCAGACGCATCGTCATCCTCCCGAAGGTTGAACGCATTCGCGATCGAGCGATCGCACTCAGTTCCCGGCCAGCTTCGCGCGCAACTCGTCGAACCAGTTGAGCACGACCGTGACCTCGCGACGGAACGCGTCGTCCTCGCGCGGCCGGATCATCAGGAAGCGCTGGCCGTCCGGGCTCACGGCGTAGTTCGTGCCCGGCACGTACGGTCCGCTGAACAGTTCGACGGCAGCACCGGGCGCGCCAGTCACGGGATCGATGCGCACCGACATGAGCCGGGGGCCGTCCAGGTGGAACAGCTCGCTGCCCGGCCCCCATTGCGCGGTCGTCCCGCCGCCGCGCGTGACCTGCCAGCGCCGGCGCGTCGCATCCGCGGCGGGATACGGCTGCACCCAGATCTGCCACGGCCCGGCCGCGTCGGACTCGTACGCGACCCACCGCCCATCCAGCGAGAGCGCCGCGTTTCGCTCCTGGAATTCCGTGACGCGGTACTCGACGGGCGAGGCGCTGCCGTCGAGCGGGACGGTCCAGATGTCCCATGATGCGCTCTGCGTGCCGATGAGCAGGCGGCCATCCGGCGTGACGCCGTACGCGTACACGTCCGTATCTTCGCCCGTGCCCGCGACGCGGATCGGGACCGCGGCGCCGCCGGCCTGCCAGTCACGCCGGACCAGCTCGAGCAGCCGGCGCTCCCGCGAGTAGATCAGCTCACGACCGTCCGGTGCCCACAACGGATTCGCGACGAGGCCCTCGGCCCGCGAGACCCGCACCGGCTCGGCGCCGCCGTCGGCATCGTACACCCAGACGTCGGGCTCGCCCTGGCGCGTGCGCACGAGCGCGATCGCGCTGCCGTCGGGTGAAATGACCGGGTCGGCGTACACACCGGTCTCGTGGGCCAGCGGCTGCTCCGCACCCCGGCGATCGACCCAGACCAGATCGCCTTCGGAATTCCACACGGACGCTTCGATGTACGCGAGCGTGCCATCGTCCGAGATCACGGCGCCGCTGCGCGCGTTGATCGGATCGTACGAAACGTTCTCGAGCACCGGCACGGCGGCGCCGGTCACACGGGCGCGCTCCGGATCGAACGCGATCGCCCACAGCGTCTCGCCCCGCGCATAGACGATGTGGCCCGTGCCGATGTACTGCGCGTGCGCGCCGCCGCGGAACAGGACCGTGCGCTCGCCCGTCGCGATGTCCAGCACCTCGATGCTCGCGCTGTCGATCGGCGCACGGTACGTGCTGAACAGCACGCGCGTGCCGCCGGGCAGGAACTGCGGATACCAGTGGCCCAGCTCGCCGGCCGCCGTGTCGGGCACGGTCCACTGCACCGGCGCACCGCCGCCCACCGCCGTGGCCCACAACCCGTCGAACGCCTGGCCCCAGACGAGCGTGTCGTCCGCGCCCCAGCTCAGGCCGAACACGAGCAGCGGGACTTTTGTAATGGGCACCGCCGTGCCGCCCGTGATGGGGACACGCTGCAGCTCGCGGTCCTCGACATCCAGAAACGCGAGCCACGCGCCGTCCGGCGAGAACACCGGCTGCCCGCGCACCCGATTCCCGGACCCGGCCACCGTCGTGACCCGCGGCGCGTCGACCGAACGCAGGAGCAGTCCGCGCTCCTGCCCGCTCATCACGAGCTGCCGGCCATCCGGCGACAGCGCGAGGAGCTGGTTCAACTCCTGGTCCGCACGCACGACGAACGCGACCCGCTCCGCGGCGGGCACGGCGGGACGCATGAGCAGCGCCGCTGCGGCCACGACGAGCGCCACGGCGCTCACGGCCCAGGGCAGCGCCGTACGCCAGCCCGCGACCATCGGACGCGCAGGCACACCGCGCGTGACGCCACCCGTCGTGTACGTCGATACCGCATCCGCATGCGTGAGTGCGTGCGCGAACCGGTCCACCGTCGGGAACCGGTCGGCCGGCAGCTTCTCGAGCGCCTTCTGCAGCGCGAGCGAGACGTGCAGCGGCACACTCTCGCGCACGTCCATCGCGAGCGGTGCACGCTCCGTCAGGATCTTCGTCACGATGCTCTGTGCCGACACGCCCGTGAACGGCGGCTCCCCGGCCAGCGCCTCGTACAGCGTCGCCGCCAGCGAGTACTGATCGCTCCGCCCGTCGAGTTCGCGATCGCCCGAGACCTGCTCCGGACTCATGTAGTGCGGCGTGCCCAGCGACAGCCCCGTCTCCGTCAGCCGCTGCCCGCCGGCCTCGCGCACGGCCAGCGCGATGCCGAAATCCGCGACCAGCGCCTGCCCCGCATGCAGCAGGATGTTCGCCGGCTTGATGTCTCTGTGGATCACGTCCCGCTCGTGCGCGTAGGCGAGTGCCGCCGCGACCGCGCGCCCGACCTCGAGCGTCGCATCGATCGACAGCTGCTTCTCCCGGTTCAGCCGGTCGCGCAGCGACTCGCCCTCGATGTACGGCATCACGTAGTAAAGAAATCTGTCCGCTTCGCCCGAATCGTAGAGTGCCAGGATGTTCGGGTGCTGCAGATTGGCCGTGACTTCGATCTCGCGCAGGAACCGGTCGGCGCCCAGGATCGCCGCCAGCTCCGGACGCAGCACCTTCACCGCGACGTGGCGGTGGTGCTTCAGGTCCTCGGCCAGGTAGACCGTCGCCATGCCGCCCGCGCCGACCTCGCGCACGATGGCGTAGCGCTCGGCGAGCGCAGCTCGAAGCCGGTCGATGGCGTCGTCCATGGGCTCCGCAGGATGGATCGGGGCCTGACGGCGGGCAGAGACGAGGGCCATCAGGCGTGTACCGGAACGGAACGTTGATACTACGAACCGCGCGACGCGCGAGTCAATGGCGCGGCATGACGCTGCAATTGACGCGTCGTCGCGCCCGCGCGTGCGTGCGCGGAGCCTTCATTCGAGCTATGATGGCAGCGTGCGCGAGGCGCGCCGCCGGCGAGTCACGAAGGCTCGAAGGGCCAGGAGATGCGATGGAAGGCCTCAAGAGGCTGATCCGCGAAATTCACCGCCGCAGCATCTGGCAGGTGATGAGCGTCTACGCGCTGGGCGGCTGGTTCGCCTTCCAGATCGTCCAGTCCATGACCGAGGGACTGGGGCTGCCCAGCTGGTTCCCCGGACTGGCCGTCGTCCTGCTCATCATCGGCGTGCCGATCGTGCTCGCCACGGCCATCGTGCAGGAAGGCATCAGCGGCCCGGAGCCGGAGCCTGCGAGCGCGGTCTCCGCGACCCCACCCCCGACGACCGTCGACAGGCTGTTCACGTGGAAGAACGCGATCGGCGGCGGCATCCTGGCCTTCGCGCTGTGGGGCGTCATCGCCGCGGGCTGGATGCTGTTCGGTGCGGGCGTGATCGGCCGGACGGATGCGGGTCTCGCCGGCGAGGACGCGCGCAGGACGATCGCCGTGCTGCCGTTCACCAGCGTGCGCAGCGATGAGGACAGCGAGTCGTTCCGCGTCGGGCTGCACGACGAATTGCTCACCCAGCTCGTCAAGGTCGGCGGGCTGCGTGTGACATCACGCACATCCGTTCTCGAGTACGAGAAGACGACGAAGAACATCCGGCAGATCGGCACCGAACTCGGCGTCGGCGCGCTGGTCGAGGGCAGCGTCCAGCGGGAAGGCGATACCGTCAAGGTCAACGTGCAGCTCATCGACGCGAGCACGGACGAGCACCTGTGGGCCGAGACCTACACGCGGCGTCTCTCCGCCGCGAACATCATCAGCATGCAGGCCGAGGTCGTTCGCGACATCGCCCGCGCGCTGCGCGCCGCCCTCTCGCCGGCCGAAGAGCAACGCCTTGCCGATGTGCCGACGGACAACCTCGAGGCGTACGACTTCTACCTGCGCGGCCGGGCGCGGGAGGCCACCCGCGTGGACGAAGACCTGCTCCTGGCCGAAGAGATGTACCGGCGCGCCATCCAGCTCGACCCCGCCTTCGCGCTGGCACACGTGCGCCTCGGCATCGTTCACAACGCGCTGCACTGGTTCGGCGTCGATCGCGCTCCGGAACGGCTCGACGCGGCGCTCACCTCGATCCAGCGGGCATTCGCGCTCCAGCCCGATCTGCCGGAAGGACACCTGGCCCTCGGGCGCTACTACTACCAGGGACTGCGCGACTACGATCGCGCGCTGCACGAGCTGGAGCGCGCGGAGGCAGGCAACGCACCCGCCGCCGAAATCTACACGGTCCGCGCCGCGATCGAACGGCGCACCGGACGCCTCGATGAGGCTGTCGTCTCATGGACACGCGCGCTCGAGACCGACCCGCGTTCCGCCGGCCTCGCGTGGGACATCGCCAACACGCTCACCGCGCTGCGCCGCTACGAGGATGCCGAGCGCTACTACGATCGCGCACTCGAGATCGCGCCAGGCCAGTGGACGCAGTACTGGCGCAAGGCCTGGAACCACCTCGCCTGGCGCGGCGACCTCGACGCGGCGCGACGCACGCTCGAGCAGGGCGACCGGAACGTCCGCAGCGAAGCGCCCAACGAACGACGCGCCAGCTGGTACGAACTCGAGCTGCTCGCCCGCGACCCGCAGGCCGCACTCCGTCACGCCGCGGAAATCGGTGAAGCCTGGGTCGCCACGCAGGTCACCGGGACCCCCGGCAACAGCCTGTCGGGCGAAGCGTACTGGCGATCGGGACAGACGTCGCTGGCGCAGCAGCACTTCCGTTCCGCACGCACGGAACTCGAGACGTGGCTGGAGACACAGCCGGACGATCCGTTCGCCTACAGCTCCCTCGCTTGGGCACACGCCCGCACAGGCGATGCTGAAGAAGCCGTCCGCCTTGCCAGGAGATCGGTCGAACTGCTGCCGCCGTCCGTCGACGCCTGGCTCGCCCCCGACCTGCTCCGCGACCTC
>JBFFZF010000176.1:0-10313 GCA_041568755.1 Longimicrobiales bacterium | reverse complement strand
TGCGGGGCGAGGCCGAGCTGCTGAGTTACTGGCAGCTGGAAGGCAACATCAGCATGCGGCCCGAGCGCATGGATCGCACGGCGACGCGCGGCGGCCCGCTCATGCTGAGCCCGCGCTCGTGGGAAACGCGCTTCAACGTGAGGAGCGACCGGCGCCGGCCCGTGAGCGTGCGGCCGGAACTGGCGCGCGAGTGGTCCGCGCGCGACGGCGACTCCAACCTGCGCGCGTCCGTCGCGGTCGAGGTGCGGCCGTCCTCGCGCGTACAGATCTCGCTGGAACCGGAATGGAGCCGCAGCCGCACCGGCGCGCAACACGTCGCCACGACGGCGGTCCTGCCGTTCGCGCCGACGTTCGGGCGCCGCTACATCTTCGGAGAGCTGGAGCGTCGTGAACTGACACTGGAGACGCGCCTCGAGCTGGCGTTCACGCGCAACCTGAGCCTGCAGTTCTTCGCGCAGCCGTTGCTCTCCTCCGGCGACTACACGCGCTACAAGCAGTTCCTCGCGCCGGAGACGTACGACTTCCAGCCCTTCACGGATGGCCAGTGGATCACGAGTGGTCGCGCGGGCCGGTGCGTGGGTGGCCAGACGTGCGTCGATGCGCAGGGCACGCGCTGGATCGACTTCGATGACGACGGCACGCTGGACGCCTCGTTCACCGACCGCGACTTCAACGTCCGATCGCTGATCGGCAACGCCGTCCTGCGCTGGGAGTACCGTCCCGGGTCCACGATCTTCTTCGTGTGGCAGCGCACGCAGTTCCAGCGCGCGTCCGTCGGCCGGTTCGACCTGCGCCGCGACCTCGACGCCCTGTTGGACGCGCCCGCCGAGAACCGGTTCATGGTCAAGGCCAACTGGTGGATCGGATTCTGAGCGCGCGTTCCGCTGGTCCGGGCTGAGCCCGAAGTCACCGCCCGCGCGCCGGTGTGACCGGCGTGCGGATCTCGACGGCGCGGCCGAGCCATGCGCGCGGGTCGACGGCCTCCATGCGGACCGAGCGGCGACCCAGTCCGGTCGCGGCAGTGACTTCGATGTCGACGGGCTCGATGGACGGCAGCCCGAAATGCACGGGCCCGAGATTCTGGCTGTTGTAGCCTGACCCCGTATCGACGAGGCGGGTGCCCAGCAGCCGGTCGGTCCCGGCGGCGTACAGGCGCACCTCCGCGCCTGCGCGGGTCGCGCGACCGCGCGCATCGAGCACGAATACGTGCAACGCGCGGGCCGCGGCGTCGGGCGCGAGCTGGTTCTGCAGCAGCGCGTGCGTCCCGGAGTCCTGGGCGCCGGTCAGCGCCAGGTCGACATCGCCGTCGCGGTCATAATCGAACCAGTGCACACCATGATCGGCGTGCAGGGCCTCGATGCCGGGCGGTGTCACGTCGGTGAATCCGCTGCCGGTGTTGCGCATCAGGTAGTCCCGATAGCTCACGCCGCCGGTCACGGTACCGTTCACGTACAGGTCGAGCCGGCCGTCGTGGTCGACATCGGCGAACGCGCAGCTGTCGTAGCGCGCGTCGATTGCCACGCCCCACGCCTCGGATACGTCCTCGAAGACGCCGCCGCCGCGGTTCAGAAAGAGTCCGTTGCGGCCGTAGTTCGCCATGAACAGGTCCAGCCGTCCGTCGTTGTCGACGTCGGCCGCGCACGGCCGCACCGTCCCGTTGGCCGGGTCGCCGGGGGTGCGGCCGCCCCAGGCCAGGCCGGTCGCCTCGGCGACGTCCGTGAAGCGGCCGTCGTCGTTGCGGAACAGCCCGTTGGCGTCCCCGTCCATGTTGCCCGTGTAGAGGTCGAGGTCGCCGTCCGCATCGTAGTCGAACCAGACTGCGCCGACGGTGCGGCGTGGATCGGCCAGGCCGACCAGGGCGGCGACATCGGTGAAGCGGCCGGCTTCGTTGAGGAACAGCGCATTGGGCCGGTCGCGCAGTGCGACGAAGAGGTCGACATCGCCATCGTCATCGACGTCGAGCCACGCGAGCTGACGGACCGCGGCGCCCTCGAGCAGGAGACCGGCAGGCGCCGTGATGTCGGTGAAGCGGCCGCCGTCGTTGCGCATCAGGGCGAGTACCGGGCCGCCGGCTGGCGCGTAGCCCAGGAGCAGGTCGGGGTCGCCATCGCCATCGTAGTCGCCCCATGCCGCCGCGCGTGTCGGGCGCGTCGCCGCCAGGCCCGCTTCAGCCGCGACATCGATGAACACGCCGCCATCGTTACGGTAGAGCCGGTCGGCGGCGCCGTTGAACCCGACGAACAGGTCGGCGTCGCCATCGCCATCGACGTCCGCGACGGCGTTCGTGAACGTGGCCCCGGCGGAGAACAGGTCGGGCTGGACGGGCCGGAACGAAGGCAGCTGGAGCGCGGCGGCAGCGCCGGCGATGCCGGCGAGCGTAACGAGTCGCATGAGAGGCCCCGGGCTGACGGATTGCGTGCCAACCGCGCAAGCTACGGCGTGCGTGCGCCCCGGTCGAGTCGGCACGGGCACGGTCCGGGCGGACGCCGGTTCCGGCTGCACGGCGAATCCGGGACCGAACGAAGACGGGGGTTGCTCCATGCCGGTCCCGGCTGACCGGCGGCCGGTGTGGTGCGTGATCGCCGGCACGCCTACTTTCGATCATGCGAGACTTCTCGAGGCCGGCGCGCTGGTGTGCGCCTGCGCGGGCCGGTGTTCTGGGCGCGGGCGGGCTCGCGCTCCTGCTGTCGTGCGAGAGCGCGACAGCCCCCGACGGGCGACCGGGGTGGGCGCTGCAGCCATCGATCCTGCTGCATCACGGCGTCCCGGCGTTCGTGCAGATCCCGGAGTCGGTGCGTCGTGACAGTCTGTTTCAGGTGGGATTCACGACGTTCGGTCCGGGTTGTGACGAACAGGGCGGGACGGAAGTGGACATCACGGGTATGACGATCAACGTGCACCCGATGGACTTCACACCGGTCACCGCGCCGACGGCCGGGCCGTGCCCGGCCAACGTGGTCCGCATCTTCGGGCGCGTGATCAAAGTCCGTTTCCGCCAGCCGGGCGAAGGTGTCATTCGCGTGTTCGGGCGCAGGGAGCCCGGTGGCCAGGCCATCACCCTCACCGCGCGACTGACCGTCCGTTAGCATCGAGACAGACCGCGTGGAGCTGCGCGCATGATGACGATACAGTTCACGATCGCATGACGGACGGGCCGACCCCACCGCCGACGCTGGTCGACGTCGAGTCCTTCGACGTCGTCGGGATCGCAGCGCGCTCGTCCGCGGCGCGCGAAGCGGATCCCAGCACCGCCGAGCTGCCACGTCTCTGGCAGCGCTTCTTCGATGAGAACGTGGGCCGCCGCGTCGCCGGCGCGATCCCCGGCCGCGTCGCCACCGTGTACCACGAGTACGCGCCGGCCGACGGGGACGAGTACACAGTCGTGCTCGGGCCCGTCGCACGACCCGGCCACGCCGTGCCCGCCGGGCTGACCCGCGTCCACGTGCCGGGCGGCGCCTACCTCACGTTCGCGGTCAACGGCATGCCGCCCGACGCCATCACCGCAGCATGGTCGCGCGTGCACGCGTTCTTTGCGGCGGACGCGGCGCACCGGCGCGCTTTCACCGTGGATTTCGAGATGCTGCGACCGGGCGCGACGACGATCAGCATCTCGGTGTCCGACCTGGACGGCCGTGAAGGCTGACGATCGCCGCGACTCGCCGGTCGAGATCGCCCGCTTCGCCTATCGCCACGAAGGCGAAATGGCCCGCGGCTACCTCGAAGACGCCGGCGTCTTCTGCATGCTCTTCGCCGATGACGCATCCGGGATCGAGGTGGGCCTCACGTTCGTAAACCCGGCCCGCCTGCTCGTCCACCCGAACGATGTCGACCGGGCCCGCGAAGTGCTGCGCGCCGCCGGCCTGATCCCGGACATGGACGGATCCTGATGACGCGACGATGAAGGGCAGGCGAGTCGTTCTCGTCCTGATCGATGGCGCGAGCGCACCCGTTCTGCGGGAGCTGCTCGACGCCGGCGACATGCCCAACCTCGCGCGCCACGTCCTCGAGCCGGGCGGCATGGTCACCGGAACCACCGTCTACCCCTCCACCACCGGCGTCGCGTACCTGCCGTTCCTGTTCGGCTGCTATCCGGGCACTCTCGACATCCCGGGCATCCGCTGGCTGGACCGCGCCGAAGCGGCGGGCGGGATCCGCGCGCAGTGGCGCGCGGCGCGCAGCTACTGCGGGCCGCAGGGCGGCTGGATCAATCGCGACACGGCGGCCGCACCATCGATCTTCGACCTGGTTCCGAGCCGTGCGATCTGCACGCCGATCACGCGTGGTCTGCCACCGGGCGGCCACCTGATGCCGTTCCGCCGGGCGTGGCACGGCGCGATCGCGCACTACACGGGCGACTACACGGCGCTGGATGGCGCCGTGACCGGGACCTGGCTGGGTGCGGCGGGCGGCGACTGGCGCTTCCTGTTCGTCGTGTACCCGGGGCCGGACGGCATCATCCACCACACGGAGCCCCGCCACCCCCGCGTCCTGGAGAGTTACCGCGCCATCGACGCGGCCCTGGGTGCATTCCTGGCGAAGGCCGCGCAGCACGGCGAGCCGCCGGTCCTGTTCGTCGTGGCCGATCATGGCGCGACCGTCATGAAGCATCACCAGGACGTGGCCGTCGCGCTCGAGTCGTGGGGCGTGCCGACCCTGCGCCACCCCGTGCACGTGTGGCGGCGCGGCGCGCGCGCCGCCGTGATGGTCTCCGGAAATGCGGCCGCGCAGGTCTACTTCGGGCCGCGCAGCGGTCGCCCCACGCCGCTGGTCTTCGAAGAGCTGCCCGCGGATCTGGTCGAGCGGCTCGTCGCGCTGGACGGGGTCCGTCTCGCGGCCTGCCGCAGCGCCGGTGGCGGGGTTCTCGTACTGGGGCGGAACGGTCGCGCGCGCATCCACGAGCGCGACGGGCGCGTGCACGTCGAGTCGCTGTCCGGGGATCTCCTGGGCGTGGCACCCTGCGCACTCGGGGACCGGGCTCTGCTCGCCGCCTCGCGCGCGACGGAACTCCCCGATGCGCCGCGCCAGCTGCTCCAGGTCCTGGGCAGCGCCCGCGCCGGCGACCTGGTCCTGGCCGCGAAACGCGACTTCGATTTCCGCGGGCCGTGGGAGATCCCGGAGCACAAGGCGGGCCACGGCAGCCTCATCGCCGAACACATGGAGGTCCCCATCCTCGCCAGCGTCCCACTGCCGGCGGCCCCGGTCCGCACGGTCGACATCATGCCGAGCGTGCTGGAGCAGCTCGACGTGGCCCCGCCCTCCGGCATCGATGGCGTGCCGTTCTCCAGACTGCAGAAACTGGAGAACGAAGTCCGGTGAGCACGGGACGCAGCCGCGTCTGGCAGATCCTGACGAAGAAGCGGGGCACGCCGATGTGGGATGCGATCATCCGCACCACCGGCGTGCTCGGACTGCTCGCGCTGTGGCCCGCGTCCGTGTGGCCGGACGTCGGTGCGCTCGTCGGTTTCGTGCTGCTGACCATCGTCGTGAACGGCCCGCTCTCGCCGTTCTTCCCCGCAACCTACGAGCCCGTCCTGATGGCGATGGGCCGGGCCTGGCCGCCGGTCCTGATCGGCTTCATCGGCATTCTGGGGATCCTGTACGTCGAGGTGCTGAACTACCACCTGTACCGCGCCGCACTGCTGCACCCGCGGCTCGACACGTTCCGCGAGAAGCGCCTCGTGCAGCGCGTCGTCCGCCTGTTCCGGAAGAGCCCGTTCCTGGCCGTGTGGCTGTGCTCGTGGAGCCCACTGCCGTACTGGGCCGTCCGCATCCTCGCGCCGCTGGCCCGCTACCCGCTGCGGCCCTACCTGCTGGCCACGTTCCTCGGCCGCTTCCCGCGCTTGTGGTTCTTCGCCGCCATGGGGACCGTCCTGCCGGTTCCGACCAGCTGGCTCATCGGCATGGCCGTGGTGCTCACGATGGGTGGGATGACGGCGGCGACGATCCGCGCGCGACGGAACGCCGCGCAGGCCGGCACGACGGACGCGGGCGGCGCCGGATCCCTCCAGCACGGTACCTGAGCGGCGCTCCGCCGCTCAGTACGTCTCACTGTTCAGCCAGGCCGTCCACCACAGCGAGCGGAGGAACGCGGCACCGGCCGCGATGCGCTCCGTCGCGAACTCGAGGTGTGCAGCGCCCGTCGTCGTCGGTCCGAAGCGTTCACGCTGCTCGAGCTGGTACAGCCGTTCGAGTTGCGCGTGTGACGCGAGGATGAACGACCACGTATCCGCGCGCACGTCGGCCAGCCTGCGCGTGTCGCGCGGCAGCTTTGCCACGACATCTTCCAGCGTGACCCGGGCGCCGACGAACTCGGCTTCGAAGCGCGCGTGGAAATCACGCTCCGTCGTGTAGCCCGCCGGGTTGGGCGAACCCTCGGCCCAGCCGTTGTGGTGGATGCTCGTGTGATGCGGGTTCGCGGCGTCCGCGGCGTAATGGCCCAGAATGCCGGCATCGTTGATGATGCGCTGCTCGAGCCACTGGCGTTCCTGCGCGTCCGTGCTCTTCCTCCACAACGAGAAGCCGATGGTCAGGCGCTGCTGCAGCTCGATGATGTGGAACGGCAGGAGCCCGCCGTCCCGCGCGGGCCGCTGCAGCCGGCCGGTCAGCAGCGTCAGGTACTCGAACCGGTCGCGCGCGCGCCGCGTCTCCTCCGGCACATTCTCCAGATCGACGTAATGGTCGTACCGGAACGCCTCGTTCGCCTCCACCATCCGCTCGCCCCGCCACCGGTCCGGCTCGTAGTTCAACCAGCCCAGCTGCTCGGTCGCCGCGCGGAAGAACGCCGGCATGCCCTCCGGGACCGTGGACGCCGCCGCCACGCCGCTGATGCGATGCCCGGCCATGCCCCAGCGCGGCGCGGCGCCCAGAATGCCGGACAGCACGGGCACGAGCACGGCGACGGCCGCCAGCGCGACCAGCCAGCCCAGCGAGGTCCACTTCCGTTTCTGCTCTCTCATGTCCTGCATCCCGTCTCGAGGGGAGCGCCACGATGCGCCGGGACGGGCGAGGAGTCAAATTTCGCACCGGACGGGTGCGGAACCGGGCGGGTCCCGACCGACGGATCCACCAGGTTCCTCCCCGTTGCGCGCGTGCTGGCCCGGCCGTACGGTTCGTGCGGCAGTCATGCGGAGAAGGGGCATGAACATCGAGGCCATCCGGATCGGGCAGGAACTCCACGACACGCTGGCAGCGCCGCTGCCGGGCGGCGTCGCCGCGGCGGTCCGCTTCCTGTTCGAGGTTCCCCAGTGGATCCAGATCGGCGGGTTCTTCGTCGGTCTGATCGCGGCCGGCGCCCTCGTCACGCTGCTCTGGAAGCATCGCACGGGCCTCATCGCGTGGACGCGCGAGCGCACTCCGCTGGGCAAGGCGTTCCTGCTGGCGACGGTGGCGGGCATGGCCACGCTGGGTGCGACGTTCGGTTTCGCCAGCTGGGACTACGTCGAGCACGAGAACGAGTTCTGCGTCGGGTGCCACGTCATGAATCCCGCGGCCGGCCGCTTCACGGAGAGCGAGCACGCCGACCTGGAATGTCACGCGTGTCATACGCAGCCGATCAGCGCGAGCCTCCGCCAGCTGTACCTGTGGGTGAAGGATCGGCCCGAGGAGATCGGTGAGCATGCGCCGGTGGCGGATGCCGTGTGCATGGGCTGCCACGTGATCGACGATCCGAATGAGTCATGGGAGCGGATCGCGGCGACGGCCGGACACAGGATACACCTCGAATCGCCGGACACAGTCCTGGCCAATGTGCAGTGCGTGTCGTGCCACGGTCGGGAAGTGCACCGCTTCGTTCCGGCGCAGGAGACGTGCGGCGATGCCGGCTGTCACGAGTCGGCCGATACGCGCATCGTGCTGGGCAGCATGGCCTCGGATACGACGTCGTTCCACTGTCTGGCCTGCCATCAGTTCACGGCGCCCGTCGATGAGCGGGTACCCGCGGATTCCGTCCACACGATCTTCCGGCCCAATTCGGAGCGCTGTCTGGCCTGCCACGAGATGGAACGGATCTTCGCGCAGTTCGACATCGGCACGGACCCGCACCGCGGCGTGTGCGGGACCTGCCACAATCCGCACAACCAGGATACGCCGGCGGCCGCGATCCGCAGCTGCACGGAGGCCGGCTGTCACTCGTCGCCTGAAGAACTCTCGGCGTTCCACCGCGGCATGACGCACGGCGGCGTGGCCCGGTGCGAGGAGTGTCACAAGCCGCACGGCTGGATTGCGCCTACGGAGTGCCGCGCCTGTCACACCGACATCCGGTGAAGCGCGACGGGCAGGCTCAATCCCTCCGGCGCACGCCCCAGAACACGTAGCGCTGCCACGGGTCGAGTCTGGAGTTCGGCGTGAAGCCCGCCTCATCCAGCCGGGCCAGCCACGCATTGTGGTGGAAGAGACCGACCTCGTGCACATCCTGCTCGACACGGACCGTGCCGTCCGCCTCGCGCAGCAGCAGGGCGTACGCGAAGGTGCAGCGCGTATCCGTCGGATCGGGATCCCAGACCCACTCCAGATAGCGCAGACCGCGGCCGTCCTCGCCATCTTCGCCGCCGTGCGAGGTCTTGGGCGAGAACGTTTCGCGCACGTGGTCCGGCACGACGACGATGCCGCCGCCGGGCCGGCAGTGGCGCGCGGCCGTGGCCAGCACCGCACGCACGGCGTCGGGATCGGTGGCGTACATGATCGCGTCGTGAATCAGCACGCGGTCGAAGACGCGGCCCAGCTCGAGCGACCGCATGTCGCCCGGCAGCAGTTCACAATCGGGGTTGACGGTCCGGCACACGGCCAGCATCTCGGGCGACACGTCGGTCAGCGTCAGCCGCATGCTGCGCTTGAGATGGTACGCCAGGCTGCCACCGCCGCAGCCCAGCTCGAGCAGCGTGTGTGCCGGTGCATCGCCGGCGCCCTGCAGCACGGGCAGCAGGTCGGCCGCATCCTCGATGTAGTGCCGGGGCGGCGACAGCAGCGGCCACCACGAGGCCAGCTCCCGGTACATGCGGAGCGTTTGCGGGCCGGGACTCAATCGCGCGCGCTCATCGTCCGGTACAGGCCGCGCACGTTGAGCGGAAACCAGTCGGCGTACTGCTCCCAGCTGGCATAACGTTCCAGCCGGATCCGCGTCGCGGCCTGGTCCTCGGTCCAGCCTTCCGAGATGGCGGTCCGCACTGCGGCGCGCAGGTCATCGTAGTACGCGAGCTGCCGCTGGATCGTGGCCCGGTTACCCGGCGCGCCGTGGCCGAAGATCACCGTCGTGAAGGGCAGGTCGAGCATGCGGCCGATCGCGTGCAGCAGGCCCGGGAAGTGGAAGCCCGGCAGCGTCTGGTACCCGACGCGGTCGTTGCTCACGAAGTCGACGGCGAAGACCGTGCCTGCGTCGGGCACGAACCCGACGATCAGGTTGTCCGTGTGGCTGGGTCCGACGTAGTGCAGCTCGATACGACGACCGCCCGGCGCGAACACGAGGCGCTCCGCGAACGTCACGTCGGGTTCGGGCTGCGCGGCGTTCGCGGCCTGGCGGATCGGTGCGACCGCGCGCTCGTGGGCGATGATCGGCACGTCCTGCTGGCCCATCGTGCGCATCAGCGCGGCGGCGCCCGTCGCGTGGTCGGCGTCGCTGTGGCTGTACACGATCGCGGCGAGGAGTGCGCCCGGCGCGATGCGCCGGATCTCCTGCCCGTAACGCGCGGCGGCGTCCGCCGAGATCGGATCGAAGGCCACGACGCCGGCCGGTGTGACCACGAACATGCCGTTGTGGCGCTGCCAGCGGAACTGGTAGACACCCTCGGCCACGCGCGTCGTCTCGTAGTCGGGAGCCTGAGCTGTCGCGCACGCGGGTGGTGAAAGGACCAGTGCGGTCAGCGGCGCGATCAGCAGCGCGGGCATCATGGCACGCATCGAGGAACCTCCGGAGATGGGACGCGGCGCGGACGGCGTTGCAGCGGCGTCCGCACGTTGGCGTCTGCGGTCAGCGAATCGTCCAGGCCAGTCCTGCGCCGAGGCTGCCCACGTGGCGGCTGCCCCAGCACGAGGCGTCGGCCAGACAGAGGTGCGGCGCGATGAAGTCGTAACGCGCGAAGATCATGGGTCGGAGCGTGGCAACGACGGGCGGCAGCCGGAACTCGACCGACGCGCCGAGTCCCGGGTTCGGCCCGACATCATCGTTGGATGTGCCGCCATCGCCTCCGATCGGCCGGACCGTCTCGATCTGCCGGTACAGCGAGGCGTTCAGCGCGAAGAGCAGATCCGAGCCGTCGAACGGGTGCACGCCCATCGTGAGTCCCGCACCGATCACGCTGAAAGCCCAGGACACATCGAAC
>JBFFZF010000175.1:0-10331 GCA_041568755.1 Longimicrobiales bacterium | reverse complement strand
CGGGCAAGGAGATCGTCGCGCGCGCCATCCACGACAACTCGGCGGCCGCGCACGAGCCGTTCGTGCCCGTCAACTGCGCGGCGCTGCCGCAGACGCTGCTCGAGTCCGAGCTGTTCGGCCACGTGCGCGGCGCATTCACCGGCGCGGTCGGCGACCGGCGCGGGCGTTTCGCGCAGGCCGGCAGGGGGACGATCTTTCTCGACGAGATCGGCGACACCACGGCCGAGTTCCAGACCAAACTGCTGCGCGTGCTGCAGGCCCGTGAGTACACGCCCGTGGGCGCGGACCGCGTCGAGCGCACGGACGCGCGCGTGATCGGCGCGACGCACCGCAACCTGGAACAGCTGTTGACCGCCGGCGCGTTCCGTGAGGACCTGTACTACCGCCTCCGCGTCTTCGAGATCATCGTGCCGCCACTGCGTGAGCGCATGGGTGACCTGCCGCTGCTCGCCGAGCAGCTCGTCCTGCGTGCCGCCGTACAGGCGGACGTGGAGCCGCCGACGCTGTCGGAGCCCGCACTCGCGTTGCTGCGCGCGCACGCCTGGCCCGGCAATGTGCGCGAGCTGGAGAATTGTCTGACGCGCGCCGTGCTGCTCGCGTCGGGCAGCGTGATTCGACCGGATCACATCTCGATCAGCTCGGCCAGCGAGCGCGTGGGACCGCTTGCACCGCTCTCCGAGGTGCAGCGCGAGCACGTGACCCGCGTGCTGGCCGCGGCTGGCGGCAACAAATCGCGAGCCGCGAGGATCCTGAGGATCTCGCGCGCGCGGCTCAACCGTCTGCTGCAGCGGCTCGGCCTGGAATGAACGGGCGGCGGCGGGCCCCATCGTTTCGACAGCTCGTCATCGGCATCGTCCTGGGCGGCGGCATCCTGCCACTCGGGCTGGTCGGACTCTGGCTGGCGCGCACGTCGATTCGTTCAGGCGAATCGCTCCTCGAGGGCGAACTGAACCTCATGCTGGACCGGATCGTGTCAGGGGTCGAGCAGCGCTGGGATCTGCGGCGAGGAAATCTGCTCCTGCTCGCCCACAACGCAGAAGTCGTCGAGGCGCTGCTCGCACCGGCGAACCCGGCCCGCGACGATTCCGTCCGCGCGTACCTGTCGGAAGTCTACGAATCGCTGCGGACCCGATTGCCGCTGGTACGAATCACGGACGAGCGCGGCGTCGTGCGCTGGCAGTTCGAAGACAGCGTGCCGATGGTCCGGAGCCCCGACCGCCAGCTGGCAGTCGGGATCTCACCCGATCCCCCTCTGATCTTCAGGGAGCCGATCGTGGAGGACGGCCGCCGGCTGGGTGAACTCGAAGCACAGTTGCGGTTCGCGTCGCTGCTCCCCGCGGACAGCGCGACGCGTCAGGTCGCGAACGCCTCGCTCTCGGTCATCGCGGAGGACGGTGTCGTACTCTATTCGGGTTCCGAAACTGCGGCGGAGGCAGACAATGTCGTCCGCGTCCGCCGCACGCTGCAGCGTCCCGCCATCACCATCGAGGTGGCCGCCCCCGGCGCACTCTATGTCGACCCGTTCCGGCAGGCCGCGTTCGTGGGCACGGTCGTGCTCGCTCTTTGCGCAGCAGCATCTCTGCTCGTCACCGCGCTGCTGGCACGACGGCTGACGCGTCCCCTGTCCGATCTGGCCGCCGCAGCGGATGCGGTGGCCCACGGCCGGCTGGAGCAGCGCGTTGACCCGCGCGGTCCGGATGAGGCGCGTCGGCTGGGCGCGGCCTTCAACGCCATGACCGAGAACCTGCAGACCACACTCGAGGCGATGGCGAAGCAGAAGTCGCTGGCGGATGTCGGCGAGTTCGCCGCCGAGCTGGCGCACGAAGTCAGGAACGCGCTGACCGCCGTGCGCGTGAACCTCCAACGCGCGCAGAAGCGGATCGGAGCGGAGCCGGCGGCCGGGCTGCTCTCGCAGAGTCTCGGCCATGTGGAGCACCTGAACCGCGTCGTGACCGGAGCGCTCCACGTCGCGCGCAGCGGCCGCGTCGACTGGGCGCCGGTGGACCTGGCAGCGGTGCTGGCCGCATCCGCGCGTGCGTTCGCCGACACGCTGAAACGCACGGACGTTCGCCTGTCCCGACCGGGCGAGGTTCCGACGGTGCGCGTGAACGGTGACGCGAGCGCGCTCCAGCTGCTCTTCACGAACCTGCTGCTCAACGCTGGTGAGGCGAGCCCGGCCGGCGGCGTGGTCGAGGTTGTGGCACGAACGGAAGCCTTTCACGTCGTGGTCGAGGTCAGGGACGAAGGCGCGGGCATCTCGGGCGATCAGCTCGCTCGGGTCTGGGAACCGCTCTACACCACGAAGCCCGACGGCACCGGTCTCGGGCTTCCCATCGCCCGCCAGATCGCCGAAGCGCACGGCGGCACGCTGACCCTCGAAAACAGTCAGGATACGGGGTTCACATCGCGCGTGCGGCTTCCCCTGGCCTGAGGGCTCGCGACGACGCGCGTCCAGGCCTGGATGACGTGCCGACCGGGGGTTCCTGCGCTCCAGGCGCGGGTCAGGAGCTGCCCAGCTTGTCGAGCTTCTCGCGGATCCGTGCGTTCCCGGCGCTGCGCGCGAGCGCGTGCTCGTAGTGCGTCCTCGCCTGCTGCACTTCGCCCTGCGCCGCGTACGCATCGCCCAGGAACTCATGCGCCCGATAACTCTCCGGATACAGATCGACGCGCATGCGGCCGAACTCGATGGCCTTGGCGGTGTCCTGGCCCATCATCGCCTGCCCGAACTGGCGCAGCATGCCTTCCGATGGCCGGATCGTCACGCCCAGCCGCGTGGAGACGCCGCGGAAGTGTTCGGTCAGAAGTGCGGGCCGCTCGACGACCAGCGGGAACGCGATCCCGTAGCCTTCGAAGAAGAAGCGGAGCGCGTCGTACGTGGCGATGAGCGGGACGGAGCCGTGACTGTCGTCGTCGTAGTAACGGAACCCGTAGCGCAGGCCGCTCCGGTCGAACGTCTTCATGATCGCGTTGAACTGCGTGATGGCCTCGAAGTGATTGTTGCGGGCGGTGTCGCCGGGCGTATTCGTGTTGGCCTGCGCGACCCAGAGCGCCTTGCCCTCGAGCCGCGCCGACGCGAAGTACTCGCGCGCCCTGCGCAGCAGGACGCGGTCGTCCCACCACAGGCTCGGGTCGATGGCAATGTAACCGTTGAAGGTTTCCGGGATCGTGTACAGCGCGTTCAGCACGGTGATCCCGCCGAGCGAATGGCCCACGAACACGCGGTACGGCAGGGTCCGGTACTGCGACTCGATGTGCGGGATCAGTTCCGTCTGCAGGAACGTGAACAGGCGTGCGTTCCCGCCGGTGTTCGCGAGGCCGGGCGGCAGCGGGCCGCCGTCGGGGGCGCGCTCCACGCGGGTCGGTGTGAGGTCGCGGCTCCGGGCCGTGTTGGGGATGGCAACCACGATCATCTCGGGCACGACGTACGTCGCGTTCACGCCGGTGCCCAGGATCTGGATGAGGCCGCTCACGGAGTGGAAATGGCCGTCGCCGTCGAGCAGGTACAGGACGGGATAGTGCTGCGGCGTGACCGTGCTGTCCTCGTAGGACGGCGGCGTGTAGACCAGGTAGGGCCGGAACTCATCGAGCGTGGCCGAGCGGATCGAGTCGACGCGACCGATGTCCGTCGCGCGAGCGAAGCGGCCTTGCGCGACGGCCGGCAGCGGGAGCAGTGCAGTCAGCAGGATCGTCGTCAGGATGCGCATGATCGGACTCGTCGTTTCGGGTGTGTCCCGCGCCGTCGTCGGCAGGGCACCGCATCCGCCTGCGGGAGGAATTTTGCCAAGATGCGGACCCCGCGGCGGTTTGGCGAGGCCCGCGCAGCCCTTGTCCGTTTCGACAGGCTTTCCGAAGTTGCGTTTCGGCCCGGCCACAGACCGCGCGCCGTATTCCACGCGACCCGTCCTGTGCTGTGCAGCCCGCTCGCGCACCGGACGCTGACGGAGGTGACCATGTTCCATGTTCTGCGACGAGTCTTTCCGGGGTCCGGCTTCCTTCTGCTGCTGCTCTCGGTGGCCGCGGCGCCGGCGACGGCGGCCCAGCAGTCGCCGGCCATGCGCATGGGCGTGCCACTCACGTCCAGCCATCGCGTGCTGACGGACCTCACGTACATGACGGCCAGCGGCTACGAGTCGAAGATGGACGTCTACGCGTCCCGCTCCGCAACGCCGGCGCCCACGCTCATCTACATCCATGGCGGCGGCTGGGTGGGCGGCACGAAGGAGTCGTCCGTGCTGCTGACGCTGCCCTACCTGGCGATGGGCTGGACGGTGGTCAACGTCGAGTACAGGCTGGCACGGCACGCGCTCGCGCCCGCCGCCGTCGAAGACATCCGGTGCGCGCTGCGCACGATCATCGCCCGCGCGGAGACGTACAACGTCGACACCTCCAGGATCGTGGTGACCGGGCACTCGGCGGGCGGACACCTCTCGCTGATGGCGGGCATGCTGCCGGTCTCGGCAGGTCTGGACCGGCCGTGCGCGGGCACGGGCGAGGTCCGCGTCGCGGCGATCGTGAACTGGTTCGGCATCACGGACGTCGTCGATCTCCTCGACGGCCCGAACATGCAGAATTACGCAGTGGCATGGCTGGGCTCGATGCCGGACCGTGAGGCGGTCGCGCGCCGCGTGTCACCGCTCACGTGGGTCCGGTCCGGCCTGCCGCCGGTCATCACGATCCACGGAGATGCCGACCGCGTCGTTCCTTACTCGCACGCGGTCCGGCTGCACGAGGCGTTGACCGCCGCCGGGGTGCCCAACGAGCTGATCACGATCCCGGGCGGCCAGCACGGCGGCTTCGGCGCGGAGCAGGACGGGCGCGCGTACACGGCGATCGAAGCGTTTCTCGTGAAGCACGGCGTGATGGCACCGGGCCGCTGACCGCGCATCGGGTTACGCATCCACCGCGGTCACGGGTGAGCGGATCTGCTCTGTGGCCGACGTGCGGCGGCGAACGGCTCGAACGGCTCGGAATGCTCGAGCAGCATCTCCAGATGATGCCGCGCGGCCTCGACCGTGGGCTCCGCCCAGATGAGCCGGCCCTCGGTCGTGCCGATGTAGGGCTGCTCGAAAAGCAGCAGGGTCCCCACGCCGTCGGGCCACCCCAGCACGAGACCGCGGCTGTCGAACTCGGAGCTGCGCCGGTCCCATGCGGCGGAGCAGACGCGGAACTCCATCGGTCCCGTGTGCTGCCGGGCCAGCCACACCAGTGCGTCCCACTCTTCCGCGGACCAGGACGGCAGCGTGGCCTCGTCGTAGATGTGGATGCGGATGAGACCGTTCGCGAGCGCGGCTTTCTGCTGCTGCTCCAGGTACTCGGTGACTTTCCGGCCGGCGGGATCGCGTTGCCAGACGAGTGCCGGGATGTGGTTCTTGGTGTACGCTGTCCGGTCGGACTGCCGGATGACGGCGAGCGCCTCATCGAGGACGGCGTGACGGCCCCGGATGCGGATCTGGCCGCGGGCCGCGACGTCGGCCAGTTCGGTGGCGCCCGCTTCGACGAGCCGTCTCGCCTGCGAGGGGAGCTGGGCACTCGAGCCTGCCGACTTCATGCCGAGCAGCGGCAACAGGCTCATGAGCAGCGTGCCCTGCCGATCGAGTTCAGCACGCACGAAGGCGTCGGTGCGCGCCGCCTGTCGTTCCGCATCCTCGCGGGACATCAGCTGCCAGAGCAGATCGAACACGAGCGCCGCGACCAGCGCCTCGAGGATGAGGCTGTCGCGGATCGCGTCGGCGAACGCACTGAAATTGGAGCCCAGCCAGAGAATGGCGTACGTCACAGCTGCGACGATGAGGAAGATCCGGTGCAGTCGCGTCTTCATCGGCGCTCGCGCTGCTCACGGTCGGACGCAGGCATGATTCCGGCATACGTGTAGGTCGATACCGTTCGCCACGCCAGCTCCTGGAGGATCCTGTGCTGCTCGGGCGTCACACCCGCCACCTCGAGATCCAGACCGACGGGGCTGATCCGGTAGATCGCCGCGAAGTTGCAGTACGCAGTGAGCGCATTGATCGGACCGCGACCGTGGCCAACGGCATCCCGGAACAGGTCCGACTGCCTGGCGATACCGGGGAACGTCCGGGCCTCGACCATCTCGCGCAGTCGCAGAACGGCGTCACCCACCGGCACCACGAACAGGACCTGCCGGCCATAACCGCGATTCAGCGCATCGACCTGTCGCTCGATGCGCGATCGGAAATCGTCGATGGCCGGCCACAGGTCGGCGACGGGCGTGGCGTCACGGAGGGCGTTGTCCGCGAGCCAGCGCTCGCGTTCCGGCTCGAGGACAGGCAGCCGCTGCTCCCCGGGGATCCACGACGCCTGAACGAACAGGCGAAGGTCGGGGTTGTGCGCGAGGCCCAGCTCGGCGAACCGCTCGATGCCTTCGTCCGGAACCGACACGATCGGACTCATGGTGAAGACATCGACTTCCGCGCGCGTCAGGGCCGGCCTCGCGGCGTCGAGGCTGTCCGCGATGTGCCAGTGCCGCAGGACTGTGGACCCGCCCAGCCGCTGAACGCCGATCTGCCGGTGCCCTGCGATCCCGGCCTTCAGGGCCAGCTCCTCGATGAGCGGAGGCACGAACGCATGGAAGCTGTGCGCCGTGGTGAACATGCGGACACCGGCCGGTGGCGCCTGGGCCATCGCCCCTGCGGCCCCGGCCACCACCAGCATCCACGGCAGCGCGCAGGCGAGACAGCGTCTCAACCCTGACCTCCGGCTGAAGGACCCGCATGCATCCAGAGCGGACGGCGGGCACAAGATACAGCGCGGTGCGCGCGGCCGCACGGCTTTCTCCTGGCGGCGCTCGCGCTTCGATCTGCGGGCGCTAACCACGGAGTTGCGCGTGGCCTGCATGCGCAGCACTCGATCTGGCTCGCATCGAGCCGCCGGTCCGGCCTACATTGACCGTGTACCAGCCCCGGGACCGCTGGCCGCGCCACCGCCTCAACAACGGATTGCGCCATGGCCGAAGCCACGCAACGCCTGAACGCCGCGCTCGACGCGCGTTACCGCATCGAGCGCCGTCTCGGTGAGGGCGGCATGGCCACGGTCTATCTGGCGGAGGACCTCAAGCACGACCGCAAGGTCGCGCTCAAGGTCCTCAAGCCCGAACTGGCCGCCGTGCTGGGCGCCGAGCGCTTCGTCCAGGAGATCAAGACCACGGCCGCGCTGCAGCACCCGCACATCCTGCCGCTCTTCGATTCGGGCGAGGCCGCGGGATTCCTGTACTACGTGATGCCGTACATCGAGGGCGAGACGCTGCGCGAGAGGCTGGACCGCGAGCGGCAGCTCGGCGTGGACGAGGCCGTGCGCATCGCCGGCGAGATCGCGGACGCGCTCGACTACGCGCACCGGAATGCCGTCATCCACCGCGACATCAAGCCGGAGAACATCCTGCTGCACGATGGCCGGGCGATGGTCGCGGACTTCGGCATCGCGCTCGCCGTCAGCGCGGCCGCGGGCGGCCGCATGACGGAGACGGGCCTCTCGCTGGGCACGCCCCACTACATGTCGCCGGAGCAGGCGACGGCGGAGAAAGAACTCACCGGCCGGTCCGACATCTACTCGCTGGCCTGCGTGCTCTACGAGATGCTGGCGGGTGATCCGCCGCACACGGGCAGCACGGCGCACCAGGTCATCATGAAGATCGTGACCGATGACCCGCGCCCGGTCGTCGAGCTGCGCCGGACGGTGCCGCCGCACGTGGCGGACGCGATCGCGATCGCGCTCGAGAAACTGCCCGCGGACCGCTTCGAGAGTGCCGCGGCGTTCGCGGCGGCGCTGAAGGGCGGTGCGGCAGCGCCGCTGCGCGCGCCGGTGCGGGCCGCCCGCGGCGGCGTGGTCGTGCGCCGGTCGAGGGCCGGCTGGATCGTGGGTGCCGCCGGCCTGGCCATCGCCGCGCTGGCCCTGCTCGGCGATCGCCTCGGTGCGCCTTCGGGTGAGGCCGCTGCACTGCGCTTCGACATCGCGCTGCCGGATTCCGCGCCGCTCGTGTTCGTCGGGCAGGGCACGCTCGGCGGCGGCCGCCGTGCGCTCGTGCTGTCACCGGACGGTACGGTGCTCGTGTACGCGGCGCGGGAGCGCGCGGGCGATCGCCTGTACCGCCGCAACCTGGGCGAAGGATTCGTCGCGACGCCGATCGAGGGCACGGAAGGCGCGTACGGGCCGGTCATCTCGCCGGACGGCGCGTGGGTCGCGTTCTTCGCGGGCGCCGAGCTGCGCAAGGTCCCGATCGGCGGAGGCGCACCGATCCCGCTGGCGCGCGTGCCCGAACCGGCCGGACTCGCATGGCCCGAAGGTGAGCGCATCCTCGTGGCGATGCGGGAAGCCACCACACTCGCATGGGTGCCGGCATCCGGTGGCGCGCCGCAGGAGCTGCCGGGTCCACCGCTGATCGCGCGGGCGAATCCGAGTGTCCTGCCCGGTGGCCGTTACGCGCTCGTCGAGCTGATGCCGGCGTTCGGGGTCCAGCGCCTGGGCGTGACCGAACTGGAGACGGGGGAGACCCGTGTTCTGACCGCGGCTGGCCCGGTCGCGGTGAACGAAGTCGATCGTGCTGCGACGATCGTCGGACGGCAGCCGCAGTATCTCGATTCCGGACATCTGGTCTACGCCGCGTCGTCCGGCCTCGTCGCGGTACCCTTCGATCCGGCTGCGCACGAAATCCGCGGGAGCCCCGTCGAACTCATCGCGGACGTGCGGCGGGACTGGGGCGCGCACTGGGCCGTGTCCGCAGGCGGCACGCTGGTGTATGCGCCGGGGAGCGATGGGGTCGTGGGCGCCTTCGCCTGGGCGAGCCGCGACGGCACGGTGGACAGCCTCGGTTTCGCTCCGCAGACCTACGGCACCTTCGATCTTTCACCGGACGGCCGGCGCCTCGCTGCGCTCATCTACCTGGTGACGGGAGACATGGAGCTGCGCATCTATGATCTGGAGGCTCGCACGGAGAGCCGGATGCTCACGCGCGGCCCGCCGCTCCTGCCGCGCTGGTGGCCGGACGGCCGGCAACTCGTGTACGCCGAGATGGCGACCCGCGCGACGGAGCCATCCATCTCGATCCGTCAGCTGGTCGAGAGCACCGGTGCGCGCGACACGCTCGGAACCGGCTGGATGATCGAGGACATCGCACCGGACACGGCAACGGCGATCGGCCAGGGCGATGTCGGCTTCGGCGGCGCCTGGATCTTCCCGCTCGGAGCCGGCGGCGATCCGATGCCGATCGACACGTTCCCGTCGGCGTGGGGGCCCGTGTACTCGCCGGACGGCCGCTGGATCGCGTACGTCTCGAACGAGCCCGGGCAGTACGAGGTGCTGGTCGTGCCCACGGATGGCAGGAACGTGCGCCAGAAGGTCTCGCTCGATGGCGGCGAGGAACCGATCTGGTCGCCGCGCGGCGATGAGCTGATCTACCGCTGGGGCCAGGATCTGTATGCCGTGTCCGTTCCCGGACCCGGCTCCACGACGTTCGGCCGCCCACGTATCGTCGCGAGCGGGCCGTTCATCAACGTGGCGTGGCGGTCACACGACATCGCACCCGACGGGCGGCGCCATCTGGTCGTGCTCGGGCGGTCGGAGGAGACGACGCATCGGTTGCGCGTCATCACGAACTGGACCGACGAGGTCGCGCGGCGCGTGGGCCGCTGAGCGAAGCGAACCGCTGCGAACGAACGCCGACGGGCGGCGCACCTGTCCCGTCACCGACTGACGGGTTCGAGTGCCGGGTCTGCCCGCATCACCGGCTCAGCGCATGTCGAGGGCAGGCCGCCGCCTAATCGCCCCCGTAGTGCAGTCCGATCGCCACCACCCGTGGATTCAACTGCTGCATGGCCGGATGGCCGGACGAGTAGTTCGTGCCGAGGCCCACTTCGCGGAACCGTCCGTCCGGGCCCGTCGTCTCCGGCCGAGGATACAGGTAGATCGTCAGTTCACAGCCGGTCGCACGCGGCCGCTCCAGCCGCCCACCGGCCCACGACTGGATCATGCCGGCGATTTCGTTGACGAACCCGGCAAGTCGGAACGGCCGACCGTTCATCCGCTCGAGGCTGCGCAGATCCATTCCCAGGTGGATGCCCGCAGGTGTGGTCCAGCGGCCGCTCTCGCCTTTCGCCTGAATCCAGCGCGGACGCTGCCTCGAACTGTCGTGCCACTCGATTTCCAGGACCGACGCGGAATCTCGGGGAAAGAGGAGCGTCCCGTCGCGCGCATCGTCTTCTCGACCCGTCACGGAACCGGCAACCACGTTGTCCTCGCCGTACCGTTCGCGAAGCATGCTCTCGGTGATGTCCGCTGGGAATGACGCGCACGACAATTCGAAGGGCGCTGCCTGGTCG
>JBFFZF010000174.1:0-10347 GCA_041568755.1 Longimicrobiales bacterium | reverse complement strand
GCGGGCCACACCGTCATTCCCGGCATCGTCGGGCTGCACAACCACACGTACTACGCGTTCGGCGGGCGCAGTGTGCAGATGTCGTTCACCGGCCCTCGCCTGTACCTGGCAGGCGGCGTCACGACGATCCGGACGGCGGGCGCGCAGCACCCGTACGCCGAGCTGAACATGAAACGCGCGATCGAGGCCGGTCAGGAACCGGGCCCGCGCGTGCATGCCAGCGGGCCCTACCTGAACGGGCCGGGCGGGCCCGGCGCCAACTCGCCGCCGCTCATGACGGAGGCCGATGCCCGCCGCGTCGTCGCCTACTGGTCCGAGGAAGGCGTGACCTGGCTCAAGGCCAGCGGCAGCATCACGCGCGCCGTGCTCGGCGCGGCCATCGACGAGGCGCACCGCCGCGGCATGGGCTTCACGGGCCACCTCTGTTCGGTCACGTTCCGTGAGGCGGCCGCACTCGGCATCGACAACCTCGAGCACGGGCTGATCACGAACAGCGACTACGTGAGGGACAAACGGCCGGACGCCTGTCCGCCCGAGAACATGCGCGCGCAGGTCGACGTCGACATCATGGGCGAGGACGTGAAGGCGACGTTCCGCGACCTGATCGCGAACGGCGTTTCCGTGACGTCCACGCTCTCCGTGTACGAGTTGTTCGTGCGCGAGCGCGCGCCGCTCGACCCGCGCGTGCTCGACGCACTCGCGCCCGAGGCGCGCCAGGCGCTGGACGCGGACCGCGCCGCGCTCATGAGCACGACGCAGTTCAGCGTCCCGCTCCTGCTCTTTCAGAAGATGATGCAATGGGAACGCGAGTTCGTGCGCGCCGGCGGCCTGCTGGCCGCGGGCGTCGACCCATGGGGCAACGGCAGCCTGCCCGGCTACGGCGACCAGCGCAACTACGAGATCCTCGTCGAGGCCGGCTTCTCTGCCGAGGAGGCCATCCGCATCATGACGTTGAACGGCGCGAAGGTGCTGCGCGAGGACTCACTCTACGGCTCGATCGAGCCCGGCAAGCGCGCCGATCTCGTCGTGCTGCGCGGCGATCCGGTTGCGTCACCAGCCGACATCCGCAATGTCACGCTCGTGTTCCGGGACGGCGTAGGCTACGACCCTGCCCGGCTCATCGCGGACGTGCGGGGGCAGGTCGGGATTCGGTGAGGAACGGAAGGGAGAGGGAGAGGGAGAGTTGAAGGGGAAGGGGTGAGGGGAAAGGGGCAGCCCCCCGGCGCATGCGCCGGGGGGCTGCTTGTTCTGCTGCCTCGAGATCGGGGCGGATCAGTTGAACGTGTAGTTCAGCCCGATCTTGATCTGGTACACATCGCCGAAGCCGGACACGTATTCGTACGACCGGTCCATCAGCTTGCCGTCGACGACACGCATGCGGTACCGGGCCTGGCCGTTGGCCGGGTCGAGGGGACCGCCTTGCGCGGTGGTCGGCACGATGAGCGGCTGCGCGTTGACCAGCCGCTGGCCGACGCCCCAGTCGCTGTTGAGCAGGTTGCCGACGTTGAGGAAATCGATGCGCACGCCCAGCGTGTTGCGCCGGCCGCCGACGTTCGTGAACAGGTCCTGACCGATGCTCAGGTCGGCGCGGTAGACCATGGGCAGGAACACGCCATTGCGCTCGGCGTAACGGCCGCGGTTCTTGCTCAGGTACGGATCCTGGTTGATGTAGGCATCCCACGCCGCGGCCTGCTGCTCGGCCGTGTACGTCACACCACCGGTCGTGAACGTCTGGAAGTTCATCTCCGACGTGCTGCGGTGAATGTAGATCAGGTCGTTGTTCGTGCCGCCATCGCCGTTGAGGTCACCGGAGAAGGTGTAGCTGGTGTTGCCACCGGTGAACCCCTGCCAGAACAATGACACGCTGGTGGCGCCGAAGCGCAGGTACTCACGCCGGTAGGACGTGGCGAGAAAGATTCGGTGCCCGGGTGAGTTGGCGGAGAAACTGATGCCGGGATTGTTGGGATCGCCCGCGTGCTGGTTGTTGTTCCACGAACCGAACGCGATCGAGCCCGGGTCGACCGTGTTCATGGACTCGCCGTAGCTGTAGCCCGCCTTCAGGAACAGGCCCTCCCCGAACGGCCGCTCGAGAGAGAACGCGAGATTCCACGACGTGCCTTCGTTCTGGTTCTTCAGGACGACCGCGCTCGTGATGTTGCTGTTGATACGGTTGCCCGAGGCCCAACGGGGCCGGGCGTCCGCGCCGCTGAACGCCGCGCTGGTGGGCGCGAGGTTCGCGTTGATGTAGTAGATGCCGTTCACATCGCGGCCGTACAGGAACTCGACCGTGGCGGCCAGGTTCCAGGGCAGCCGCTGGTCGACGGCCAGGTTCGTCCGCCAGATCTGCGGGAACTTGAAGTCCGGATTCGTGAACGCGAGCCCGTAGCTGGCCGCGGGCTGGCCGTTCACATTGGTCGGCTTGTACCGGTTCGGATCCGGATGGAACGGCCGGTTGCGCGTGTTGTCCATCTGCTCGAACCCGGTCAGCACGCCGTTCTCGCCGATCTGGTTCGAGATCCACACGTAGGCGGGCCGACCCGTGAAGATGCCGGTGCCGCCGCGCACCTGCGTGCTGCGATCGCCGGTCGCATCCCAGTTGAATCCGACGCGTGGCGAGAACAGCAGCTTCGCGTCGGGCAGCTTGTCCGTCGAGAACTTGACCGTCGCGCCGGTCTCGTCACGGAAGTTCAACCCGTCGACCTGGCTGTTCTTGAAGCCCGTGTCGCCGAAGGAGGGCCGGTCGACCCGCACGCCAGCCGTGATCTTCAGGTCGGGCGTGGCCTGCCACACGTCCTGCGCGTAGGCGCTGGCGTACAGCACTTCGAGCGGCTGGATCGGCTTCTCCTGGCCGGGGATGTTGGACCAGCGCACCTGGAACCGACGCAGGGTGACCGGCGACGTCGTGCGGTTCGGGTTGGCCCGGTAGTCGTTCGCATCCGTGTAGAAATCGGCCAGCGAGTTGTACACGTACGCGGACTGCGAGCCCGGGAAGAACACGTTCTCCGATTCGTAGCGCTCCGCGCTCACACCGAACGTGAGCGAGTGCCGGTTCGCGAAGATCGTGAAGTTGTTCTGCACCTGGAAGCTGTTGTAGCGCAACTCATTGCTCGGCGTGAACGGCTCGAAGCCGAACGTCGTGTAGACCGTCGACTGCTCGAGGATGTCGACCATCGGGAAGAACGTGCCGCGTGATGCACGGCTCTCATCGTGCGTCGTGTAGCCCGCGATGAACTGGTTGGCCATGTTGCTGCCGATGATCGCGTTCCACTCGCCGACGATGGACCGGATGTTCTCGAGGATCTGGTAGTTCGAGTTCTGGTAGTTGAGCCCGTTCGTGTTCGTGCGCCGCGTGCCGAACCCGAGTGAGGACGAGTTGGACAGCAGCACGTCCGTGTCCGAGTCCAGCCGGTTGTAGCGCAGGCTCAGCTTGTGCCGGTCACTCAGATTGTAGTCCAGGCGAGCCAGGTAGCGCTTGGCCGGCCGCTCGTGGTCGTAGCCCTGGTAGGGGCCGGTCTCGTACTGGAAGTTCGACGACAGGTACGAGCTGAGCGCGTCCAGGTCGGACGACTTGACGCGGGTAATGCTGCCGCCGACCGTCTCGCTGCCGGTGTTGGCGCGGAACGTCGTGCCCGGCTGCGTCAGGCCCTCGCTTTCGTAGCTGCCGAAGAAGAAGAGCTTGTTCTGGATGAGCGGGCCGGAGATCCAGCCGCCGAACCACGTCTCATCGAACGTGCCGGGGTTGAAGTCCAGGCCGCGCGCGTCCGTCCCGACGAGCCCCTCGTCGCGGAAGCTGTAGTACAGCGAGCCGGAGACGTCGTTCGTCCCGCTGCGCGTCACGCTGTTGATGCCGGCGCCCACGAAGCCGCCCTGGCGGACGTCGAACGGCGCGATGTTGACCTGCACCTCCTCGAGCGCGGCCAGCGAGATCGCGGCGACGCCGGTCCGCTCGCCGGGCGAGCTGCCCAGACCGAACGAGTTGTTGAAGAACGAGCCGTCCACCGTGATGTTGTTCAGCCGGCTGTCCTGCCCGGCGAACGACAGTCCGCCGCCCGACTGCGGCGTGAGACGGGTGATCGACTCGAGACGGCCCGAAATCGTGGGCAGCGACGCGAGCGCGGCACGGGTCACCGTCGTCGCCGCGCCGGTCCGCTCGGAGCTGAAAATCGCGTCCCGCTCCGTTGCGACGACGATGCCCTCGAGCGCGATCGCCTGCTCCCGCAGTGTGAACACCAGGTCGGTCGCCACGCCCAGACTCGTGTAGACATCGTCGCGGGAGTCGTCCTGGTAGCCGATGATGCTGACCGTCACGCGGTACGGACCGCCGACGCGCATGCCGGGGATCGTGAACCGGCCGTCGGCCCGCGTCGTGGCCGTGTACGTCGTGCCCGACGGCTGATGCACCGCGACAACCGTCGCAGCCGCCAGGCGCGCGCCCGTCGTGCCGCTCACCACGCCGCTGATCGTCGCCGTGGTGACCTGTGCGGCCAGGACACCCGGCACGAACAGCGCGAGCGCCGCGAGAGCCAGACCGGACTTTGCAAGTCGTTTCATGTTGCTCCTGTTTTCTCCGGGGTTGAGAACACAGAAGGAAGCGGCGTCGTGGCCGCCCCCGAGGATCCGTTCAATGCGCGCGCCGGAACCCCGCAGGAACACATGAAGGGCGAGGTTCGGAGCGCGCGGGAATCTGCCCGGCGGCCGCATGGGCGTCAAGGTGCGTGCGCGGCTCGATCGTGCGCGTTTTCCACGCGCCGACGGCCCCTTCCGGAAAAGGCCGCGCCGGGCCTGCGCCTCGACGCGGCGCCGGCACCATCCGCTCACACGGCTGTGGACAAACGGTGACACGATTGCCGACCGCCAGCGCGCATGCAGCCGGCGCGCCGCGCAGCGGCCACTGGCTGCCCGTCCCCTGCCCGCGTACCTTGCCGACTCGCCTCATGGACGGCGGGCATCCGTCGGGCCGCTGCCGCCGTGCGCCGCCCCGCGATCCGGATCGGCCTGCCCCGAGCGGGAGGTCTCATGACACGGATCGCCCATCTCACCGTCTCCGTCGCGCTCCTTCTGGCGAGTGCGGCGTCCGCGCAACAGCAGGCCAGGCCCGGCGCGGGCGGGCCACCCATCGATCCGAACGCGCCCCGACCGATCGACGCGCTCGAGTCGCTGTGGATCGAGGAACTCACGTTCATGGAAGTCCGCGACGCGCTGCGCGCCGGCAAGCGGACCGTCCTCGTGCCGACGGGCGGGGTCGAGCAGAACGGGCCCTACCTGGCCGGGGGCAAGCACAACTACATCCTGCGGCAGACCGCGTACGCGACCGCGCGCAAGCTGGGCGACGCGCTGATCGCACCGATTGTCGTGTACGTACCCGAGGGCAACATGGACCTGCCGCCCGGCGGACTGCGCTACCCGGGCACGATCGGCGTCACACCCGAGACCTTCAAGCGCATGCTCACGGACATCGCCGTCAGCCTGCGCGCGAACGGCTTCGAGAACATCGTCTTCATCGGCGACAGCGGCGGCAACCAGCGGCCGCAGGAGGAGGTCGCCGCCGAGCTGTCCGCCCGCTGGACGGACGGCAGGACGCGCGTCATCCACGTGCCCGAGTACTACAACTGGGTGGACCGCCAGCAGTGGCTGCGCCAGCGTGGCATCGACGAAAAACTGCAGCCCGTCGAATTTCACGACGAGTTCAGCGCGTCCGCCATCATGATGCTGACCGATCCGACGCACGTGCGCATGCAACAGCGCCTGCGCGCCGGCCTGTTCTCGATCAATGGTGTGGATCTGGCCCCGGTCGAGCGCACGCTGGCGCTCGCGCACGAACTGGTCGAGTGGATCGCGGATGTGACCGTCGCGGCGATCCACCAGCGCCTCGCGGGGGCCGGTCGCGAATGAATCGAGCGAACCCCGGGCCCGTGCGGATCGACGCACGGGCCGGCGTCCTCAGGTGCGCGAGGCCTGGAAGATGCTCTCGATCGATGCGTTCAGGGCTTCGTTGAATTCCTGGTCGGACTGATCGGCGCGGAGTCCCTCGACGAGCGCCCGGGAGAAGCTCGCCACCATGCCGTGATTGCGGGCGAGGCGGTCGTTGGCGTCGGCGCGGGTGTAGCCGCCGGAGAGTGCGACCACCTTGAGCACGCGCGGATGTGCGATGACGTCCGCGTAGAAGTCGTCCACGTCGGGCAGCGTCAGCTTCAGCATGATCTGCTGGTCATCGCCGAGCCCGCCCAGGTGCTCGAGGAGGCCCGCCTTGAGGTGCTGCTCGGCCTGCTTCTTGTCCGGACAGTGGATGTCGACCTCGGGCTCGAGGATCGGCACGAGGCCGGCCGCCAGGACCTGGTCTCCAACCTCGAACTGCTGTCGGACGATCGCGGCCACGCCCGCGGCATTCCCGTGTTTCACGACGGAGCGCTCCTTGGTGCCGAACACGTTCTTGCGCTTCGCGTGCTCGAGCGTCGCGGCCAGACCCGGAATCGGCTTCATGAGCTGTACGCCATCCTGCTCCGCAGCAAGACCCTTGTCGATCTTCAGAAAGGGCACGACGCGCTTCACTTTCCACAGGTAGTCCGCCGTCGGCTGGCCCTCGATCTCGCGGTTCAGCGTGTCCTCGAACAGGATGGCGCCCAGGATCCGGTCGCCATCGAAAGCGGGGCTCGTGATGATGCGCGTGCGCATCTGGTGCACAACCGCGAACATCTCGTCGTCGTTCGCCCAGGCGTTCTCCGCGATGCCGTACTGCCGCAGCGCCTTCGGTGTACTGCCGCCGCTCTGGTCGAGCGCGGCCAGGAACCCTTCGTCGTTGCGGACCTTCTCGAGCTGCTCGTAGAACGTGCTCACTCTGCCTCCCCTGATGTCGACGGATCGGATACGCTAGCGGGTGCGCGCGCGCGGCACCAGTCCTCGACGCACCGGCGATGCGCGCCGACTGCGGCGGTGGTCCGGACGGAGCGGGTCGCGTGGCGCAATCCTCCCTCATGGCCGCACGCCCGGCCAGCCGGGATCAGCGGCGCAGGGTCATCGTCGCGGCGTCGCGCTTCGCTGGATCGGCTTCCGAAACGGCGTGCACGGTCAGCGTCGCAGTGCGTGCGCTGCCCCGTGACACGTACACGGTCACCGCAGCGTTCCCACCGAAGCGCACATCGCACAACGCATTGGGCAACCGCGCGGACCAGCCTTCGCCTTCGATCGAGACCGACAATCGGACGATGTCCGAGCGCACGAACGCGTCGAACCCCAGCGCGTGCGCGTCCGGCTCGACGGCCGCCGCCGTACCGGTGTTGCGGATCGTGAACGTGATCGGCGCGTCGCGCGTGCTCACCGTCGGCGCGGCGGCCGGGGCGTCGATCGCCACACGCCGTGTGTGCGGACCGGCGCCGTCCAGCGAGCGAATGCCCAGCGTATAGACGCGGATGCCGCGATCGTCCCGCTCGAGATCGATGATGTAGAAATGCAGCCGGTTGGGCTCATCGATCCACTCGAAGCGGCTGCCCGAGTCGAGCCCGGCGTGGAACAGCGCATCGTTGAGCTGCCGATAGTCCGCGATCGTGCGCATGACGCGTTCGCCGTTCGGCCGGACGTAATCGACTCGGTCGATGTCCTCGGGGTGCGCGTCGATGACCCAGATGAAACTGTTGAACGCGTTGGGCCCGCCATTGCTGCCGCGCGCGCTGTCCCGGTTCATGGCCAGCAGCACGCCGTTGTCCGGCGTGAACGAGTCGTAGCCGATGCGCTGCACGACTTCGAGGGAGTAGAAATTGTAGTTGGGGGTACCGGGCGAGAGCGGGTTCACCGCTGGATCGCTCGGCGGCGTGCGGTCGTGGGGTGCAGCGCCGTCCAGCCGCACGATGATGCCGGCGAACGTGCCGGGCAGCGGCTCGACCGCGCGGGCAGTGACCCGCGCGACGACCGGACCGGAGCGCGCCAGCCCGTCCCGGCTCAGCCGCAGCACCTCGTGCTCGCCGAGGAAGCCGTTGGCCAGACGGTTGCGCAGCATGAGGCCGGCCGGCATCGCGGCCCCCGCGATCGGCGGCACGACCCAGCGCATGTGCGGCCCGCCCGGCCCGTTGAACGAGCCACGGTCCATCATGTCCCATGCCCCCGCAGCCGCCCTGCGGTACGGGGTCACGTACGGATTGTTGTTGAGGTCCGGGATGCGGAACGCGAAGTGACCCAGCTCGTGCGTGATCGTTCCGGAGCTTTCGCCCTGCCGCATCGAGGAGAGCCCCCACTGCTGCGCGCCGGCACGCCAGCTGGTCCATTCGACGTAGCGCGTCGGGATCCAGCGAGGCTTCGTCGGATCCGGGTTGCCCCATTCGGGCGGGATGTCGTCGCGCGTGTTGAACTTCATCTCGCCGAACTCCTGCCACACGGTCGTCTCGTCGTAGCCGGCGTAGATGCGCAGGATCGCGTCGTAGTTCGAGCGGAGGTCCCCGTGCTCGGCGCGCCACAGCGAATCGACATCGGGCTCCATGCGGCTGTTTGCGCGGCTGCCGTCCGGCGTCGACTCGTTCTGGCCGTACTCGTTGAGGCCGTACGCCCACAGCGGCTTCGGCATGCGGTAGGGTCCGTACGCGTCGACGACCGTGATGCCGAACCGCCCGCGTGACTGCTCCATCCAGTAGCCGTTGATCGTCTGGCCGTGATTCAGTGCGCTCCGCTCCAGGAAGAAGTCGGCATAGAACTGCGGGATCGCCGCGCGCGGGACGGGATCGAGCTGCGGGTTGCCGAACGGATCGGATCCCTTCGGCAGCGTCATCACGAACGGCTGATCACTGAAATCGATGGCGATCAGCGCGATACGGAACGGCCGCACGGGAACGAGCGATCGGTCGGCCCAGTCGATCCCGGGGATGGGACGGTAGTCGTCCCACGTCATGTCGTCCTGGTCCTGCACCTGCTGCGGATCCACGGGGCCGGGCGACTGCCCGTCGTCCGTGTCGGACGCCGCGGTGCGCGTGACCGCCAGCACGCCGGCGAGCACGAGCAACGCCATCGCGAAGAACGGCCGCACGCCGGCCGGAGCCCGACGTGTGACAGGTGACGTCCGGGACGAACGCGGTCGCATTACGCCTCCCTGCCGATCGCGTCATGGGCAGTCGATGCGAAGCGCAGGATTGGCACGGCGAGGCGACGCGCGCAAGGGACACCGTCCGCGCTGGACCGGTGCAGCGGACGGCCGTGCGAGCCGCCGGTTCAGCCGCCGCCGGATCCCGACCCCGTGCCGGTGCATCACGGGCAGAGGCGCCGCCTCGCACCGGATCTCCGACCCGGTTTCGCCGAAGGGACGCTCGTGCGACCGGACCGTGCCCCGCGCGGCCGCTTGCCGGGCTTGCGGTCCCCGGCAATATTGGCACGATCGAGGGCGGGCCCGTCATCCGCGGATCATCGCCCTGTCACTGCCGGATCAAAGCGCACGCGCCTTGCGCCTGCACACGCTGGGTGGCCTGCGGATCGACGGTGATCCGCCCCCCCCATCCATTGGACCCCGACGGATGGGGCTGCTCGCGGTCGTGGCTGCGGCCGGCCGCAAGGGCATCAGTCGCGACAGCGTCCTCGGCATCCTCTGGGCGGAGAGCGCGGAGGAGTCCGCTCGCCACACGCTCGCCCAACACCTCTACAGTCTGCGCCGCCTCGCGGGCAGCGAGGCGATCGTGGCCACCCCGGAGTTGCGGCTGGGGCCCGCCGTCTCGAGCGACATCGGGGACCTGCTCGATGCCCTCGCCGCCGAGGACGATGAGGCCGTCATTGATCTGTACACCGGGGATTTCCTGCACGGCTTCTACCTGCAGGGTGTGTGCCGGACTTCGAACGGTGGGTGGAGCAGGAACGGGCGCGGATCCGGGCGGCCGTGCTGCGCGCGCACGAACGGCTCGCGAGCCGGCTGGACGAGCGGGGCGGGCCCGGCGCATCGATCCGCGTCTGGCGCCGCCTCGCCGAGCTCGACCCGCTGAGTGCCCGGTATGCGGCGGGCACGATGCGCGCACTCGCGGCTCTGGGCGACGGGCCCGCCGCGATCGCGCACGGCAGAGCGCACGAGGAACTCGTGCGGCGCGAACTGGAGAGCGAGCCCGACCCCTCGGTCCGCAGGCTGCTCTCCGAGCTGCGACGCGGTGGACTCGGTGCAGGGGAGCGCGACCCCGTACCCGCGGGACGCGCGCACGGGACGGACGGCGACGACCGGCCTGCCTGGACGGGCGCCTCGCCCGTGCGTACGGCCTCTGAGACCCTGCCCTCGTCGACGGTGGAGGCCGTCCCTCCTGCGCAAGGCGCGCCGAGCGCCGCGAAGTCGGGCAACCGGCCATGGCGGCTCGCGGCCGTCATCGTCGTACTCGGCGTGGCCGCCCTCGGCCT
>JBFFZF010000173.1:0-10366 GCA_041568755.1 Longimicrobiales bacterium | reverse complement strand
GGCGCGCGCGACGGTCCGGGAGGGGACCGAGGTCAGCCGCCGCGGCCGCGCCGGCCGGGCGCCGCCTCGTCGATCGCCTTCTCGGCGGCCGCCAGCTGCTCGGCGTTGAGAATGTCCTTGAGCTTGCCGCGCGCTTCGTCGTTGTTGGCGCGCAGCTCGCCGGCCTTCGCCATCATGACTTCGCGGTCCATGTTGCCGGACTCGCGCATCTTGGTGAGTTCCTCGAGGATCGGCTGGTTCTTCGCGACCAGCGTCTTGTTGAGCGCCTCGAGTCTGGTGGTCTGGTCGGCGTTCAGCTTGAGGTCGGCCGCCTTGCCGATCACGATCTCGATGGGGTTGGGTCCGCCCATCATACCGCCCCGCCCGCCGCGCTGGCCGCGCTCCTGCGCGGACAGCATCGACGGCACAGCCAGCAGCGCCGCGAGAACGAGCATCCTTCTGAACATGGGTGTGTCCTTTTCTGTGCGGTGACCCCCGTCCCGCGACGGCCGCTCCGGCCGCGCTGACGGTCATGATTCAGACGCGGGCCGGGGGCCGGATGTTAGCGCAGCGGCGCCGCCGCGACGTGGATCCGCGCCGGGTCGCCGGGCACGGTCCAGGCAAACACGACGCGGTCTCCATCGCGCGTCATGCGCGGGAATCCGCTGGCCCGCTCCGCACTCGATGTGGCGACCGTCGTCGGCTCGCTCATGGCGCCAGTCGCGCGGACCCGCCGGACCTGGACGCTCGCGCCTTCGGCTGTCCGCTCGAGCCAGCTGACCAGCGCGCTGCCGTCCTCGAGCATCAGCGCATCGACACGTCCGACGGGATTGCCCTCGTCCAGCCGGATCGGGGCGCCGAACACCTCGCCGCCATCCGTCGAGAACGCCACGTTGACGCGCGGCGCCTCTTCGGCCGCCGTGTACCACGCCACGACGACATCCCGGCCGCGCGCGGCGACCGACGGCCCGTTGACCGGGCAGCCAGGAATCACCCACCCGTCCGCGTGTACCGGCCTGGCCTCGGACCAGACTCCGCCGACCAGCCGGCGCACCGAGATGTCGCGGACTTCGCCTTCCGAGCGGTCACGGTAGACGAGCACCGCACCGTCCTGCGTCGCGGCGGCGTCCGTCTGACAGCAATCGCACACGCGATCGTCGACCAGCACGTCCTCGCCGAACGTGCCGTCGGCCGCGATCGTGGTGAAGCGCAGCGTCATCGGCCCGCCCGGAACGCCGTGCCCGTCCCCGCCCCCGTTGCCGGCGGCCGCTTCGTGCGCGGCCGCCGTCTGGCGGCCGTCCAGCCAGACCGCGCCGGTCGAGCCGTCGGCCAGCGCGAACAGCGAAACAAAGCCGTGTTCGCTCTGCGTGCCGTCGCGGTGTGGCCGGCCGGGCTCCGTCCAGTTGACCCCACCGTCCGCCGAAATTGCGGTGAGGACGTCATACGCGTACCGGCCCGGCCCGCTGCGGGCGAGCCAGTGCGCCACGATGCGGCCGTCCGAACGCTCGAAGACGGACGGGAAATCGGCCCAGTTGACGAAGAACGACGAGGACGTCGCGATGGAATGCGGCTCCGACCACGTATCGCCCTGCAGCCGAGCGACGCGCAACGCGTGCGCCTCGCCCTGCCGCTCGAGCCACGTCAGCCAGACGCCGCCGCCCGAGGCCGGCGCCAGGAACGGCTCGCCCGCGCCGTCGCCGGCCGGCGAGGCCAGCTCGACGGGCGTGGCGAGCGGGGCGGGCACTGACGCACCGGGCTCACAGGCCGCGAGGCCGAACGCGAGCAGCACGAGCACGCCGGCACGGGTGACCTCGATGGGGGGCACGGGGTGTCCTCGATGGGAACGCATGGCGTCGATCCTGTTGTCCGGGGTCGGTGCGGGCCGGGCCGGGCATGAGCGGGTATCGCGTTCAACGACAATACGCTACGCTATGAACGCCGGGCCCGTGGCACAAGGGTTGCCATTCAGACAGGGTCCGGCCCGACGCAACCCCGGCGTCCGGACCGCCTCGAGTACCGCACAAGGAGGCAGGATGCGACCTCGCGCGATTCCGCTGACGCTGGCCTTCGCAGTCCTCGCGACCGGGGTTCCCGCGGCCGCCCAACTGCACGTCACGCCGACCGCCGGCGCCTATCGCCCGGGCGAAGCGCCGATGGATGTCGGGAACGGCACCCGGCTTTTCCGGGGCAGCGCCCTCGGCATGGGTGTCAACCTCGAAGCCGGGTTCCTGCGCGGCACGATCGCCTACGCGAGCGGTGCCACGATCCGACAGGATGGCCTCGGTGCGACCGGCGACGTCGGGCAGGGCACCCTGCTGGCCATGACCGCCGGCATCGCGTTCCGGCCGCTGCCCCGCGTCCTGGGGTTCCAGCCTTACGCGCTCGTGGGGGGCGGCTTCAAGCGCTACGACTATGCCTGGGATGACCACCGGTTCGACACGCTGTTTCCCTCCGACCAGCGCGAGTTCGTTCTGCAGTACGGCGGCGGGGCAGACCTGATGGTCGGTGGCCTCGGTCTCATGGCCGAGGTCTACGACATGGTTGCGCCCGATCTGGACGACTCCCGGCGGCACGACACGTTCGTGCAGATCGGACTGCGCTTCCGCCTGGGGGGTGGCTGAGATCGGCCGCGCCGGGGCGAACCGCTACGGCGCCGGCCCGGGATGCGATGAGGGGCGCCTGGCCGCAACGGACAAGCGCCCCGCGCCATCCAGCAGTCGCGCGCGTTACGAGACTTCGTACTTCCAGCCGGCGACCTGACCCGTGATCTCCCCTGTCTGCTGGAACGGGGTGAGCGAGTCCGCCTCACCGACGTTGACCGTCAGCGTCATCTGACCGATCGACTCGCCCTTCGAGCCGAGCAGCGTGATCTTCACGGTCACCGGGGAGCCCGCGGCAGCCTTCTTGTTGCGGACCTTGCCCGTCACCGTCGCGCTGCCCTCGTCCGGCTGAATGGAAAGCTCCACGATCTCGACCGGCATCGACTCGATCAGCTCGAGCGTGGCCAGTGCGGTCTCGCGACCACCGGTCGTGTCACCGGACAGCTCACCGTGGCGGCGCTGCGCGCGTACCAGAATGAGCAGCAGGTGCTCGCTGGTCGGGTCGTACTCACGCACCTTGGCGACGTCGTCCTTGATGGATGCATACAGTTCGACGAGCTGAGGTGTCAGCGTCGCCGCATCGGCCGGCGAGGCCTCGATCTGCTCTTCGAGCTTGCTGGCCTTGGCGTAGCGCGCCTGCACGTAGTTGAACAGATAGTCGCGTGAGACCGGGTTGAACTCGATCGCCTTCTTGAACCACTCGGCGGCCGCATCGAAGTCATCATCACTGAAGGCGTCGACGCCGCGCGAGCCGCGCATCTGCGCCACGTTCATGCGGGACATCTCGGCATAGCGGACCCAGGCCGCCTGCGACGTGCTGTCGAGCTGCGCGCGGAGCGGGCCCTCGGACGCCTCGGCGGCCTTGAGGAACGCATCCTCGGCCTGCGCCAGGTCGTTCCGGTTCGCGTAGATGCTGCCGATGTTGAGCAGGGCCTCCGGCCGCTTGTCGTACAGCTGCTCCGATGCCTCGAGCACCTGCAGGGCCTGGTCCCACTGCTGCTGGTCCATCAGTTCGACGCCATCCTGGAACGCCTCCATCCAGCCGGCCTCACGCTCGGCCTCGATGTCATCGTTCAAGGACTGATCGATGGTGATGGCACGATCGAAGCAGGTGTCGGCCGCGATGTAGTCGCCGAGGCCGACGTGCACCTGGCCGGCCACGAACCAGACCTTCGCGTTGTCGGGCTCTCTGTCGAAGGCCTCGCGCAGCGCCTCGAGCGCCTGACTGTAATAGCCGCGCCGCTCCGCCCTGTCCTGACGGGTCATGGCGAGACCCATGAACTTGGCGGCGTCGCGCGTCCAACGGTTGTCCTTGTTCGTCTGCGCCGCGGCGGGCGCGGGCAGCAGAAGGGCCAGCGCGAGGACCGGCGCGAGGTGACGGGACCGGATCATGGATTTGCCTCCGTAAACGTCTGCAGATGCACTGTCGATTGGCGGACCACCCTGCCCGGTCGGGAGCGGGTGGCGCAGTGAATAACCGGCGGGCGCATGCCGTGTTCCGCACACGCGCCGGGCTAGAAAGATAGGCCGGGCGGCGCGCCCGCTCAACCTGTCGGATCGGGACGGGCCCGGGAGGCGGGCCGGCCCCGGGCCTGGCGGTCAGCGGGCCAGGATTTCCCGGACTTTCCGGGTCAGCTGGTCCGGCGTGAAGGGCTTGTCGAGGATCGCGGTCCCCTCGGGGACGTCGCCGCCGCGGACGCGCAGGTCGTCGGCGTACCCGGACATCAGGATGACCCGCGTGTCGGGCCGGAACGCGGTCAGCGTGCGGGCCAGCTCGCGGCCGCCGATCTGGGGCATGACGACGTCGCTGATGAGCAGGTCGATCGGGCCCTCGTGCCCGCGGGCGCATTCGAGCGCGTCGTGGCCACTCGCCGCCTCGAGGACGCTGTAGCCCTGCCGGGCCAGCACACGGCACACCAGCGAGCGCACGGGCGCCTCGTCTTCGACCACGAGCACGACCCGCTGGCCGTTGGCGGCGGTGGGAACCGGCGCCTCGGGCGGGGACGCCGGAGCTGGCGCCGGTTCGGCCGTGAGCTCGGACCGGGTGCGCGGCAGGATGACCAGGAAGGTCGCGCCGCGCCCGGGTTCGCTTTCCGGGATCAGGTAGCCGCCGCTCTGTTTGACGATGCCGTACGCCGTGGCCAGGCCCAGCCCGGTGCCCTTGCCCTGCTCCTTTGTCGTGAAGAAGGGCTCGAACAGGCGCGACATCACCTCGGCGTCCATGCCGTGGCCGGTGTCGCGGACGCGCAGCACGACGTACGCGTCGGAGCGCACGAACGTGTGGCGGAAGGGTCGTTCGCGATCGACTTCCAGGTCGAAGGTCGCGACCTCGAGGTGACCGCCGTCCGGCATCGCATCGCGCGCGTTCACGACGAGATTGATCAGCACCTGCTCGATCTGGCCGCGGTCGGCGCGCACGTAGCCGGCGGCGTGCAGCCGTGTCTCGAAGTGGATGTGCTCGCCGATGAGCGGGCGCAGCAGGCGGCCGGTATCGGCGACCACGGTGTTCAGGTCGATGGTCTGGGGCGCGAAGATCTGCTGGCGGCTGAAGGCGAGCAGTTTGCGCGTGAGCGCGGCCGCCCGATCCGCGGCGCGGGTAATCTCCTCGAGATCCTGGCGGGTCCCCGGCGGCGCGTCGGCAAGCAGCAGATCGGCGTGGCCCTTGATGGCGGTGAGCAGGTTGTTGAAGTCGTGGGCGACGCCACCGGCCAGACGGCCGATCGCGTCCATCTTCTGCGACTGGCGGAGCTGCTGCTCGAGCCGCCTGCGCTCGCTGACATCACGGGCGAGCACGACGACGAGCGGCCGGCCACCCCACTCGAAGATGCCGATGCGCACTTCGACCGGGTACGTCGAGCCGTCCTTGCGCCTGTAGAGCGCGTCGTGCTGCAGCCGTTCGCCCGGCTCGAGACGGCGCCAGAGCGAGCGGCCGGCGGCCTCATCGACGCCGATCTCGATGTCTGCGATGCGCATGCGCAGCAGTTCGCCGCGCGAGTAGCCCAGGCCGTCGCAGGCGGCCTGGTTGACATCGACGAAGCGGCCGTCCGCATCGTGCACGAGCACGCCATCGGCAGCGTGGTCGAGCAGGCTGCGCACACGTTCCTCGTTCTCACGGGCGAGCATCTCGGTGCGCCTGCGGTCCGTTACGTCGACCATGACGCAACGCAGGCGCACGGCTTCGTCGGGGCCCGTGACGACGTCCACGAAGCTGCGGGTCCACAGCACGAGCCCGCCCTGCGTGATGACGCGGTGCTCGATGCGGTAGCCCTCACGGGTGCGCACGGCCGCGTTGCGGGCGGCTATCTCCCGGGCGTAGTCGTCCGGATGGATGAGTCGTTTCCAGATCGCGTCGCTGGCCAGCCAGTCGGCCAGCGAGTAGCCGAAGAGTTCGACGGCGCGACGGCTCACGTAGCCGACGGTGTAGTCGGGCGGCGAGGCCTCCCACACGACGGCGTCGAGGCCTTCGACGAGTTCACGGTAGCGCCGCTCGCCGGCCTCGATGACGAGCCGGGCCGCGCGCTCGGAGCGGATGCGTTCGCCGGCGCGCATGCGCAGCCAGCCGACGAAGAAGCCGAGCGGCGGGAGCGTGACGAGGGCCATCAGCGTACGGCCGGGCAGCACCGCGTCGCGCGGGAAGAGGTGGCCCGGCCAGAAGCCTTCGAGCAGCATGAAAAGACAGACGATGACGGCGCTGGTCACGCCGCCGGCAATGCCGAACAGGCCGCCGGTCACGCCGACGATCAGGGCCAGGATGAGCGAGACGGGCGGCATCCCGGGCAAGGGGATGCTGATCAGCTCGAGAGCCACCAGGACCGCGGCCGTCGCCATGGCCGCACGCACGATCGCCGCCCTGCGGGACGGCAGCCGCTCAAGATCCATGGACGGCGCGCGGGCGAGTGTTGTGCGTGGCGGCCTGGATGCCGGTCGCGACTTCCGGGATGATGCCGAGCCGCGTGTAGACCGGCCGGATGCTGGAGCGCAGCGCGGGCAGCTGGCGCGTGAACGCGGCGGTGCCGGCCAGGCAGCCGAGGCCGCCCAGCGCGATCGTCAGCGGGGCGCCGACTGCGGAGGCGATCGCGCCGCCGAACAGCGCGCCCACGGGCGCCATCCCGGTGAACGCCATGCTGTACAGGCTCATGACGCGGCCACGCTTGTCGTCATCCACGATGGTCTGGAGCACGGTGTTGCTGGCCGCCATCTGCACCATCATTCCGAAGCCGGCGACGGTCAGGCAGGCCAGCGACAGCCAGAGCGTGCGGGACACGGCCACGGCGATGAGCGCCACGCCGAACAGCGTGGCAGCGGCCGCGATCACCCGGCTGAGTCCGCGCACGGTGGTGCGTGAGGCGAGGAACAGCGCACCCGCCAGTGCACCGAGCCCGACAGCCGCCATGAGGAAACCGAGCGTCGCCGCACCGCCGCCCAGCACGTCCGTTGCCACGACAGGCAGCAGAACGCTGAACGGAACGGCCACCAGACTCACGAAGGCCACCAGACTCAGGATCGACCGGATGGGCAGGAATCCATAGGCATAGCGGAACCCCTCCGTCATGTGGCGCAGCACCGCTCCGCGCGTCGCCACACGGTCGCGCGGTGCGATGCGCATGGCCAGCAGCGCCCCGAGTACCGCAATGTAGCTCACCGCATTGATCAGGATGCAGATTCCCTCGCCCACCGCGGCCACGACCAGTCCCGCGATGGCGGGGCCGACCAGCCGGGCCCCGTTGAACATCGACGAGTTGAGCGCGATCGCGTTCGGCAGATCTTCACGACTGCCGACCATCTCCAGAAGGAACGACTGGCGGGCCGGAATATCGAACCCGTTGAGCGCGCCGAGGATCGCCATGAGCAGGATGATCTGCCAGATCACGATCGTGTCGGTCAGCACCAGCACGGCGAGCGTGGCCGCCTGCAGCGCCATCAGCCCTTGCGTGACGAGCAGGATCCGGCGCTTGTCGCGCCGGTCCGCGAGCACGCCGGCCAGCGGCGCCAGCACGAACGTCGGGCCCTGGCTCACGAAGCCGACCAGCCCGAGCAGAAACGGCGAGTCGGTCAGCCGGTAGACCAGCCAGCCGATGGCGACCTGCTGCATCCACGTGCCGATGAGCGAGATCGACTGGCCGATCGTGAAGAGCCGGAAGTTGCGGTGGCGGAGCGCACGGCCGGCCAGTGCGAGCAGACTGTAACGCGGCGTTGCCGCGCCCTCCGTCGCCTGTCCCGACCCGCTTTCGGGTCTGCCTGCGGGTAACGACACGCCGCCAATGATAGGTCGTCACAGCGGAGCGGTGAAGGGCTCGACGGAACCGGCCGGGACCGCCGTTCGTACGTGTCAGGGCGGCGCGCTGTTCGGGAGCGGGCCGGAGCCGAAGGGACGCAACTCTGGACATGGGCACACGTTACGATTATCCTGCGTGGACCGGGGCGAGCCGGGGGATGACCTTCCCCGATCACCCGTTCTGCCCGGAAGGGCCGGAGCCAGTTCCCCCTGGCTCTGCGCGTGCACCGGTCATCCGCGCCTGTCCGGCGGCGGATCGGCCCCATACCGAAGCCTGACATGCGCAGAGAGATCGTCGTTTGCATCGCCGCGGCCTCATGCCTGCCCGCGGCCACCGAGGGGCAGTCCCTGCGGGGCTCGACCGTGTCCGTCGAGCGGCAGAACCACGTCGCGCGCCAGCACGACTACTCGTTCCTCCGCACCACGAGCGACGTACGGCGTTTCGTCGGCCTGGGCCTGCTGGTCCCGGTCGAAGGCTCCGCGCACTACGAGCTGGCCGCCGTCTCGCAGCCCTTCGCACGCCCGGCCGTGCGCCTGTTCATCGAGCGGCTCTCCCAGCAGTACATGGCCGCGTGCGGCGAGAAGCTCGTCGTGACGAGCCTCACGCGACCGACCACGCGGCAGCCGCGCAACGCGTCCGACCAGTCGGTCCACCCGGCCGGGATGGCCGTCGATCTGCGCATCAGCAACCGGTCGGCATGCCGCCGCTGGCTGGAGGACACGCTGCTCTCGCTGGAGAAGGCCGGCGTCCTGGAAGCGACGCGGGAGCGCCGGCCCGCGCATTACCACATCGCCATCTTCCCGACGCCGTACCTGGCCTGGGTCGATCAGCTCGAGCGCCAGCGCGGGACGCGGACCGTGGTGGCGGCCGCCGAAGCGCCCGCGGCGGCAGATGCAGGCGGCCCGGCCGACCCCGAGGTGGAGCAGGAATCCGTGATCCGGACCGTCGCCTACCGGGTGAACCGCGGCGACACGCTCTGGTCGATCGCGCAGAAGCACGCGACGAGCGTCGACGCCCTGAAACAGCTCAACGGGCTGAGCAGCAATCGCATCGCCGCAGGCCAGAAGCTGGTGGTCCCGGCCAGTTCCCCGTAGCGGGAACCGGTCCGGCCGACCCGGGCATTGTGCCCGCCGGAATGGGACCGAATGCCGCCCTCGCGACCCGACCCGACGCTGTGATGCACTCGCCTGCACGGCCGCACGTCGTCGTCCTCGGCGGAGGCTTCGCCGGACTCAACTGCGTGCGCCGCCTGGCCCGCGCGCCCGTCGACATCACGCTCATCGACCGGCGCAACTTCCACCTCTTCCAGCCGCTCCTCTATCAGGTCGCGACGGCCTCGCTGTCGCCCGGTGACATCGCGACGCCGCTGCGCGCCGTGCTGCGCCGGCAGAAGAACGTGCGCGTCTGGCTCGCTGAAGTGACCGGCATCGATGTCGAGCAGCGCATCGTGCATATCGACGACGGCGATGTCCCGTACGACGTCCTCGTCGTGGCGACCGGGGCGACACACGCGTACTTCGGCCATCCCGAATGGGCCGAGCAGGCGCCCGGCCTCAAGACCGTCGAGGACGCGCTCGAGATGCGACGCCGTTTCCTCGTCGCCTTCGAGGCCGCGGAACGCTCGCTCGATCCGGCCGAGCGGCGCCGGCTGCTCACGTTCGTCATCGTCGGTGCCGGCCCGACCGGCGTAGAACTGGCCGGCGCGATGGCGGAAATCGCGCGCCGCGTCATGCCGTCCGACTTCCGCGCGATCGATACGAAGACCGCACGCGTCATCCTGCTCGAAGGCAGCGAGCGCGTCCTCGGCGCATTCGCGCCCGTGCTGTCCGAGAAGGCCGGGGCCGCGCTCGTTGCGCGCGGCGTGGAGGTCCGCACCCGGGCCATGGTGACCGCGATCCGGCCCGGCTGCGTCATGGTCGGCGAGGAACGCATCGAAGCGTGCAATATCTTCTGGGCCGCGGGCGTCCAGGCGTCCCCGCTGGGGGCCGCGCTCGGCGCGCCCGTCGACCGCGCGGGCCGCGTCCGCGTGCAGCCGGACCTCACGATCCCCGGCCGCCCCGAAGTCTTCGTGATCGGCGACCTGGCCACCCTCGACCAGGACGGCGAACCCGTACCCGGCGTCGCACCCGCCGCCATCCAGATGGGCCGCTACGTCGCCCGCACGATCCGGCGCGAAGCGCGGCGAGGAGCCGGCTCCGGCGCCGCCGCCGCGCGGTCCGCGTTCCGCTACTTCGACAAGGGCATCCTGGCCACGATCGGACGGGCCGCCGCCGTCGGCGAGATCGGCGGGCTCAAGCTCTGGGGCTTCATCGCATGGGCCGGCTGGAGCCTCATCCACGTCGTGTACCTCATCGGCTTCCGCAACCGCCTGCTCGTCATGATCCAGTGGGCGTGGGCCTGGATCCGCAGCAGCGGCGGGATCCGACTCATCACCGAGAACCGCGAGCCAGATTAGACCGCAGCGGCTTGGGGCAAGCCCCGGGGGGAGGGCGGGAAGGCGGGAGACTTGGG
>JBFFZF010000172.1:0-10367 GCA_041568755.1 Longimicrobiales bacterium | reverse complement strand
TGCGTCTGTGATCATCGAGGAGCGGCGCCAGTGCGAGCACGGCATCGGTGACGTGGTTCCACGCGGGCAGGTCATCGGCCAGCGCGAAGGCGGCATCGACGATCGCCGCGCGCTGCGCACCCGGCGGCTGCGCGGCCGCACCTGTGGCCCCGGACTGCTGCGACGGCGTTTCCGGCTGCGCGAGCGCGACGAGGGCGATGAACTTCTCGCGCGAGGCCGGCAGCGCCGAAACACGACCGAGCACCTCGTCGCGCAGCGCCGCCTCGCCGTGGACCGCGAGCCGGGCCGCGCTCTCCAGCACGGGCGCCGCATCATCGAGCCTGGCCACGATGCTGCGGATTACGCCGAGCTGTGCGGGACCAGCATGTTCGATGAGACCCGCGCAGGCGTTGCGCCGCCACGTCGGGTACGGCAGCGCGTCGACCGTCTGGAGCAAGGTGTCGACCTCGGTGGCCCGGCGGTCCGGCGCGTAGTGCGCCAGCAGCCGGATGCGGGTGTGCGTGCGATCGGGCTCGTCGAACGCCGCCGCCGCTTCGCCGATCGTGTCGAGCGCGGCCTGCAGCGCATCGCCTTCCAGCATGTCCGGCAGCATGTCTATGAGCGCGGGCACCTGGCGCGTGTCGCCGGTCACGGCCCGCCGGATCAGTGCATCGAGATCGTAGCCGGGGATGTGGCGCGCGAGCGAGATCACGATCCACAATCCGTTCGCGCCGGACGCCTCGAAGCTGGCAATGCCCTCCTGCGCCGCTGCCGCGCGATCCGATGGCGGCAGGTGCGGCACGATCTTCTCGAACGCCATCGAGCGCGTGAACGGCTCGACCACCGCGCGGCACTGCTCGAGCACGCTCGCAGCGATGTCCGGAATGTGCGGCAGCACGGCCGCCGCGGCCTCGGCGAAAGAAGGCGACGTCACGCTCTCCTGGAGCGCGGACTGCGCTTCGGCCGTGACCTGCGCGCGCACGGGCCCGGGCTCGAGCACATCGAGCAGGGCGCCCAGCGCTTCGGCCCGGTACGGTGCGATGCCGACGGTCATCGCCTGCTCGAGCGCCTCCATGGCGAGCGCATTGCGTTCTTCGCCCGTGAAGTGCGCGGCAATGCGGGGCAGGAACCGCGCCTGGACCTGGTTTGCGCGCCCGCGCACCGTCGCGAGACACTCCGCCAGCGCCTGCGCGCGCTCGGCCTCGTCGAGCTGCGGGACGAGCGCCAGGATCGCCTGCACGCGCGGCTCCGGGTCCTCGATGCGACGGGCGCCGGCCAGCGCGCTCGCCGCGCTGCTCGTGCCGGCCCGCATCAGCGCGACGTGCAGCTCGGCGGGGATCTGCGACAGCATCGACTCGACGGAGTTCCCCATCAGCGCGCGATAGACCGCGCCCGGCTCGTCGCCCTTCGCGCCCGCGCGCGCGACATCGCGCAGCCAGCCGGTCAGGTTGTCGATCGCCGCGTTCGCCTCGAACCAGGCGTTCCGGCCCTCGGGTGTGGACATGTCGAGCAGCGCGTCGACGGTGTCCGCTCGGCCGGCCGCGTACAGGTGATCGACCAGGTGCGCGTGCACGTAACCATCCGGTGCGACGCTCGCCCACGCGCCGTCACAGGACGCCTCGTACGCGGTGAGCAGCGAGGTGTTGAGCGCGGCCGCATCGGCCACGCGCACGAGGTAATCGCGCTGCAGGTCGTGGATGAGGATGCGGCGCGCGGCCGGCTCGCCATCCAGCCGGATGAGCGCCTTGCCGGCCAGCTGCACGAGCGTCTTGCTGACGTGGCGGCCGGCGAGGTTGGCGGTGTGCGCCCAGAGCACGGCCACCGCACCTTCCGGGATGCCGCCGTTGGCGTGGAACGCGGCCAGTTCGCGCAGCCGTGCGCCGGCATCGGCGTCCGCGGCGTCGAGCGCGTCCATGCTGACCTGGATCGACTTGAGGACGGTCGGATACGGGTAGCCCTTGAAGCGCTGCTCGGCGTAGTCGATCTCGGCGTTGCGCAGTGCGTCGAGCAGGTCCGGCCACGCGACGCCCATCTGGTGCATCGCGCCATTCAGCGCGAGCGCGAACGGCAGGTAGCCGCACTCCTTCGCGACATCTTTCGCGGCGGCGGGCAGCGCGTCCGGCCCGACGCCGGTCCAGTCGGCCAGGTGCTGGAGCGCGGCCTCCGGCGAGAGGATGCCCAGCTCGATCGCGTGCGCGCCCGTCGCCGTGGCCAGCTCGCCCAGCCGGCTCGTGATGAGCAGCCGGCAGCTCGGGCCCATCGCATCGATGAGCGGCTCGATCTGCTCGACGCGCCACGCGTTGTCGAGCACGACCAGCGCGCTGCGCTCTTCCAGCACTTCGGCCAGGCGTGACTTCGACGTGGTCAGCTCGAGGTGGTGCTGCGCGGGATCGCCGAGCAGCCGGCCGAGCTCGGCCGTGATCGCCAGCGGCACACTGTCACCGGCGGTCAGCCAGAAGACGCCATCGCCGAACGAGCGGCGCGTGCTCGTCGAGCGCGCGAACGTGGCGGCCAGGACCGACTTGCCGGTGCCGCCCATGCCGTGCAGCACGGTCGCGCGCTGCGGCCCGGTCAGCACGACCGGCTTCTTCTCGTCGATCAGGACCTGCACGGCCAGGCGCGTGAGATCGTCCGGCCGGGGCTGGAAGTGCGGCGGCACATCGGGCACGCCGCCCAGCAGCGCGCCCAGCGGCGGGATCGGCTCCAGCAGGACGCGCACCATCTCGCGGAACGCGTCGTCGAAGCGCGCGTCCTCGCGGAAGTCGGGACAGTGCAGCTGACCCAGCTCGGGCGGCAGCAGCCTGCGCTCGCCGATGCGCATGAGCGGGTTCACGACCTTCGACTCGGCCAGCCCGGCCTGCCACTCGGCGCGACAGTAGTCGGACGTCACGCACTTCGGGCCGATCACGACCACGACGCGGTCGCTCGCGCGCACGGCCTCGCGGATCTCTTTCAGGAACGTGAGGGCGCGGCTGGGCATGCGCTCGCGGTCCCACCACACGTCGAAGCCGTCGGCGGTCAGCCGCTCGTACAGGCGCTTGACGAACGGCTCGTCATCGCCGCGCGCGTAGGACAGGAAGAGGCGCGGTCCGGGCTCGGGCATCAGCGACCTCCGGGGCTCCGGTGACGCTCACGTGTACGAACCCGACCCGGGTCGTTGCAGACCGCTCAGATCGGCCTGGCGTCCCTACTTGCGACCTGGTGCGTCTCGCGACTTCCGGCGTGCGGTCCGACGCGTCTTCGGCTGTGTCCGGACCAGCACGTTGGACGCGGCCGCGAAGAAGGGCGGCGCCTGGCGGTCCAGGATGCGCAACTCGAGGATGCGGCCCCCGTCACTCGTCTTGCCGCACACGCGCGCGACCTCGGCTTCGCCCTCGGTGCAATACACGCGCTCGCCCTTCGGCGGTATCCGGTCCTCGGCGATCTCCCAGCCCGGGCGGGCGTCAGGATCAACCTGCAAATCGGCTGCGCGGATACGTCGGCTCGAGTTGGCTGATGACAAGGTCACCTCGCTCGGTGCGTCGGCAGACTCCTCGAAGCGGGCGGAGGAGCCGGGGGCTACGAAGGGCCGGTGGACACGTCTATGTTAAGCGATACCACGCATTTCCGCCACTGCCCCCCGCCCGGGTCGCCGGAATCGGGTCGGCGCGGCACTTCCCGGCCTGGCCCGGGTAAAAGTGGTCCGCGGCGTTCTGCTGGTTCGATCCGTTTCGTCCCACCAACCCCGCCACATACGAACCGAGCGACCGCGCGGCAGACCCGTCCTACCCGGGTGACTCCCGTGATCAAGTCCCGCCCGATCGGCGTGGCGACTCGCCGCCCGCGACAGCGAAATGCGCTGCCGCCAGGCGATCTGGTGCCGGAGGCACCGGCCTCGCCCTACCTGTACAGAAGGAAACAAGTGTTCAGTCAACTCGCATTGCACCCGCGACTTCTCGACGCGATCGGGAGTCTCGGTTTCACCCGACCCACGCCCATCCAGGCCGAGGCGATCCCGCCGGGCCTGGCCGGCCGCGACGTGCTGGCCTGCGCGGCCACGGGCAGCGGCAAGACCGCCGCGTTCCTGCTCCCCATCGCACACCGGCTCATCGACCGGCCGCGCGGCACAACGCGCGCGCTCGTGATCACGCCGACGCGCGAACTGGCCGCCCAGATCCTCGAAGATCTGCGCGACCTGACCGCCGGGACCGGGATCAGGGGCGCCGCGGTGTACGGCGGTGTCGGCATGCGCCCGCAGGAAGAGGCGTTCCGGCGGGGTGTCGATGTCATCATCGCGACGCCCGGCCGGCTGCTCGACCATTTCCGCTCGCCTTACGCAAGGCTTGCGGGCGTCGAGTACCTCGTCCTGGATGAAGCCGACCGGATGCTCGACATGGGCTTCCTGCCGGACATCCGCCGCATCATGAAGCACATCCCGGCGAAGCGGCAGACGTTGTTCTACAGCGCGACGATGCCCGCACCGATCAGGCAGCTCACTCGCGAGCTGCTCGTCAATCCGGTGACCGTCAACCTGCAGCGCGAGGCCAGACCGGCGGCCGGCATCACGCATGCGGCGTATCCGGTACAGCAGACGTTGAAGTCCGCACTGCTCGTCGCACTGCTGCGCGAGAAGGAGATGGAACAGGCGCTGGTGTTCACGCGGACCAAGCATCGGGCCAACCGGCTGGCGAAATACCTGGTCGGGAACGGCATCCAGGCCGAGCGCATTCACGGCAACCGGTCGCAGGCGCAGCGCACGGCGGCGCTCGCCGGGTTCCGTGACGGCCGGCACAAGGTCCTCGTCGCGACGGACGTCGCCGCGCGGGGCATCGACATCGCGGAGCTCGGACACGTCGTCAACTTCGACGTGCCCGCACTTGCCGATGACTACATCCACCGGGTCGGCCGGACCGCCCGCGCCGAATCGACCGGGGACGCGCACACGTTCGTGTCGCCGGATGAGGAACCCACCCTGCGCGCCATCGAGCGCGTCCTCGGCAAGCGGATCGCGCGCGTGAGCGTGCCGGCGTTCGACTACACGGATGCTGCCCCGCCACTCGAGATCCCGATCGGGGAGCGCCTCGCGACGATGCGCGGCGACCGGGCGCGCGGCCGGGCGCGCAATGCCGCACGCGGCGGCCGGCGGGGCATGCGGCGCTAGACCGATCGCCTGCGCAATGGCCGCCGCCTCGTCACAGCTGTCCGGTCAACGACCGTCCAGGTAACTGCGGACGGCGTCGACGAGCTGAGCGAGGCGAGGGAGGTAAGCCTCGAGGATCTGGGTGATGAGGAGAGCGTAGTTGGCCTCATGGTTCAACTCGGCCCTCATCCTGTCGGTTCGGATTCGGGCGACCACGGCGGCGGCATCACGAGGCATGACCTGTCCATGGAGCGCTTCCGGTGGCAGCATCCGGTAGACCTCCGTCGGATAACTGCCCCGGTGCCGATCGAGCCGCTCGGTCTGGTGTTCCCAATCCTCGTAGTAGGACACCAGAATCGACCGGAGCTCGGGATCGTCGATGAGACGGAGGCCACCCGTGCTCATCAGCTCCGTGTAGGCCGAATTCTGTGGCGGAGGCATCCGCCAGCCCAGAACTGCACCGGGATAGAGCAGGCGGATCACACTGTCTGGTGAAACGTCCGGCGCCGTGCCGCTCGCAATCTGCTGAAGAACGGTGAGACTGGCCTTCTTGGCCTCCAGGTTGTTGCGAATGTAGACGAACCTGACGCTGTCGCTGTTCAGATCGCTGATCAGGGCATGGAGGTGCTCCCGGGCCAGCGCTTCTTCGCCTCGCCGTTCCTGCCATGCGTCGACCGCCAGGGCGACCAGAACGCCCACCACGATGACTGCGAATTCGCCAACAACGCGGAAGGGCGCATTGCCTGAGGGCGTTTGCATTTGTGCCGGGGTGAAAGAGGGGGCTGGTCAGGCTCACGGGACTGCGAACGGAATCGCCAGTCCACGCACGGCCGCTACTTTGCGCACGAATCTGCCTTCCGGCAAGTGCCTGCAGGCACCGGCATGGCTCGCGAGCGGTCCTCGGCCTCTGGCGGTGCCCCCCCGCGCCGGGCGATGGAGGGCTCCCCTCGTCAGGGCTGCGCGGTGGTCCGCCTGGCTAGACGGCCAGCCCGACGACGAGCGTGACGAGCGCGCTCAGCACGATGATCCCGACCGTGCCCTTCAGGAACGCGTGCCCGTGAAAGACGTCGTTGTCGTAACCGGCCAGGCCATCGGTCCCGGGCAGGACGACCCAGCGCGGGCGGATGCGGACGAAGAACAGCCAGTCGATGAGGACGAGATCGACCAGGTTGAACGTCGTGAGCACGACGAACGTGTGCACGAAGACGGCGGCCGCACCGGGTGCGGGGACTTCGTGGGTCACGAATCGCACGGTCGCGTAGATGACGATGGCGAGCGCGCCGGCGAGGACGGGCACGCCCAGCAGCCAGCGCTGGCGGTTCGTCGCCGGGCGCATCGGCCCGTACGCTGCGCGGATGTCGGGCGGGTAGTCGTCCAGCCACATCTCGGGGTTGATGCGCGAGAGCAGGACGAAGAGCGGGCCCAGGTACAGGCTGAGGATGAGGCCCCAGAGGAGGCCGTGGTGGAGTGCGTGTGTCATGGCTGCCGTGCCTGCCGGTCCGGGAATAACGCGGGCGTCATGTCCCTCGAAGCTGCGCCCGGGCCGGATCCTCGACAAGGCGGACTCGAGGCGCCGGGCAGCAGGCGCCTGGTCGGGCCGCGGACGGTGCGCCTCGCTCCGTCAGCGACGTTCTGGCGGACGTCCACAACCAGAGTCATTTTGGTCGGCCGGAGCGCGGCGAACGATCGACGGGGATCCTCGAGGGGCGGCGATGGCCGAAGACGAGTCCAGGCGTCCGGACTTCCTGGCCGAGTTGAAGCGGCGCCACGTCGTGCGCGTGGCACTGGTGTACGGCGCCGTCGCGTTCGCGGTGCTGCAGGCGGCCGATCTCCTGGTCCCGGCCCTGCAACTCCCGTCCGTCCTCGTCACGATCGTCGCGGTCCTGGCCATCCTCGGGTTCCCGATCGCGCTCGTTCTGGCATGGGTGTTCGAGCTGACGGCGCAGGGCGTGCGTCGGACGGCGGCGGTCGACGGGGTCGATGCGGTCGCCGGCGACGCGCGCGGGGCGACGGCGCGGTGGGTGTCCGTGCGGACGATCGCGATCGTAGCGGGCGCGCTCCTCGTGACGGCGACGACGGCGTGGTTCGCGGGCCGGCTGAGCGCGCGCGGCGGCGAGTCGGCACGGGCGCTGACGTCGGTCGCGGTGCTGCCGTTCGCGAACGTGGGCGATGATCCGGCGAACCAGTACTTCTCGGACGGACTCGCGGAGCAGCTGCTGACGGAGCTGATGCGCGTCGAGGGACTGAAGGTCGCGGCGCGCGCGTCCGCGTTCGCGTTCCGCGATCAGGCGCGCGACATCCGCGATGTGGCGCGACAGCTGGGCGTCGCGAGCATCGTGCAGGGCAGCGTACAGAGGCAGAACGAGCGGGTGCGCGTGCGGGCGCAACTCGTCCAGGCGTCGGACGGGTTCAACATCTGGTCGCAGTCGTACGACGGCGAGCTGGCGGATGTGTTCGCGCTGCAGGACTCGCTGGCCCAGGCGATCGCGGGCGCACTCCGGTTCGAGCTGGGGCTGGAGGGCAGGAGCCGGCGGCAGCGGGGTCTGACCGAAGACATCGCGGCGTACGATCTGTACCTGCTCGGACGGCACCACTTCGGGCTGCGCACGCGCGCGTCGCTGCAGGATGCGATCGGGCACTACGAGGCAGCGATCGCGCGGGACTCGACGTTCGCGCTCGCCTACGCGGGTCTCGCGGAGGCCCACCTGATCCATCCGTTCTACGACTTCGCGCGCGACTTCGCCGAGGTCGCCGACGTGGCGCGGCCTCTCGTGCAGCATGCGGTGGCGCTGAGCCCGGAACGCGCGGAAGTGCAGGCCGCCGCGGGCGTGCTGGCGCTGTACGGCGACTGGGACTTCGCGCGGTCGCTCGAGCATCTCGGGCGGGCGGAGCAGCTGGCACCGAGCTATCACTGGACTTACCACTATCGTCGACAGACGTACGCGGCACTGGGCCGCTACGATGAGGCGCTTCGCGACGCGTACCGCGCCATCGAACTCGACCCGCTGTCCGGCATCATTCTGGGCGGAGGGCTCGCGCTGGTGCTCAGCATGGTGGACAGCCTGGAGGCCTCGGCCCGCGCCTACGCGCGGTCGATGGAGAACTGGGAGCCGGCGCCGTTCGTGCTGAGCCTGTACGGCGATCTGCTGGCCCGCCTGGGCCGCGTCGCGGAAGCCGAATCGATGTTCGTCCGGTGGGCCCGGTCGATCGGTTACGCGCGGCCCGGGGAGGCGGCCGTGCTGGCCCACGCTTTCGAGAGCGACGAGCACGGCCGGCGCATCACGCGGCTGCTCGAGAGCGTCGTCGCGACGACGCCGCTGAGACGCGCGGATCTCGTGCTCGAGTACCGGCTCGGTGAACCGGAGGCGGCGCTGCGTGCCGTGACCGAGGCCGTCGAGCAGCGTCACTACTGGTCGCTGCTGCTGGGCGTCGAGGACGCCCGCCCCGGCGCACAGGCGCTGCAGAACGATCCCCGCTACATCGCCCTCATCGAACGCGTTCGCCCGCGCCCTGCTCACCGCTGACGGCGTCGAGGGCCTCCAGCGCGGTCATCATGCTGGGCCGCGTTTCGTCCATCCGCCGCGCGAACAGGAGCACGGAGAACAGCTCGTCCTCGAGCATCATCCGGACGCCCGGCAGCGAGCGCCACGAACGCAACGTCGCGCGCTCGGCATCCGAGAAGTCGCGCACCAGTGAGTCTGCGAGAGCCCGCAGCCTGCCGGCTGGAACCGTGAAGGTGGGAGAGGCGCAGTCACGGTAGCAGTCGCGCATCGCCATGCGCGCAACGCCCGGAATGAATCCGCCGTGCTGCGAGAACGGGAAGTTCAGCGCGGCGACGCGCGTGGCATCGCTGTGCCGGCGGGTGCGGAAGCGAACCAGTGCCGCGCGCAGGGTCGGGTCGAGGAGCCGCAGATTGCCCGTATTCAGCAGGTCGGTATACGTGGGCTCGTCGAGCAGGACAGTCGACGCGTTCAGGTCGAAGATCGCGAAATTGAGCGCCAGCAGCAGGTCGGCATCCGCGATCGAGCGGGCCGGCTCATCGAGTGCACGCAGCGCGGCACGCAGCCCTTCCGCCTTCCGCCCGGCGACATCGGTGTAGATCCGGTCCATCAGCGTGTCGGTGTGCATGTCGCGGCGGAGGTTGTCGATGTACTGCTGCCCCAGCGCCCGGTCGCGTCGGTCGGCAGCGATGCCATCGACGGCCAGCGCGACGAGCACGCCCAGCACGACGACGATGAACTCGCCGAGCACCATCCCCGCTCTGTTCATGGCCACCCCCTCGTCACGCCGTCACACGCTCGAGTTCGATTACGAGGAACTCCTCCCACGTCGCGCCGTCGCTCGATCGCTCGCCTCGCCAGATGAACCGGTCGTTGGAGATGCCGGTGTACGTGGCACGCGTGAGCGCGTGGTCCGCGACGGGCTCCTCCATGCAGTAGACGATGGCGTCATCATCGATGTGCACGCCGCCCAGTGCTGCGGGTCCGAGATCCGTCCACGTCCCCGCCAGCGCATTCAGCCACTTCATGCTCCATGCGTTCTGCTGCGCATCCCACGCACGCAGGTTCACGCCGAGGACGAGGAGTTCACCGGCCGCATTGCTCATGCGGAACTCGTCTGCGATCGCCTGGCCGTCCAGGATCCAGCGGCCTTCCCACATCGCGTCCAGACGCTCCCACGTGCCGTCCTCCCGCCGCAACCGAGCCTCGCCCCGGAACGTGCCGATGAGGAAGGCGAACCGCGCGAGCTGCGGCGGTGCACCGGGATTCGGCGATCCGTATCGGGCGGGGTTCGCGGCCATGGCGTCGTATCGTGCGATGGGCTCGTCGCGTCAGGGCCGCGATCGGTCGCGGCGGGACGCATGGTCACGCAGACCGTCGAGGATGCGCTGCGCCGCGGCGTCGGCAGCTCCGAGTTCGTCGCGAATGTTCCGGTTGGCCGTGAGCACCGTCGCCATGGTCGCGAAGACGTCCGGCTCCCGGATCAGCGCGCGGTACCCGGTCTCGGAGAGGCGGAACGCCGCGGGCAGCTCCTCGGGGGGTCGCGTGAGGACGGCGTGCATGCCGAGTCGCTTGCGCAGCTCGAACGTGGCGCCGAGGTAGAACAGGTCGGCCGTGATGCGCCGGTGGAGATCGAAGCCGTTCATCGCTTCGTCGAACTCGACGAAAGCCTCGATCAGCTGAGCGCCCTGAATCAGTCGCAGCTCACCCGTCGCAACGGCGCTCCGGTACGCGGACAGCGCCGGCTCGAACCCGATCCCGCGACCCAC
>JBFFZF010000171.1:0-10370 GCA_041568755.1 Longimicrobiales bacterium | reverse complement strand
GGCGCGCGCCGGCTCAGTGTCCGCCGTGCAGCATCATCAGCAGATGACCGCGGTGCGCCTCGGGCAGGCGCGCGATCAGCGCGGCCACGCCGTCGTGCAACGCGCGGTCCGCGAGGATGCGCTGGCGCGTCGCCGGATCGCCCAGCATGCGCATGAGCACATCCACGACGGCGTTCACGAGTTCGGCATCGCCGCCCTGGCCGGGCGAGGCCGCGGGGGGCGGCGCGTGACCGGCGTGTGCGTCGTGCGCCATCCCCGCCATCACGGCGCCGCGCGGGACCGTGCCTTCCGGCAGCGGCGGCAGGAACCCGACGGCGGGGCCGCCCATGTTGTGCGCGCCCATGCCGATCGACATCTCGAGCCACTCCTGCGTCGTCATCACGAACGATGTCGCATCGCGGTAGCGGTCGGCGGCGCTCAGGATTTCCTCGCGCTTGCGCTGCCGGGGCACGTCGGGTGATGCCAGAATGTCGGACACGACATCGTGCATGCCGTGCAGGTTGTCGAAGATGATGGCGATCTCCGGGTAGCGCGCAGCGAAGGCCGGCGCGACGGCCGCCGTCATCGGCATCAGGCGCGGCATGCCGTCCGGCGGGCTCTCCAGCATCTGCCAGAAGCGCGTGACGGTGGCGAGCACGCCCGTTTTCCGCTCGTCGAGGGTGCGCGCCGTGACCAGCGGCTCGTAGAGCCCGACCTGCAGCCAGTGGTAGGCCCAGATCAGACCGTTGAACTTCGGGTACCGCTCGCGGAACACCGTCGAGTAGTACTGGCCCTCCATGAGGTCCATGTTCTTGGGCTGCGAGCTGAACGCCAGGTCCGGACGCGACTTGTAGTACGCGAGCAGCTCGGCCACGCGCGCATCCTTGTCGGCCTCGGCGATGCGCTCGTCGGCCCAGACATCGTAGACCTGGCGGTGCAGGATGTGCGCCCAGTCGAACATCATCTTGGCTTCGGGCGCCAGGCGCGCGTACTCGACCTCGATCGCCGCCTCCTCGAGCGGCAGCCGCGGCGGGCGAACGAGGATGTCATCCACCACGCGATCGTAGATCTGCCCCTCGAGCAGCTCCGCCGGCGCGCCGGCCTTCGCCCACAGCGTCTCGTAGAGGATCGCGTGGCCGTAGTCGAACGCGTTGAACAGCCGGTCCGCGCTCGCGTACGCCCTGCGGAACGCCCAGTTGTGCCGAGCGGGCAGCTGCACCTGCTCGTACGCTCGCACGCGCGGCGGTGCAGCCGGCGAGGCGGGGGCCGACGGCGTGGCGCGCAGCGGGATGAGGGAGCGGGCCGAGAAAGCGTATGCCGCACCGAACGTCAGCGACCACGTCGGGTTGCCGTTCAGCCTGCGGCCGATGCCGGCGTCCAGCGCGACACGCGGGTTCAGCTGGTAGCGGAAGCCCGCACCGCTGTGCCACTCGACGTCTTCGGCCTCGTGGATCGGCTGGCGCGCGTGCACATCGGCGGTCAGCAGCAGCGAGCGCAGTGGCAGCGGGCGATCGATCGCGATGCCGGCCAGCCAGCGCGACGTCTCGACCGCGCCTGCGCCGGCGTCCGGCACGCCGTCCGACCCGTCCGGGATCACGCGTTCCGGTTCGTCGGTCGTACGACCGAACGTGTACTGCGCGTTCACGTGCAGCCGGCCGAAAGGCCAGGACCGGGTGGCGATGCCGGTCAGCGAGGCGTACGTGCGGTCGGGCCCGAACCGGCCGACCGGGAACAGCGCGTCGGCGCGCAGCGCGAGCCCCGGGAGACCGCGCGTCTCGGTGTGCAGGTTGCGGAACGCGGACACCTCGAGCCCCGCGATCCCCACCTCGCCGCTCCCGCCAAAGCCATCGGAGGCGAGGATCGGGAGGCCGATCTCGATGTGCGTGCGCGGCAGGATGCCGTACGCGATCTCCGGCTCGGTGCCCCACGTGTAGAGCCCGCCGCGGCCGCGCTCGAGCCGGACCGGTGCGAGCTTCAGCTCGAACGCGTACCGCTCCGTGCTGTACGCATCCTCGATCCGCACGGGCCGGCCCGCGTCCGTGTTGAACCAGTCCGTCTGCGCCGCCGCGGGCGCGCGCAGCCCCGCCGCCAGCGCGAACGCCAGCCCGCAGCCCGCCGCGGCCTGCACCACTGCTCCGATCTGCACTTCTTTTCCTCCCCCGTCCGGCGACCCGGCCGGCAACCTCGTGAACCGGCCACACTGTGTGAAGCATCGGCCCGGCGGCGTTAAGTCCGGGTGAACTCGACATGAAGACTTCTTCATCCGGGCCGTTACCGATCGATGACGCCGGTCGTCGAGACCATTGCGATCCGGGCAACACGGTGGTAGCATGGCGTTTCAGCACGCTGGAAGCCGGAAGGCCGACGAGGGCCGGGTTCGGAACGAGTGCGCCGCAGAGCGGCATTGGCCCACCCCCTCCCGCCAGCCGACCGAAGCCAACGCCTCAGACTGTCGCCGGTGTCATGAGGGCACCACACGCTGGAGCATGGCCGCCCGTCCAGCAGGAAGCGCGTCGGGCCGCACACTGCGGAAAGGGGGAGTCCGTTCGTCGTTGTCGGCCGGCAGTTTCCCTGCACTCTCTCCGTGAGGATTGCCATGTCGAACCGTCGATTCAAGCTGCTTTTTCCGATCACGTTGCTCGCCGTGGTCGCCTGCAACGAAATGCCCGTCGAAGCGCCGGGCGCCCCGGAGCCCGCGTTCACCCGGGTCGCACCACCGCCGGCGCTCACACCGCACACGGTCGCGGACGTTCTGGTGCGGAGCGGCGCACTGTCCGCTCCCGCACCGGCCAGGAACGCCAACTTCGGCGTGCCGATGGTCAACGTGCCCGGGCGGATGCTGCCCGGCGAGATCGTCTACATCGGCCAGGGCTGCTTTGCTGATGCATACCTGGGCGACCCATCGGGCAAGATCGCGCTGATCCAGCGCGGCTTCTGCAGGTTCGACGAGAAAGTCACCCGGGCGGAGGCGGCGGGCGCGATCGGCGTCATCGTCTTCAACAACGTAGGCGATGCGATCCTCACGATGGGCGGAATAACCGCCAATGCCATCCCGGCCGTGTTCATCGGTCAGACGAACGGCCTGACGCTGGCCGCGGCGTCTCCCACGAGCGGTGTGATCGAGTGGAATCCGTTCGACCCGCTGGCGGGTGTCGTTTCACAGCTGCAGGCGGCCGGTGTGCTCAATGTCGGGCAGACCCGGTCGCTGACCCAGAAGCTCGCCAACGCCAAGGCTGCCGCGGGCTCGGGTGACGACGCGGGCGCGCTCGACCTGCTGACCTCGTTCGTCGATCAGGTCAACGCGTTTGTCCAGGCCAAGCTCATTGCCGAGGCGGACGGCGCCTTCCTGACGGCCGTGGCAACGGGCATCATCGCATCGCTGACCCCGTAGCAACGTGACCACCGGAGGGCCGGGTCTGCCGTGGGCGGATCCGGTCCTCCGGTCCCGTTCGGCCGGAGGGTTTTGATGCGTTCACGTCGTGCGCGTCCGGGGCTGCTGGTCGTGCTCGCACTGCTGGCCTGCGGCGGCGACACGACCGGCAACGGCGGCGGCGGCGGCGGCGGCGATGAAGATCCGTGCGGCAACGCGGTCGGCAACGGCAACCGCGTCGTGCCCGGCCCCGGCACCGTGACGTCCGACGACCACGACCAGCCGTTCCGCTCGCTGGTCGTCGACCCGGCCGACCCCGAGATCGTCTACATCGGCACGGAGCGGAACGGCATCGTGCGCTCGCGCGACGGCGGCCGCACGTGGGAGCGGTTGCGCCAGGGCCTGCGCCACGGCGCGAGCGGGTACGGCGAGGTGTGGGACATCGCGGTCGCGCCGGGGAACACCAGCCTGCTCATCGCCGCGACGACGGACTCACCCGGGCCGCTTACGGGCGCGCATCCCAGCACGATCGGCGGCGTGTACCGCTCGAGCGATGCCGGCACGACCTGGCAGCGCGCGAACTGCGGGCTCAGCAACGCATCGATCGCGTCGGTCCGGTTCGCCCGGGGCAGTGCCACGACCGTGGTGATCGGCGTGTCTGCGGGACGGGCGACCTTTTCGGGTCTGGCCGGTCAGTTCTTCACGGGCGGGCTGTTCCGCTCGACGGATGCGGGGCGCAACTGGACGCGCGCGCTCGCGCCGCCCGGCGCCGACCGCAACCAGTACTGGCAGATCGCGCTGGCAGGCGGCGCGAACACGCTCTACACGTTTGGCGTGAACTTCGAGGACCCGTCACAGAGCATCGGGTTTCTCGACAGCCAGGACAACGGCACGAACTGGCTGCCCCTGCCCGACGGGCTGGGCGGCCGCTTCATCGACGGCTTCGCGGTCTCCAATGACGGCCGCACGATCTACGCGAACGACCGCAACACGTTCCGCATGCTGCGCACGCGCGATGGCGGCGCCACGTGGTCCGAGGTCGGCGCCTTCGCGAACGGCGTCGTGGCGGTCTCTCCAGCCGATGCCGATCTGGTCCTGTTCGAGGACTTCGGCACGCTGCGCCGCTCGACGAACGGCCTGCTCACGTTCAACATCGTCGTGAACTCCGCGCGCCGCTTCGACGACATCGAGTTCGCGCCGTCCGACCCGCGCATCGTGTACGCCGTGACCGAGGGCTACGACGTGTACCGGAGCGACAACGCCGGCGCCACGTTCCGGCTGCTGGTCAACCTGCGCACTTCGGTCCTGCGCTGACGCGCCGCGTGACTCAGCCGGGCACGTAGTTCATCGGCGCGCCGGGCCCCAGCGGCAGGCCCAGGAACACCCAGACCGCGAACATCACCGCCCAGCCCAGGAAGAACACGACCGAGTACGGCAGCATCGACGAGATCAGTGTGCCGATGCCGGCGTGCCGGTCGTACTTCTGCGCGAACGCCAGGATCACCGGGAAGTACTGCATCAGCGGCGTGATGATGTTCGTGGTCGAGTCGCCGACCCGGTACGCGACCTGGACCAGCTCGGGCGAGAAGCCCATGAGCATGAGCATGGGCACGAAGACGGGCGCCATGATCGCCCATTTCGCGGACGCGCTGCCGATGAACAGGTTGATCGTGGCCGTGACCACGATGAAGCTGAGCAGCAGCGGCAGGCCGGTGAAGTTCATGGCCTGCAGCCCGGCCGCGCCGCGGATCGCGACGATGATGCCGAGGTTCGACCAGTTGAACCAGGCGATGAACTGCGCGGCCGCGAAGGCCAGCACGATGTAGCTGCCCAGCACGCCCACCGACTCCGAGGACATGCGCGCCACGTCCTTGTCCGACTTGATCGTGCCGGCCGCGACGCCGTACGCGATGCCCATGGCCAGGAACATCAGCATGAGCAGCATCACGATACTGTCGAAGAACGGACGCAACTGGACGAGCACGGGCTGTCCGGCCGCGTCCGGGTTGCGCAGCATGCCGTTGGACGGGATGGTGAGCAGCCCGATGAGGACGAGCGAGAGCACGAACACGACGCCGGCCCAGACCAGCCCGCGCCGCTCTGCCGGTGTGACCTCCCCCAGACTCAGGTCCTCGTGCCCCGCCTCCTCACCCACCGCCGCCATCGCCTCGCCTGCCGCCGCGGACGTCGGTGACCACGTGCCCAGCCGCCGCTCGACGAAGCGCGTCGTGACCCACGCGCCCAGGGCCGTCAGCAGGAAGACCGACACGATCATGAAGTAGTAGTTGGCGGTCGGGTCGACGATGTAGTCGGGATCGACCAGGTGCGAGGCCTCCGTCGAGATCCCGGACAGCAGCGGATCGAGCGAGGTCAGCAGCAGGTTCGCGCTGAAGCCGGCGGACACGCCGGCGAACGCGGCGGCCAGCCCGGCCAGCGGGTGCCGGCCGACGGCCGCGAAGACCATCGCGCCGAGGGGGGTGAGCACGACGTAGCCCGCGTCCACGGCCATGCTGCTCATGATCCCTGCGAACACGACCGTCGCGGTCAGGAACGACGGCGGGACCGCGGCCACGAGACGCTTGAGCGAGACCACGACCAGCCCGCTGCGCTCCGCCACGCCGATGCCGATCACCACGACGATGACCAGGCCCAGCGGCGGGAACGCCGTGAAGTTGCGCACCGCCTCCGTCATGATGCGGCGCAGCCCCTGCGCGCTCATCAGGTTGACGACGTTGATCGTCTCTCCGGTGGCCGGGTGTGTGGCCGATGTGCCCAGTGCGTATGCGATGCCGGAGACGACGACGACGAGCAGCGCGAGCAGCGCGAACAGCGTGGCCGCGTCGGGCAGCGCATTGCCCACGCGCTCGACCACGTCGAGGAAGCGGAGCAGCGCCGTCTTCTTCTGCGCGGCGGGCGCCGGCCCCGGTGCCGGGGTCTGGACGTTCCCGCCCGTCATGGCCGCACCGGCCGCAGCGCGAGCTGGCCCTGGCGCGCGAAGTCGATCGCGGCTGCCAGAATGCGCAGCGCTTCCTGTGGCGCGTGGAAGCCGGTCGAGTTCTCCGCTTCGACGAAGTCCAGATAGAACGTGGCCTTGCGCTGGAACTGCTGCGCGCGCCGGTACGCATCCGCCGTGTCCCCGGCCGCCCGCGCCCGCTGCATGTCAGCGATCAGTTCGACCAGCACGTCCATGGCGGCGTTGCGCATGCCATAGACCCGGTCCTGCGTTTCCTCGACCCGGGCACGCAGCTCCGACTCCGGCCACTTGTGACAGGTCTGGCAGGAGCGGCCGATGTTCAGCATCGGACTGCGCACGTGGTGGTCGCTGACCTTCTGCGCGCCGACGCGCATGTACGGCATGTGACAGTCGACGCACGAAACCCCCGAGCGCGCGTGGATGCCCTGGCTCCACAGCTCGAATTCGGGGTGCTGCGCCTTGAGCACGGGCGCGCCGGTCTCGGCGTGCACCCAGTCCCGGTGTCCGACGGAATCGTAGTACGCCATCATGCCGTCCACCCCCAGACCGTTGGACCACGGATAGGTGAGCCGTTTCTCCTGACCCTTGAAGTAGTACTCGACGTGACACTGGCCGCACACGAAGGAGCGCATCTCCTGGCGTGTGGCCATCGTGTTCACGTCGTAGTCGGCCACGCCCCGGCCGGCCTGCAGCGCGCGCATGCCCTCGATGAAGCCCGGGCGCGTGATGCGCAATTGCAGCGTCGTCGCGTCGTGACAATCGATGCAGGTGACCGGGTGCGTCACGTGCTCCTTCGCTTCCGCGTACGGCAACGGGTTCAGAATCTCGAACCCGCGCATGATGTCGCCATCTCCGGCCCGCTTGTAGGGGACGTACACGGACGCGTGGCAGTGCAGGCACGTGCCCGGCTGCGCCGCCGCGGTCTGCCGGGCCGTGAACAGCTGGTCCTCGAGCATGAACGCGTGGCCCCGGTCCTCGCGGAAATCGACGGCGAAGGCGTAGCCGGCCCACATCGTGCGCAGCCGCGGGTCCTCCTCGAGCCGGGACTGCGCCAGCACGGAGCGCGGATCGGCGTCGTCCGGCGTGCGCGGCAGCGCCTCGCTGCCCCCGTACTTCGTCCGCACCTGGTCGACCGTGCGCAGGTACGCGTCGTACTGGAGCGGGAAGTTCCGCCCCCATACGGCCGGGTCCTCCGTGTCGTCATCCAGCTCGACGACGCGGTAGAACGGGTTCCTCGCCTCCTGCTTGCGCTCGAAGATGTTGACGAGCAGCGCCGTGACCAGGACGGCGGCCAGAGCCGTCAGGATCAGCGCAAGCAGCAGGCGGGACGGTTTCTGCGGCGTCCGGTCAGCGGGCGGGTCGGTCATGGCACTCCTACCTCGTCTGCGTCAGAATCATGGGCGCCGGCTCCGGGTGCCCGACCGAGCCGTGACAGCGAATGCACGAGACATCGCTGCCGTCGTGGCCGCCATCGGCGAGGCTCGGCAGCAGGTCGGCGTGGCAGTACCGGCACGTGCCTTCCGTGACGCGCCGGTTGAACGATGTGATGCGGATCGGCTCCGGGAACGCGCCCGTCGTGAACGCGACCGAGTGCTTGAAACCGTTCAAGGCCTTGGTGAAGTACTTGGGCAAGAGCGAGTGCGGCGCGTGGCAGTCGTTGCAGACTGCGACCGCGCGGTGGCTCGACCGCATCCAGCCGGCGTACTGCTCGTTCATCACGTGACAGTTCGCGCATGCGGCGGCGTCCCGTCCCAGGTAGGACGCGCCGTCCGCGTAGAAGAACGTGAACCCGCCGATGCCGACACTCAGCCCGATGAGGCCGGCGAGGGCGCTCGAGAAGAGCGTCTTCAACGGTTCCCGCCTGGCGCACCGCAGGCGCCGTGCTGACAGACCCGCACCGGCTCCGTCGCATGTCCTCGCTCGATCATCGACCTCCGTCCCGGTCTCGGCCGGCCCCAATGATCCGGCCCGGGCACCCGCCCGTCAACCGCGGCGCCGCGGACTTGTGCCGGGCCCCCGCAAACCGGCAACGTTGCGGCATGCGACCGGACCGGCGCCTCGTCTTCCGCATCTTCGCGGGCGTGCTCATCGCGGGTGCCGTCGTGCACGTGGGTGCGGTCCTGCCGCGCGTGATCCGGCTGGCGGAGGCGCTGCCGGCGGGCGGCTGGTGGGTCGTCGCGACGTACTCGCTTTCCGCGCTGACGGCCCTGCTCGCGTGCGCCCTGGCCACGCTGCTTCTGTGGAGGGCGTCGGACCGGCCCGCCGGCCGGGCACTGACCCTGTTCCTCGGGTTCCTGGCCGTGTTCTGGGGCTCGCTGTTCCGCTTCCTCGAGGTCGAGGGCGCGGTCGATTCGGTGACGGTGAACCTGAATTACGGCGACAACTGGATCAGCCGCACAGCCATTGTATCGGTCGGGCTGGCGGCTGCGGCCTTCGCGCGGTTCAGCTCGCTGTTCCCGACGCCGCTCACCGCGGACCGGCTGCCGCCCGTCCGCCGCCTCGTCCTGCTGCGCAGGCTGCGCGGCGCACTCCTGAATGCGTGGGTCCTGTGGCCCGCGGTGCTCGCGCTCCTGATGATCGCGCAGATCGCGCCGGGCCTGACGCATCGCGCGCTGGGCATCGCGCCGGGCGCAGAGCCGGTGGGCGCGCAGATCCCGATCCTGAGCGTGGCAACGCTCGGGCTGTCCGCAGTCAACTACGTCGTCATCCCGCTGCTGGCCATCCTGTTCGGCGCGCGCAACCTGGTCACGAGCTACCGGCTGGCGGATGCGCCACTGAAGCGACGCATGCTGTGGGTCGTGGCCGGCTCCGTGGCGGCTGCATCGTTCATGTTCGCAGCGATCGGCATCGCCATCGGCACGGCCCTCGTCGATGTTCCCTCGGCTGCGATGGGCGTCGCCGTCATCCTGCTGATGCTCGCGCCTCTGGTGTTCGTCGCCGGCGCCACCGTGGCGATCCTGTCGGCCGGTGCGATCGATCCGGCGCTGGCCGTGCAGCGCAGCACGGTCTACGGGCTGCTCGGCGCGCTCGGCATCATCGCGTTCGCCGCGCTCGAGAACGCACTGTCCGCCGCCGTCGAGGAACGTCTGGGTCTGCCGGGCTTCGTCGGCGCGATGGCGGCGGGCGGCATCGTCGCCCTGGTCCTGCTCCCCATCCGCGGGCCGATCGCCCGCGCGGTCTCGTCCCGCCTCGCGCCACGCGCGTAGCCTTCACGCGCAACGCCGCAGCGGCGGGTTGCAGGTCCGAATTGCGATGTTGAAAGTGACCATCCACATTCCGGACCCGGGACTGCCACAGGAGGCCGAATCGATGGCGATCGGATCGACGCAGTGCGTGCGGGCGGCGATGGCGTTCGCGTGTGTGGCGCTGGGGCCGTGGCTCGAGCCCCCGGTCGTGCACGCGCAGCAGGCAGACTACACGGCCCGGTGCTCCGGCGCCGTTACGGAATGGCGCGCCGGCACGGTCGTGCTGCCGGATGAGGCACTCTTCTGCCAGCTGGTGGCCGACCCGAAGGCCGCGCACACGTTCGCCACGTGGCTGCACGGCGATTTCGCCGGATTGGCGCATCCGAACAGCGAGTCGCGCATCGCGATCGCGGCCGTCGGTCTGGGCGACCGGTTCGGCCTGCTGCGACTGGCCGGCGACCGGCCTGGCGACGGCGTCCAGCTCGACATCGTGGGCGCCGTTTTCGCCCAGTTCAACCTGAGCGCGCCCTCGTTCGACCTCATCAACGCCGACTACCTGATCGGCCTGCCCATCGCCTGGCGGCGGGGGCGGACCGCGGCGCAGCTCCGGCTGTACCATCAGAGCTCCCATGTCGGCGATGAACTCCTCTTCGTGCGCGATCCGGACCGCAACCCGGCGTGGGAGTCGATCGACCTCACGGTGGCGCAGGATCTCGGCTACGCCCGCGTGTACGCGGGTGTCGAGCACCGCTTCCGCCGCCAGCCTTCACACCTCGCCCCGAACCTGCTGCGCGGCGGCGTCGAGGTGCGCTATCCAGCCGGCACCGGTCGCTTCCGTGGTGCACTCGACTTCCGCCTGATC
>JBFFZF010000170.1:0-10380 GCA_041568755.1 Longimicrobiales bacterium | reverse complement strand
GGAGGCTGGTCGACGAGGGCTTCATGCGGGATCAGAGCTTCTTCGACGACTTCAAGATCCGGATGAGCTGGGGCCAGACCGGGAATCAGGCGGTCGACCCGTACAACTCGCTGGCGCGCATGGACGTGGTGGAGAATGCGATCGGGAGCGTGAACACCATCTCCTTCGCGCCCGGTTCCCGCTCGCCAAACCCCGACCTCAAGTGGGAGACGACGACGCAGTACAACCTGGGCATGGACGCGTCCTTCCTGGACAGCCGTATTTCGGTCTCGGCCGACGTCTACAGGGCCAGGACGGAGGACCTGCTCCTCGTGGTGAACATGCCCTGGACCAGCGGGTTCGCCGACCAGCTCAGGAACATCGGGTCGGTGAAGAACGACGGGGTCGAGTTGACCGTGAACTCGCTCAACATCCAGAGCGGCGACTTCTACTGGCAGACCACGTTCAACATCGCGTCCAACAGGAACGAGGTCGTGGCCATCGATGCCCGGGACTTCATCGAGACGGGCGCCGACCGCTGGGGCTGGGCCGTGGGCGGCAACAGCCACCTCATCAAGCCCGGAGAGCCTCTGGGTGCCATTTACGGCTACAGAGTGCTCGGCCTCTGGCAGGCGGGCGATGCGTGCGGCCTCTCCGAGCCGCGGCCCACGCTGGACTGCGTGCCCGGTGAGCTGCGCATCGAGGACGTGAACGGGGACGGCCGTATCAACCCCGATGATCGCACCATCATCGGCTACGCCGATCCGGACTTCTACGGCGGCATCAGCAACAGCTTCGCGTACGGGCGGTTCACACTCGACGCCTTCATGAACTTCTCCGTGGGAAATGATGTCGTGAACGCCTCGAATGCGTTCCTGATGAACGCGACGGGCCAGATGAACGAGCGGGTCGAAGTCCTCGACCGCTGGAGGCCGGACAACACGGACACGGACATCCCGCGTGCCAATGCGAACCGGCGCACGCTCCTGTACTCGACGCTGGTCGAGGACGGCTCGTTCCTGCGGCTGCAGTCCCTGACACTGGGTTACAGGCTGCCGGAGACGTTGCTGGGCGGTGCGCGGTCGGGACGTGTCTACATCACCGGCCAGAACCTCTTCACACTGACGGACTACACGGGCTACGACCCCGAGGTCAACAGCCTCGGTGGTTCACCTGCAGCGCGCGGGCTCGACGTGGGTGCGTATCCGCGGGCGCGCGTGTGGAACTTCGGCTTGAGCGTCTCGTTCTGACACTGCCAACGGCCCTATCAACGGGATTGAGATCATGAAGACCGCACCGATGACCCTCCTCCTGGCGCTGGCACTGGCGGGGACCGCGTGTCAGGACATTCTCAGCGAGGACCCCGATTCCTTCATCACGTCGGACACCTACTACAAGACGCCGGCGGACCTGGAAGCCGCGGCGGTGGCCATGTACAGCCTGTTCCACGACTGGAACATGTTCAAGGTGCAGTATCACTGGACATTCGAACTGGCCGCCGACCAGGGGCGTTTCCATCCCGACGAACCCAACGTCGAGACGCAGTCGCCCGAGTTCCTGAACTGGACGACGACGAGCCGGGACGCCATCCAGCCGTGGAAGACGCTCTACTGGAACATTCTCCGGGCGCACCAGGTGCTGGACAACCTGGACGCCGTGACGTTCGCCAATGCGGGGCAGAAGACGCGGCTGGAAGCTGAAGCGAAGTTCATGCGAGCATTCCACTACTTCTGGCTCGTACGTGCGTACGGCGGCGTTCCGCTCTACCTCTCGGAGAGTGAACAGATCAAGGTCGACGTGCCGCGCTCGACGGAAGCGGAGGTCCTGACGCAGATCATCCGGGACGCGACGGACGCCGTCTCCGGCCTTCCGGCCCGGCGCAACGGCGCCGAGCTGGGCCGGGCCACGAAGGGAGCCGCCCTGATGCTGCTGGCGGATGCCCATCGCTGGCGGGCGAACGTGGTGACCCGGTCGAATGAGGACTGGCAGGCCGCGGCCAACGCCGCGCAGCAGGTCATCAGCTCGGGCGTGTACAGGCTCGAGCCTGACTACGCCGGCATCCACAGGCCCGGCGCCCAGTTCAGGTCGGAAGAGATCTTCGCGGTCCAGTCGATCGGTGGCGGTGGCTGGTGGCAGGCGAGCCTGTTCGGGTCGGTGTACTGGCCGCGCAACCTGGGCGCGGGTGGTGGCTGGGCGGTCGTGGTTCCCACGCCCGAGTTCTACAACTCCTACATCAATGGCGACTACCGCAGGCAGGTGACCTTCTGGAACGCGGCGTGCCCCGCCGATCAGCCGATCAACTGCAGCAACCCCATCGCCTTCACACCGACGAGTGCCCAGCACGGGTTCCCCGAGGGGTACCCGCATGTCAGGAAGTACATTCCTTCGGACCGGGGGCTGAACTTCTGGGGTGGCGGTGACGTCAACATCCCGCTCTATCGCTTCGCCGAGGCATACCTGATCCTCGCGGAGGCGCAGAACGCGCTGGGGAACGCCAGCCAGGCCGTCGAGGCGGTCAACACGCTTCGCGCGCGCGCGCGCAGGGGAACGGGGAGCGAGAGCAGGACCGAGCCGGCGGATCTCACGGTCATGAGCCAGGCCGCGCTGCGCGATGCCATTTATCAGGAGCGGTCGTGGGAACTCTCCTACGAGCTGAAGCGGTGGTTCGACCTCGTGCAGCGGGGAGAGCAGTATTTCGTCGCGCAGTTCCGGGCCAATAATCCGACGGCCGCGAATCTGGGAAATCTGAACGCCAGCCGGATGCGCCTGCCGATCCCGGCGGAAGAGATCCAGAAGAATCCGGCGCTCACGCAGAACCCCGGCTATTGAGGCCGGAGCCGATGGAGCCCCGGGTCGCGCGTGCGGCGCCGGCCCGGGCGCCCGCCTCCCCGCAACTCCGGAAGCGAATCGTGGAACCAGTCTGCCCACGCTCAGAGACGGCGAGCGCGAGCGCGCGTCGCGGATGGATGGAGTGTTGCGTCCGTTCGGGGTCCATCGCGGCCCTGTTCGCCCACATGGTCCTCGCGGCGCCGCTCGGCGCACAGGATGCGGGACTCGATGCGCGCGTCAACGGGCTGCTCGCCCGCATGACGCTGGAGGAGAAGGTGGGCGAGATGACGCAGCTGACGCTCCAGGCCGTGTCGGCGACGGCCGCATCGGATACCAGCGTCCACACGCTGGATCGGGCGGCCCTGGAAACGGCCCTTCTGGACTACCACGTCGGGTCCATTTTGAACGTCTGGGATATGGCGTTCACGGTGGATCACTGGCACGAGGTGATCTCGACGATCCAGGATGTGGCGCGGCGCAGGCGTCTGCCCATCCCCGTGCTCTACGGCATCGACGCGGTGCACGGACACAACTACCTCCAGGGCGGCACGCTCTTCCCGCAGAACATCGCCATGGCCGCCACCTGGAACCCGGACCTCGTGCGGCGCGCCAACGAGATCACCGCCTACGAAGTCCGGGCTTCCGGCATCCCGTGGAACTTATCGCCGGTCCTGGACATCGGGCGCCAGCCGCTCTGGTCCCGGTTCTTCGAGACGTTCGGTGAGGACCCACACCTGGCCTCCGTCATGGGGGTGGCCGCCGTGGAGGGGCTCCAGGGCCATGACATCGGCGATCCCGTCCGCGTGGCCGGGACCGCGAAGCACTTCCTGGGCTACAGCATTCCGCGCACGGGGAAGGACCGGACCACGGCGTGGATTCCCGAGCGGCGTCTGCGCGAGGAGGTGCTGCCCTCCTTCGCGGCCGCGATCGCGGCAGGTATTCGCACGATCATGGTCAACTCGGGTGACATCAACGGCGTGCCGGTTCACGCCGACCGACGGATGCTCGTGGACCTGCTCCGCACCGAACTCGGCTTCGAGGGCGTGGTGGTGTCGGACTGGGAGGACATCATCAAGCTGCACACGGTGCACCGCGTCGCCGCATCGCCCAGGGAGGCCGTCGCGATCGCCGTCATGGCCGGCGTGGACATGAGCATGGTCCCCCTGCAACTGGATTTCGCGGATCACCTCGTGGAGCTGGTGAGGGAAGGCGTGGTGCCCGAGTCGCGCATCGATGAGGCCGTGGCCCGCATCCTCGATCTGAAGTACGACCTGGGCCTCTTCGACGGCGCCGACCCCGATCGGTCCCTCGCCGACGGGATCGGCAGCGAGGAGTTCCACGCTGTCAGCCGGCGTGCCGCGGAAGAGGCGATCACGCTCGTGAAGAACGACGCGGGCCTCCTGCCGCTTGCGCGCGACGCGCGCATCCTGGTCACAGGCCCGGGTGCCACCTCCGCCGCGGCGCTGCACGGATCGTGGACGTACACGTGGCAGGGAACACCGGAGAGTGTCTATCCGGCGGAGGTGGTGTCGCTGCTGGAGGCCATGCGGACAGAGTTCGGCGCACACCGGGTCACCTGGGTTCCCGGAGCGGAGTTCCACGCATCGCCGAACACCGGCGCGGCTGTGCGCGCGGCCGCGGACGCCGACGTGGCCGTCGTCGTGCTGGCGGAAGAGCCCTCGACGGAGAAACCCGGGGATATCCATGACCTCGCCCTCTCCGCGGCGCAGCGCGATCTCGCGCTCCAGATCGCGGCGACGGGCACTCCCGTGGTGCTCGTGCTGCTGGCGAACCGGCCGAGGGTGATCCGCGACGTGGCCGAGGTGGCCGGGGCCGTCCTCCTGGGGTACCAGCCTGGACCGCACGGCGGCGAAGCGGTCGCGAACATCCTCTCGGGCGACGTGAACCCGAGTGGCCGACTGCCCTTCACTTATCCGCGTCACACCGGCGACCTCGTGACGGACGATCACCGCCACAGCGAGCGCCTCGACAACGACAACGGGTGGACGGCGTTCCGGCCGCAGTGGCCCTTCGGCCACGGACTCTCCTACACGACGTTCACGTACGACGACCTGCGCGTGCTCCAGCCGGATCTCGGCATGACCGACACCCTGCGTGCCTCCGTGGACGTCACGAACGCAGGCCTACGACCGGGGAAGGAGGTGGTGCACCTCTTCGTGAGTGATCTCTACGCCTCGGTGGCCCCACCGGTCCGACGCCTGAGAGCATTCACGAAGATCGACCTTGCACCCGGCGAGCGCCGCACCGTCACCTTCGCGGTGCCCGTTTCCGACCTGGCCTTCGTGGGTCTCGACGGAACCTGGGTCGTGGAGCCGGGCGACTTCGTGGCAGCGGTCGGCGACCAGCGGAGCCCCTTCGTCGTGCACGCGGGCGAGGCGCCGATCCCGCGCACGCCGGAGGCCGGCGCGGCGGACGGCGAATCAGCGCCCGCCGGCTCCCGGCTGTCTTCGAGAAGCGAACGGCGATGACCGGAGCGGCTTCCGGCGGTCACGGAAGGGCACCGCGCAACACCGGTCAGCAGCAGATCCGCGAGCGCGTGGAGGATCTGCTGCGACGCATGAGCCTCGACCGCAAGATCGGCCAGATGACGCTGGCCGAGCGCGCGTTCGTCACTCCGGACGACGTGCGTGTCCACCATCTGGGTGCCGTGCTCAGCGGCGCGGGTTCGTCTCCCGGAGCAAACCGGCCGTCCGACTGGGTGGACATGATCGACGCCCTCTGGGCCGCCTCCATGGAGGACGGCGGCCCGGCCATCCCCATCCTCTACGGCGTGGATGCCGTCCACGGTCACAACAATGTGCGCGGCGCAACGATCTTCCCGCACAACATCGGACTGGGTGCGGCCAGCGACCTCGACCTGATCGGCCGCGTTGCCCGGGTCACCGCCCGTGAGGTGCTGGCCACGGGCGTCGACTGGACGTTCGCACCCACCCTGGCCGTCGCAGGCGATCCGCGCTGGGGCCGCACCTACGAGAGCTACTCGGAGGATCCCGATGTCGTGACTGCTCACGCGGGCCGCATGGTCGCGGGACTCCAGCGTAACGGAGACGAACCCGGCGTGCTGGCCTGTGCGAAGCACTGGGTCGGAGATGGGGGTACCACGCGCGGCGAAGACCAGGGCGACACCTGTATGTCCGAGTGTGACCTGCGCAGGATCCACGCAGCGCCCTACTACGCTGCGCTGGAGGCCGGCGTCATGACGATCATGGTGTCCTACAACGGCTGGAACGGCGAGCGGTGTCACGGCCACCGTTATCTCCTCACCGAACTCCTCAAGCAGGAAATGGGGTTCGCCGGGCTCCTCGTGTCGGACTGGGACGCCGTGGAGCAGCTCGATGCGGATTACGGACGGGCGGTGGCCCGTGCCGCGAACGCCGGCATCGACCTGTTCATGGTTCCGGAACGCTGGAGGCAGTTCATCGATGAACTCCGCACCCAGGTCGAGTCGGGTGCCGTGCCCATGGCCCGCATCGACGATGCCGTGCGCCGCATCCTGAGCGTCAAGTTCGCAGCGGGCCTGTTCGAGGCGTCACGACCGGCCTCGCGGCCCATGGCGGATCACGGGAGTTTCGGTTCCGCCGAGCACCGCGCAGTCGCCCGGGAGGCCGTGCGGAAATCGCTCGTGCTGCTGAAGAACGAAGGCGGATTGCTCCCGCTGGACCGGAGCGCCCGCATTCTCGTCGCGGGCAAGAACGCGCACGACGTCGGACACCAGTGCGGTGGGTTCACCGTGACGTGGCAGGGAACGTCCGGGAACGGGGCGGTCGAGGGCGGCACATCCATCTGGGAGGGCATCCGGGCCGTGGCGCCGGGAGCGACGCTCAGCGTCGACGGATCCGGCGGTGGCACGGACGTCGACGTGGCCATCGTCGTGATCGGCGAGCGTCCCTATGCGGAGGGACTGGGCGACCTGCGCCCGCCACCCGGCGAGGCGACGGACGGCGCATCACCCCGGCCCGGACCGCGGCCTCACGAGCCGTACGGGGCCACGCTGGAACTGGCCACCCTGCACCCCGAAGATCTCCGAACCCTGGGCAGGATCGCTGCGCGCGGCATCCCGATCGTCGCCGTCCTCGTGTCCGGGCGCCCGCTCATCGTGAACCGGGAGCTGGCCGCGTCCACGGCGTTCGTCGCGGCCTGGCTGCCCGGATCCGAGGGCCGGGGCATCGCGGACGTCCTCTTCGGCGACCACGATTTCCAGGGACGTCTCGCCTTCTCGTGGCCATCCGGCGAGGCGGGTACGCGGTCTCCGGCGGAACCGCCCTCCGGGATTATCTTCGCGCGCGGTTACGGCCTGAGCCTGCGCTGAACGACAACCGTCAGGCCAGGGCCCTGGCCGCCCGCCGACGCTCCAGCTCCTCGCGCACCCGGTGCGCGCTCGCCTCGGTGATGGGGTATGCGGCCACCGCCCAGATGGCAATCGCCGAAGCCACCATGGGCACCACGATATCGAAGAGACGCATGAGCGTGATCGTGCTCTCCGACTGCCGGCCACCCAGGGTGACGTCGAACCCCGTGGCGTTGAGCAGGAATCCTCCAGCCGCCAGCGCCGCCGCCAGCCCGAGTTTGACGACCCACCAGAAGATGGAGCCGTACATGCCCTCGCGCCGCTGGTGCGTCTCGAGTTCATCGACGTCCACCACATCAGCCATCATCGAGCCCATGAGCGTGAAGAGACCGCCGATGCCGAACGCTATGAACGGAGCGGGAAGGATCACGAGAAGGGGGCTCTCCGGGTCGTAGCAGAACCACTTGAGCGCGTATCCGACGATGGACACCCCCGTGGAAACGAAGAAAGCGTGGCGCTTGCCGATCCTCGTTCCGAGCCATGCCACCAGCGCGATCACCCCGAACGTCGCGACCGACTGCACCGTCCCCGCATAACCGGCGAACTGCGCTCCCAGCGTCTGGTCTCCAGCGAAGACGTAATAGATGATGACGTAATACTGGAACGACGAGACGAGCATGAAGCCATTGAAGACCAGGAACGTGGCTGCGCACAGCTTCAGGAACGGGCGCGATGAGAACGTGATCTTCATCCCGTCGAGCAGGTCCGCAACGTGCCCGCGCAGATGCTCGCCCGCTCCGCTGGCCCGCGGGGGAAGCGCACCCTGCAGCGGCTCGCGCAGCACGAGCGCCGGGATGATGCCGAGGACCATGACCAGCAACGCCACGACGAGGGCGAGGCCGGCCGCACCCTGCTTCTGGTCACGGAAGAACCCCTCGTACGTCATGATCCAGAGGAACCACGGGGACACGAGATAGACGAGCTGTCCAATGAAGTTCTGCACGCCCATGAGGCGCGTGCGTTCGTGATAGTCCGGAGTCAGCTCGTACCCCAGCGCGACCCACGGCGTCGCGTACACGGTGTACGCGACGTAGAAGAGCACGGAACCGGCCAGGAAGTACCAGAAGTAGAAGCTCTCGCTGCGATCCGCCGGGAGCCGCCAGAGCACGGCGTAGAGCAGACCCGCGGCCAGGGCGCCGACGAAGATGTACGGGCGCCGCCGGCCCCAGCGCGAACGTGTGTTGTCGGAGACGTACCCCATGATCGGGTCCGTGAGAGCGTCCGCGAGCCGCGGCAGCGCGCCCACCAGTCCCACCAGCGCGGGGTTCATGCCCCACGCCAGGTTCAGCACGATGGTCATCCCGCCGATCGCGGCGGCGAGGAGATTGTTGACCAGCGACCCCACACCGTAGGCGAGCTTGTGGGGAAAGGGGACGCGGTCCGCGGGGGCGGTTCCGTAATGCCCCGGCCGCTCCCGGTCGCTCACACCGCGACCATTCCCGGAAACACGCGGGGATCGCCCAGCGCGGCATCCAGGACCAGCGTGGCCGCACCCACGGCGATGGCACGCGGCCCCAGCTCGCTGGTCCGGATTTCGGACGCCGCGACCGAGTTCACCAGGGTGCGGCGCAGCACGGACTCCCTCAAGGGAACGAGCAGCTGCTCACCCAGGCGGGACAGACTTCCGCCCAGGATGATCGCCGCCGGGTTCATCAGGTTCAGAACACCGGCGACGGCCGTCCCCAGATTCCGGGCGGCCTCCTGCACGATGACCATGGCCAGCGGATCGTTCGCGAGGGCCGCATCCTCGATCGATCCGATGGTCACATCGAACGCATTCAGCGCGCTGCCCGGGTACTGCGGGCGGAGCGCCTCGGCCCTCTTCACCAGTTCCCGGGAACCCACGAACGTCGCCAGGCAGCCGCGGTTGCCGCACAAGCACGGCTCACCCCCGGGGTCGATGGACAGATGGCCGATCTCGCCCGCAACACCGGCGGACCCGCGGTAGATCTCTCCCCGGATGATGTAACCGGCGCCGACGCCCGTGCCCGTCTTGATGTAGGCGAAGTCATCGATCCCGCGCCCCGCGCCCCACCAGTGCTCGGCCAGCGCTCCCAGATTGGCGTCGTTGTCGACCAGAACAGGCACGCCGTAGAGCGACTGCAGTCGATCCAGCACACCATGCCCGCGCCAGGCCGGCAGCACTACATCGGAGAGCCGCTCCGGATGACGCGGGTCCACGGGGCTCGGCACCGCCACACCCACGCCGAGCAGACGCTTACGTGCCCCTTCATGCCGCGCCAGGCACGCCTCGCAGAACGTCCGGATCAGCGCCTCGGTCCCCTCGGGATCCGTCCGCACCGGATGGTCGCGATGTTCCCATTCAAGGACCCGCCCCCGCAGGTCCGAGAGGATCACGGAGACGTGCGTCGCACCCATGTCCACCCCGAGGATGACATGAGCGTCATCCCTGAACTCGAGGAGAATCGGACGCCGCCCACCCCGGCTGGGGCCGTCCGCTCCTTCCTCCACCAGCCCGGTGCCCAGCAGGCCGGAGACGACCTCGGAAACCGTGGAGCGCGACAGTCCCGCCTGTCGGGCGATGTCCGCGCGCGAGATCTCCCGCTCCCGCCAGATCAGCTCGAGGATCGCGTGGCTCAACGGCCGGCCCCGCGACTCCGCGGGCCGTGCGGACGGCCGCACCCTGTTCACGCCGACGGTGCTCCGGCGGACGATCTGCCACGTTGCGTGATCATCGGTACGGACTCCGGATCGGGTCTCGGCTGCAGGTCTCGGGTCACTTTGTTCGAGTTTCGAACAAATGTAAGGTAGGGGCGTGGCACCGGATCTGCCAGACCTCCTGTCCGGGGTCAGGACAGGCGGGGTTGAGCGCGCGGAATCGTCTACAAAGGCGCGTGGGGGCGCCTCGCGCACTGCGCTCAGCTCTCCGTGACGCGGTCCAGGGCTCGCTCGATGCGTGCGCGGACCTCCCGGGCCAGCTCGGCCAGGGCCGGGTTGCCCGCGATGTCGAGCTGCAGGACGGGGTCCAGCGCTTCCACCACGACGCGGCCGGGCTCGTCCGCGTCACGGACCACGATGTTGCAGGGAAGCAGCAGGCCCACGTCCAGGTCCGTGCCGAGGGCCCGGTGCGCCAGCGGAGGATTGCACGCGCCCAGGATCTCGTATCGACGGAACGACACGTCGAGCTTCTTTTTCAGCGTGGCCTGAACATCGATCTCGGTCAGCACGCCGAAACCCTCTTC
>JBFFZF010000169.1:0-10476 GCA_041568755.1 Longimicrobiales bacterium | reverse complement strand
TGCCCCGGCCCCGGATCGCCTTGGAGCGACGGCCGTTGTCGAACAGCGCGTCCACGGCCTCCTGCAGCATGCGCTTCTCGTTGCGCAGGATGACCTCGGGCGCCCGCATCTCCATCAGCTTCTTCAACCGGTTGTTGCGGTTGATCACGCGCCGGTACAGATCGTTCAGATCGCTGGTCGCGAACCGGCCGCCGTCCAGCGGCACGAGTGGACGCAGATCCGGCGGAATGACCGGGATCACGTCCATGATCAGCCACTCGGGGCGGTTGCGGGACTCGGGCGACGTGCCGGAGTTGCGGAACGCGTCGATGACCTTGAGCCGCTTCAGCTTGAGCTTCTTGCGGTGCTGGCTGGTCTCCGTCGCGATCTCCACGCGCAGGACATCGGCCAGCCGGTCCAGGCCGCGTCCGTCCTTGTTGCGGTCCTCGATCTCCTTGGACGGATCATCCAGCTGGCGCAGCAGCGTGCGGATGGCTTCGCCGCCGATCTCGGCGCGGAACGTGGAATCGCCTTCTTCGCGTGCCTTCACACGCAACTCGTAGTACTCGTCCTCGTCCAGCAGCTGCTGGTAGCTGACCTCCTGGCCACCCGGCTGGATGACCACGTAGCTGGCGTAATAGACGATCTTCTCGAGATCGCGCAGCGTCATGCCCATCAGGTAGCCCAGCTGGCTGGGCAGCGTCTTGAAGAACCAGATGTGGGCGACCGGCACGGCCAGCTCGATGTGGCCCATGCGCTCGCGACGGACCTTGGACAGCGTCACCTCGACGCCGCACTTGTCGCAGATGTGGCCGCGGAAGCGGATGCGCTTGAACTTGCCGCAGTGGCATTCCCAGTCCTTCACCGGGCCGAAGATCCGCTCGCAGAACAGCCCATCGCGTTCCGGCTTGAACGAACGGTAGTTGATCGTCTCCGGCTTGGTGACTTCACCGTACGACCAACCCCGGATCTCCTCGGGCGACGCGATCCTGAGCTGGATGAAATCGAAGTCGCTCGAGCGTGGCTCGCGTGTGCGTGGGAAATCAATCATGGTCTCTCAACCCTTCGGCGCCGCGCGCCAATCGACCTTCTCAACGACAAAGACGGGTAGAAGGATGGGGGCTGGTGATGGTGATCGGGTCGGGTTGAGGATCTGTCGTCCCCATCCCCAGCCCGAGCATCCATCCCCATTCCCATCCGTTTCTGCTGCTATTCCTCCCTGCCCAGCGTCACCGACAACCCGAGCGACTGGAGCTCCTTCACCAGAACGTTGAAGCTCTCCGGGATCCCGGGCTCGGGCAGGTTCTCGCCCTTCACGATGGCCTCGTACACGCGCGAGCGACCGGACACGTCGTCGCTCTTCACCGTCAGGATCTCCTGCAGCGTGTGCGCGGCACCGTACGCCTCCAGCGCCCACACCTCCATCTCGCCGAAACGCTGACCGCCGAACTGTGCCTTGCCGGCGAGCGGCTGCTGCGTGACGAGCGAGTAGGGCCCGATCGAACGGGCGTGGATCTTGTCATCCACCAGGTGGGACAGCTTGAGCATGTAGATCACGCCGACCGTGACCGGCTGGTCGAAGCGCAGGCCGGTCCGCCCGTCGCGCAGCCAGACCTTGCCGGACGGCGTCAGCCCGGCGTACTCCATGAGGTCGGAGACGGCGGCGTCGAAGCCTTCCGTCGTGGCCTTGCCCGTGGCGAATGCGGCCAGCGCCGGGAACTCGCTCCTGGCGCGCCGCTCGTCGGACTCGAGGATCTCGGCGCCCGCCGCACGCACGTAGTCCGCGAACGCCTGGATGCGCTTGCGCACGGCCGCCGGGACACCCGCTGCCAGGTAGACATCGAGCGACCCGCCGAGCGAGGGCCGGCCGTTGCCGGCCCTGCTCTCCATGGACGCGTCCGTTACCGCCAGCAGCGCGCTCACGTCGTCGAACCCGAACGGCGGCAGTTCGGCCTTCACGCCGAGGGCGCGGTGCGCCCACGCCACGCCGCCGATCTTCAGCAGCGCGCCGATCTCGTTTTCCGTCGCGCCCTGGAAGACGGGCGTCTTGCCCAGAAAGCCGAGCTCCTTGCACACCCACCCGAGGTGGGTCTCCAGGATCTGGCCGACGTTCATGCGGCTGGGCACGCCCAGCGGGTTCAGCACGATCTCGACCGGCGTGCCGTCCGGCAGGAACGGCATGTCCTCCTCGGGCACGATGCGGGCGATGATGCCCTTGTTGCCGTGCCGGCCGGCCATCTTGTCGCCCACGCTGATCTTGCGCTTCTCGGCGATGTAGACCTTCACCAGCTGCACGACGCCGGGCGACAGCTCGTCGGGCTGGAACACCTTGTCGATCTGTTCCTCGGTCTTCTCACGCACGCGATCGATGCGGGCCTTGGCCTCGGTGATCAGCCGCCGGATGCGTTCGTTCGCGTCGCGGTTCTGCACCTTCAGCGTCGTCAGGTCGACTTCGGACAGGTCGATCTCGCCCAGCTTCGTCGCGGTCAGTTTCGTGCCTTCCTCGAGGAAGGGCTCGACCGTGCCGCGCTTGAGCATGAGCGTGACCGTCTGGTCGCGCAGCAGGTCGCGCAGCTCCTCGTCGCGCGCCTCGCTGATCCGCTGGATCTCGTCCCGCTCCAGGGCGCGCATCTGGCCGATCTTCTCGCCCCGCTCCTTCTCGAGAAGCGGGTCGTCGATGCGCCGGCTGAAGACCTTCACGTCGATGATCGTGCCCTCCATGCCGGGTGGCACCTTCAGCGACGAATCCTTCACATCCTTGGCCTTCTCACCGAAGATGGCCGTGAGCAGCTTTTCCTCGGGCGACAGCTCGGTCTCGCCCTTGGGCGTGATCTTGCCGACGAGGATGTCGCCGGCCTTCACGCGCGCCCCGATGCGCACGATGCCGCGTTCGTCCAGATGCGTGAGGCTCTCCTCGGCCACGTTCGGGATCTCGCGCGTGATCTCCTCCATGCCGCGCTTCGTGTCCCGCACGTGCAGCTCGAGTTCCTGGATGTGGATCGAGGTGTAGCCGTCCTCCTTGACCAGCTTCTCGCTGATCACGATCGCGTCCTCGAAGTTGTGACCGTACCACGGCATGAAGGCGACGGTCACGTTCCGGCCCAGGGCAATCTCGCCGCGGTCCGTCGAGGCGCCGTCCGCGATGATGTCCCCGGCTTCGACTTGCTCGCCCATGCGGACGAGCGGGCGCTGGTTGATCGCGGTGTCCTGATTCGTGCGCCAGTACTTGCGCAGGCGGAAGCGGTCGAACTGCGCCAGCCGGGCGAGCGGCTCATCGCCGTTGGCCGCACCGGTGCCCCCGGTGTCGATGATGATCTCGTCCGCCGTGACGCGCTGCACGACACCGGCCCGGCGCGCCAGGATGACGGCGCCGGAATCGCGCGCGATCTTCTCCTCGAGGCCCGTGCCGACGAGCGGCGCCGAGGGATACAGCAGCGGCACGGCCTGTCGCTGCATGTTCGAGCCCATGAGCGCGCGGTTGGCGTCATCGTGCTCGAGGAACGGGATCAGGGCCGCGGCGACGGAGACGAGCTGGTCGGGCGCGACGTCCATGTAGCTGATCCGGTCCGGCGCGACGAGCGGGAAGTCGCCCTTGTGCCGGCACAGCACGAACTCGTTGCGGAACGTGCCGTCCTCGTTGAGCGGCGCGTTGGCCTGGGCGACGATCTCGTTCTCCTCCGCGTTCGCATCCAGCCAGACGATCTCGTCCGAGACGCGACCCTTCACGACGCGACGGTAGGGCGTCTCGATGAAGCCCAGGTCGCTGATGCGCGCATAGGTCGTGAGGCTTGTGATCAGCCCGATGTTGGGGCCCTCGGGCGTCTCGATCGGACACATCCGGCCGTAGTGCGAGTAGTGCACATCGCGCACCTCGAAGCCGGCCCGCTCACGCGTCAGACCGCCGGGGCCGAGCGCCGACAGGCGGCGCTTGTGCGTCAGTTCGGCCAGCGGATTCGTCTGGTCCATGAACTGGCTCAGCTGGCTCGAACCGAAGAACGCCTGGATCACCGCGCTGACCGTGCGGGCGTTGACCAGGTCGTCGATGTTCATCTTGTCGACGTCCGTCGTGATCGACATCCGCTCCTTGACCAGCCTCGCCATGCGTGACAGACCGATCGAGAACTGGTTCGCAATGAGCTCGCCCACGCTGCGGACGCGGCGGTTGCCCAGGTGGTCGATGTCGTCGACAAAGCCGCGTCCCTCGCGCAGCTCGATCAGGTAGCGGATGATCTCGATGAAGTCGCGCTGCGTCAGGACCGTGTTGCCAGCCGGTTCATCGAGGCCCAGCCGCTGGTTGATCTTGTAGCGGCCGACGCGACCGAGGTCGTAGCGCTTCGGGTTGAAGAAGATGCGATCCAGGGCCTGCCGGGCCGTCTCGATGTTGGGCGGGTCGCCGGGCCGGAGCAGCGAGTAGATGGCCTTGAGCGCCTGCTCCTCGTTCTCGGTCGGGTCCTTCTTCAGCGTGTTCTTGAGCAGCGGGCTCTCGCCGCCACGGGCGTTCTCGCCGCTGGTGAACACGCGCACATCGGTGACGCCGGCGCGGATCAGCCGGTCGTGGACCTCCTGGGTCAGCTCTTCCGCGGTGTCGACCAGGATCTCGCCGGTCTCCGGATCGGCCACGGGCTCGGCGACGAGCGCACCGATCGCGTCGCGCCGCTGGCCCTTGACTTCCGGCTCGACCTCGCTGATCTCCGCGTCCCGCGTCGTGAAGAACAGCTGCAGGATATCGCGGTCATCGCCGTACCCGAACGCGCGCAGCAGGGCGGTGGCCGGGAACTTCTTCTTCTTGTCGATGTGAACGTAGATCACGTCATGAATGTCGATCGTGAACTCGACCCACGAGCCGCGGAACGGGATGATGCGTGCGCTGAAGAGCTTGGTCCCGTTGGGGTGGATGCTCTCCTCGAACACCACGCCGGGTGAGCGGTGCAGCTGGCTGACGATGACGCGCTCGGACCCGTTGATGATGAAGGTGCCGAGATCGGTGAGCAGCGGCAGGTCACCGAGATAGACCTCCTTCTCGATGATGTCCTTGGGCCGGCGCTCCGCGCCTTCGACCTCTTCCCAGACGATGAGACGCAGCGTCGCCTTGAGGGGCGCGGCGTACGTCATGTCCCGCTCGATGCATTCCTCGACGGAGTACTTGGGCTCACCGAGTGCGTAGGAGACGTACTCCAGCGAAAACCGCTCGCTCACGTCCGAGATCGGCAGGATCTCGTTGAACACGCGTTCGAGGCCGACGTCTTCGCGCTGCTCCGCGGCGGCATCGGTCTGCAGCAGGCTGGCGAAAGCCGCCACCTGCACGTCCAGCATGTTGGGCATCGGCATGGCCGGCGGCAGCTTCGAGAAGCTGATCTCGGGTGTGCGCGCCAGCTGCCCCGCCCCATTGCCGTAGGTGTTTGCCAAAACGGATATCCTCCTCAGGCCCCGGGGCCCGGGAAACAAGCACGGAACCCCCCGCCCGCCCGCTCGGCGGCGGAGAGGTTATTGAACCGGATTCGTGTTCTGGTGTTGCCGATCGGAACCATGGGCTGCCCCCGTCGCTGTGAAGAGATCACCACCGGTTCCGGCGCAGCGCGGGCGGGCCGGGTGGTCCCTGCCACCCGTGCCCGCGCCGTGCACTGCCGGAATCCGCGGCTCACTTCACCTCGACGACAGCGCCCTGCTCCTCGAGTTTGGCCTTGACCTGTGCGGCCTCATCCTTGGACAGACCCTCCCGCACGGCCTTGGGCGGATTGTCCACGAGGTCCTTGGCCTCCTTCAGGCCCAGGCTCGTGACTTCGCGGACGACCTTGATCACCTGGATCTTCTTGGGGCCGGCGTCCTTGAGGATGACGTCGAACTCCGTCTTCTCCTCGGCGGCCGGTGCAGCCGGGCCGGCGGCACCGGCAGCGGCCGGTGCGGCGACGACGGCGGTCACCTTGAACTTCTCCTTGAACGCCTCGACGAACTCGGCCAGCTCGAGGACCGTCATGTTGCCGATGGTTTCGAGCAGCTCCTCTTTCTTCGCCATTGTCGCTCTTCCTCGGGGATTCGCTAGGGTGAATACAGTCACGGCGCCTGGAACGGGACCCGGTCAGGCCCCGCCCGCCGCGCCTTCCTTCTCGGTACGCAGCGCATCGACCAGTCCGGCCAGCTCGTTGAGCTTGGCCTCGAGTGCGCCGACGAGCTGTGCGAGCGGCGCCTCGAAGGCGCCGACCAGTTCGGCCAGCAGCCGCTCGCGCGGGGGCAGCGAGGCGATGCGCAGCACATCCGCCGCGCTGATCGCACGCCGTTCGACGATCCCGGCCTTCACCGCCGGCCGGTCCTCGTTCTCCCGCGCGAACTCCGCCAGGACGCGCGCCGGGGACACGGCGTCGCCGGTCGCGATGATCAGTCCCGTCGGGCCGCGGAAGAACTCGCCGATGTCCGGCAGGTCCATACCGTCCAGGGCACGTTCCGCCAGCGTGTTCTTCACCACCAGGTATTCGGCGCCTTCGCCGCGGATGCGCGCACGCAGATCCGTGATGCGCTTCACGCTCAGACCGGAGAAGTCGGTCAGGTAGAGGGCCTTGGCCGAGCGCAGCTTTTCCGCCAGCTCGGCGACCGCTTCCTGCTTCTGCTGGAGGTTCATTTGGCTGCCACCCGTCGATACAGGTTGGGATCGATGCGGATCCCGGGCCCCATCGTGCTCGAGACCGTCACGCTGCGGATGTAGGTGCCTTTGGCGGACGACGGCTTGGCGCGCACGACCGTGTCCATGAACGCTTCGAGGTTCGCGGCCAGGCTCTCGACCGGGAACGACACGCGGCCGATCGGAGCGTGCAGGTTGCCGGTCTTGTCCACACGGAACTCGATCTTGCCCGCCTTGATCTCGCGCACGGCCTTGGCCACATCGAAGGTGACCGTCCCCGCCTTGGGAGACGGCATCAGCCCGCGTGGCCCGAGCACGCGGCCCAGCTGGCCGACCTGCCCCATCACGTCGGGCGTGGCCACGGCGACGTCGAAGTCCGTCCAGCCGTCTTTCACCTTCTGCACGAACTCCATGCCGACGAAGTCCGCACCGGCCTCCTCGGCCTCGCGCACCTTCTCGCCCTGCGCGAACACGCACACCCGCAGGCTCCTGCCTGTCCCGTGCGGCAGCACGACGGTGCCACGCACGACCTGATCGGCGTGGCGCGGATCGACGCCCAGGCGGATCGCGATCTCGACCGACTCATCGAACCTGGCGAACGCGTTCTTCTTCACGAGATCGAGCGCCAGCGCGGGATCCTCGATCGGCCGGTCCTTGGGTGGCGCCGTCGCGGCTGCCCTGGCGTACTTCTTTCCGTGTTTCGGCATCAGTCCACCACCGTGAAGCCCATCGACCGGGCCGTCCCTTCGATCATGCGCATCGCCGATTCGATGCTCGCCGCATTCAGGTCCGGCATCTTGAGTTGTGCGATCTCGCGGACCTGCTTGCGCGTCACCGTCGCGACCTTGTCGCGGTTGGGCTGCGCCGACCCGCTCTCCTTGCCGGCCGCCTTCTTCAGGAGCACCGCAGCCGGCGGCGTCTTCGTGATGAAGGTGAACGACCGGTCCGCATAGACGGTCAGCTCGACCGGGATGATCAGGCCCGTCTGGGCCTGCGTGCGCGCGTTGAACTGCTTGCAGAACTCCATGATGTTGACGCCGTGCTGGCCGAGCGCCGGTCCGACCGGCGGAGCGGGATTCGCCGCGCCCCCCGGGACCTGGAGTTTCACGAAACCGGTGACTTTCTTTGCCATGCCCGCGTTTCTGGTTTCTGGCCGTCGTTGCCGCGTGCTGCCCCGGAGCGCGTGCTCCGGAACCGGCGCGCAGGCGCCCTCGAGGCGCGCCTAGTAGCCCTTCAGCTGCGTGTAATCGAGTTCCACGGACGTGGGCCGGCCGAACAGGCTGACCTCCACCTTGACCTTGCCCTTGTCGTGGTAGACTTCCTGCACCGTGCCCGTGAAGTCCGTGAACGGGCCCTCCGTGACTTCCACGACCTGACCGGCGCGGAACGGCAGATCCTCGCGCTGCTCCGTCTCCTCCTCGACCGGCGCCAGCCCCAGGATCTTGTTGATCTCGTCCTCGCGCAGTGCGGGCCCCGCGAACTTGATGACGCCCTGGATGTTGTTGATCAGGTGCGCGGTCCGCTGGTTGTGCCGCATCTTCACCAGCACGTAGCCCGGATAGAGCCGGCGCGTCACGGTCACACGCTTGCCGTTCTTGATCTCGACCACGTCCTGCGTCGGAACCAGCGCCTCCTGGATCTCCTTCTCATCGGGCGCGTCGCCGGGTTCTTCCGCGATGCGGTAGTCGATCAGCTTCTTGACCTTGTTCTCGTGACCGGAATACGTCTGAATCGCATACCAGCGCGCATCGTCGCTCATGCTCATCCCGCGAACAGGTTGATGATGAGTTCGAGCACGTTGCGCACCACGACGTCCATCACCCAGATGATGATCGATACGATGATCACGAAGATGATGACGACGAAGGTCCAGTTCTTGAGCTGCGGCCAGTCCGGCCACGTGACCTTCTTGATCTCGGCCATCACCTCGGCCGTGAAGTCGCGAGTCCGTTCGACGATGGACGCCATGGTTCACGCGCGCCGGGAGCCCGCCCCGGTCAGCGCGTCTCCTTGTGCGAGGTGTGCCGGTTGCAGCGCGGACAGTACTTCTTCCACTCCGCGCGCTCGGGGTGCTTGCGCTTGTTCTTCGTGGTGAAGTAGTTGCGTTCCTGACATTCCGTACAGGCCAGGATGATCTTGTCGCGAGGCATGGCCAATCCCGTTTTCCAGAGCCCTTTTGATACCCGGGCAGACGCGGTTGGTTCGGATCACGGTCACAGATCGCCGGTGGGGCGTGGGGATCGCGGGTGGCCGGTGGGGAAAGCCCCGCCGTTCCGTCTCCCGCCGTTCCGTCTCCCGCCGTTCCCGCCCCTCGTCTCCCGCCTTCTGTCTCCCGCCGTTCCGTCTCTCCGCCGTCCCGCCCTCGTTACTCGACGATCTCCGTGACGACGCCCGCCCCGACGGTCCGGCCGCCTTCCCGGATCGCGAAGCGCAGCTCCTTCTCCATCGCGATCGGGCTGATCAGCTGGATGTCCATCTGCACGTTGTCGCCTGGCATCACCATCTCCACGCCCGCCGGCAGCGTCACGCTCCCCGTCACGTCCGTCGTCCGGAAGTAGAACTGCGGGCGGTAGCCGTTGAAGAACGGCGTGTGCCGACCGCCTTCTTCCTTCGTCAGCACGTACACTTCCGCCTTGAACTTCGTGTGCGGCTTGATCGAGCCCGGCTTCGCCAGCACCATCCCACGCTCGATCTCTTCCTTCCCCACACCGCGCAGCAGAAGCCCCACGTTGTCCCCGGCAAACCCCTCGTCCAGGAGCTTGCGGAACATCTCCACCCCCGTCACCACGCTCTTCTTCGCCGCCCCCAGACCCACCATCTCGATCTCTTCGCCCACCTTGATCTTGCCGCGCTCGATCCGACCCGTCGCCACCGTCCCGCGGCCCGTGATGCTGAACACATCCTCCACAGGCATCAGGAACGGCTTGTCCGTCTCACGAACCGGTTCCGGGATGTAGCTGTCGATCGCGTTCATCAGCTCGCCGATCTTCTTCCCCCACTCGCTGTCCGGCTCCCCGCTCTCCAGCGCCTTCAGCGCGCTCCCGCGGATCACAGGGATCTCGTCCCCGGGGAAATCGTACTCGCTCAGAAGCTCCCGCACCTCCAGCTCCACGAGCTCGATCAGCTCCTCGTCGTCCACCGCGTCACACTTGTTCAGAAACACCACGATGAACGGCACGTTCACCTGCCGCGCCAGCAGAATGTGCTCCCGCGTCTGCGGCATCGGTCCGTCCGCCGCGCTCACCACCACGATCGCTCCATCCATCTGCGCCGCACCCGTGATCATGTTCTTCACATAATCCGCGTGCCCCGGACAGTCCACGTGCGCGTAATGCCGGTTCGCCGTCTGGTACTCCACGTGCGCCGTCGCAATCGTGATCCCGCGCTCCCGCTCTTCAGGAGCCTTGTCGATCTGATCGAACGCGACCGCGTCGCCCCCGTACTTCTTCGCCTGCGTGATCGTGATCGCCGCCGTCAGCGTCGTCTTCCCATGATCCACGTGGCCGATCGTGCCCACGTTCACGTGAGGCTTCGTACGCTCGAATGTCGCCTTACCCATCGCTCTCTCTCTGAGTCGGTGTCTTGCCGTTGAGTATCAGGTTCAGTCTGAGCCGCCGCCGTTGGCGGACATGATCTCGTCCGCCTTCGACTTCGGTACCTCGTCGTAGTGCGCGAACTGCATCGTGTACACGGCCCGGCCCTGGCTCATCGAGCGCAGAGTGGTCGAGTACCCGAACATCTCACCGAGCGGCACCGAAGCGCCGATCACGCGCGCACCCGCGCGCTCGGTCATCCCACCGACCTTGCCCCGACGGGACGAGAGGTCGCCGATGATGTCGCCCATGTAGTCCGCCGGGGTCACGACCTCGACGTCCATGATGGGC
>JBFFZF010000168.1:0-10492 GCA_041568755.1 Longimicrobiales bacterium | reverse complement strand
GCTCACCAACCCCTCCACCACTCCCACCCCACATGGCAGCCCCGCCGTCAGTACCTCCCGCCCTCCCGCCGTGACGAGCACATCATCCTCGATGCGGATGCCCGTCCCGCGCAGCGCAACCGGCCCGCCGTCCGCGTCCGCCGGTACGTACAGGCCCGGCTCGATGGTCAGCACCATGCCGGGCGCGAGCGTGCGCGGCCTGCCATCGACGACGTACGTGCCGACGTCGTGCACATCGAGGCCCAGCCAGTGCGACGTCTTGTGCGGGAAGAACGCGCGCACTGCATCGCCTTCCTCGATCAGCGCCTCGGCGCTGCCGGTCAGGAACGAGAGTGCGATGAGCCCATCGACGAGGACGCGCAGCGCGGCGTCATGGACATCGTCGATGGTCGCGCCCGGCCGGACGGCGGCGATGGCGGCGTCGTGGGCCGCGAGCACGATCTCGTAGAGGGCGCGCTGTTCCGCGCTGAACGTGCCGGACACGGGGAACGTGCGGCTGATGTCGGCGCAGTACATGTCCTGGCGCGCGCCGGCATCGATCAGCACCAGCTCGCCCGCGCGCATCGTGCGGTCGTTGGCGATGTGGTGCAGCACGCCGGCGTTCGGGCCGGATGCGACGATCGTCGGGAACGCGGGCCCCGTCGCGCCGCGCACGCGGAACCCGCCGTCGATGGTGGCCTCGATCTGCCACTCGCCCGCGCCCTCGCCGATGACGGCGCTGGCCTCGCGGAACACCTCGATGCTCGTCTCCGCCGCGCGGCGCAGGCACGCCAGCTCCGTCTCGTCCTTGATGAGCCGCATGTCGTCGAGCAGCGTGCCCGGATCGACGATCGCGTGCGCGCCCTTCCCCTTCCGGGCCCGCGCCCTGCGCCCGCGGCGCAGCGCCTCGAGGACGGCCGCATCGACGTCGGGCCGGCCGTACGCGAGACGGGCGTGAACGAGGTCGACGCGCTGCAGCAGGTCCGGCAGCCGGGCGGCCAGTTCCGTGGCGGGCAGCCCGGCATCCGCGCCGAACTGTTCGGTCGCGGCCTCGACGCCGCCACGCGCGCCGGTCCAGCGTTCGCGGTCCGCGTCGCGCGGCCGCACGAAGAGCGTGAACGGCGCATCGTGCGACGGGCACAGCACGGCCACGGCATCCGGTTCCGTATAACCCGTCAGATAGTAAAGGTCGGGATCGACGACGTAGCGGAGCTCCGTGTCAGCGCCGACGACCAGCTCGGGCGAGGCCGCGACGACGAGGGCGGCGTTGGTGCCCAGCTGTTCCAGTACCCGTGCGCGGCGCTGTGCGTACACCGACTCATCGTTCATGGGTCGAGTCCTGTGGCTGTGGGGTCGATGGTACGATGCGCACGACCCATGTCGTCTGCGCGTTCAGTGTGACCAGCCCGATGTAGTCGCCGGGCGGCGGCCGGATGTCTGCCGTCTGCACCCAGATCAGCAGCACCCGCACGATGTCGCCTGCCGGGATCCAGCGGGCCGGCACGATGACCGTGTCCGGCGGGATGCCGTCCGCGCCCAGGCGGAAGACGCCGCCGGTCGAAGCCAGCGTCATGAACCACTGGCGTTGCGCCGGTGCGGGTGCGGGCGAGCCGCCGCGCGCGTTCAGGGTGAGCACCATGTCCCGGCCGGCGACGAGCGTGATCGTGTCCGGATCGAGCCGGCGCACGCCGTACCACGTGAACGCGGGCGGCGCTGCGACACCGCGCACGAGCGGCGCCTGGAACGTGATCGGCCCGGCCAGCTGCGCCGGATCAGCCTGCCACGTCGTGTCGTAGATCCATTCGCGCAGGGTGATGGAGTCGGGGCCGATCGCGCGCCCCAGCAGGCGCGTGGTCCCGTCCGTGACATCGCGCGGGACGCCCGCGCTGTCCAGGCCGGGCAGCACGCGCAGCATCAGGGCGACATCGCCCGCATCGTTGACGACGATCGTGGCCGCCGCGACGGCCGCCGCGCCGCGCGAGGCCAGGACCGGATCCACGAAGTCGAGACAGCCCGCGCAGGCCAGGAGCGCCAGCGTGAGCAAGCCGTGCCGCGGCCCCGCGCTCAGCGCGCGTGGAAGATGGCTTCCAGCTCCCACGGTCGATCCTCGTGCCGGCGGAACAGCGGGCCGAGCAGCCCGAACAGCTCGGTCGACAGGTTGACGGCGAGGCGAGGCGCAAGTGCTGCCAGCGGGCCGGCCCGGCGCAGCGCCCAAGTGCCGGCCGGGTCCGTCCACAGGATCGAGATCCCGTCCTCCTGCAGGACGTGGACCCGCTCGTGGCGCAGGGAGCGCGGGCCCCACGCCGGATCGAAGGACGGGACATCGGCCAGGAAGATCACGCCCGCGCTGGTCAGCCCGCCGGCGTGCGCGCTGTCGTCGTCGAGCAGGAGCAGCTTGCCGTCGGTGCGGAAGACGAACGTGCCCGCCGACAGCGAGGCACCGGCATCGAGTGCGACGTCGTCCTCCGCGATCCCGTACAGCAGCCAGCCCAGCGCGACCGGATCGATGCGCGCGTTGAACTGTGGCCGGCCGGCGCCCGCGCGATTGACATCCAGCCACACGGGCCCGAGCGGCAGCGTCAGCCGGGAGAACACGGGCTGGCCGGCGCCCGCGTTGCGCACGGCCGACGCGCCCGCGGCGTTCACCTGCCGGCCGACGAGCCCGGCACCCGAAAAACGTTCGACGGCGATGCGCTTGCCCGCGTACATCAGGCTGCCGCCCAGCGCGCCGCGGGTGAACGCGTCCGCGAACGAGCCGCCGCGCAGTTCGTACTGCACGCCCGCGGTGAGTGCGCCGAGCAGCGCGTTCGCGCCCAGCGACGCGATCTCGCCCGACCAGCGCGCCGCACGGAACGTGCACTCGCCCGACTGCTCGAGCACACCGCCGGACAGACACTGCGCAGCGGCGCCGGGTGCGGTCAACGTGACGAACAGCATGCCGCAGCCGGCGCTGCGACGCGTGAGACGCGACAGCGAACGCACCATCACCGCCCGCTCCCCGCGCGACCCCGCGATCGGGCCGGACCGCTCACGGCATGGCCGCTTCGATCGCGGCGATCACCTGCGGCGTGAGGACCTGCCACTCCGCGTCAGGTTTCTTGGTCACTGTGATGAAGTCCTCGACCATGAACAGGCTGGCCACGCCTTCGATCGCGAACAGCGCGGCGGCCATGGGATCCGGTTCGGCCTGGGCCGCACTGAAGAACGATTTCGATGCCTTGCCTTCGACGACCTTACGGCCGACGACGAATTTGCCGGCGTTCGGGTTCGGCGTCGCCTGGAATCGCACCTGTGTCATCGAACCCTCCTCTCGTGTCGCCGGAACCTCGCGGACGCGTGTGCGCCCAGCAAGCCGACCCGTCGCTTGCCCGGGCTCGAACCGGCCGGATAGCTTGCCGGGGGAGGCGCGCAAACGGCCCGCCCGGCCCGCTTGGCTGACGACCGGAGATCCCATGTACATCTTCACGGAACCGCGCATCACGCTGCTGGCGCGGCAGCAGTACGTGGCTGCACCGCACATCAACTGGGAGAGCGACGCGGACGCGCCCGCCGAAGCGATCGCCGAGTTCGCCGGCCGGCTGTGCTACCTGAGCTTCGGCGCCGATGCCGGGTTCGAGGGCGGGCACCGCCTCATTTCCGGTCGTACGACGAATCGCGAGTACCTGGCCAACATCCTGAAGGTCCGGCACGGCAGCGTCCTCGAGCACGGCGTCTGGACCCTGCTCTTCGAAGGCATCAGCCGCGCGCTCACACACGAGCTGATCCGCCACCGCCATTTCTCGTACTCGCAGCTCAGCCAGCGTTACGTGGACGAGTCCGATGTCGCCTTCGTCCTGCCGCCCGAGATCCACGAGGGCACGCCGGCGTACGAGACGTTCCGCACCAGTTGCAGCCGCGCGCTCGAGGAGTACCGGACGCTGCTCGCCCAGCTCGAGGAACAGGTCAAGGACGAGCCGTCCGCGACGCTGCGCCGCAAGCGCGCCCGCCAGACCGCGCGCAGCGTGCTGCCCAACGCGGCCGAGACCAAGATCGTCGTGACCGGCAATGTGCGCGCGTGGCGCCATTTCATCGAGCTGCGCGGCTCGCCGTCGGCGGACACCGAGATCCGCCGCCTCGCGATCGCCGTGCTCCGCCTGCTGCAGGAGGAGTCGGCCGGACTGTTCGGCGATTACCGCATCGTCGCCGGCAAGAACGCCGAGGAGTACGCGGAAACGGATTTCCAGAGCGTCTGAGACCGGCGTCAGCCGCCGATCTCCAGGCGTGCGACGTACTGCACGTCCAGCTCATCGCGCAGGATCCCGAGGACCCAGTCCTCGCCGACAGCGCGCGGTGAGAACCCGGGCGGCAGCGTCACGGTCCCCAGCAACCGGCCCGCCGGATCGAACACATCCCACTTCGACACGCGCTGCGCAGACGGCCCGCGCGTCCACACCAGCACGACCGGATCGGGCACCAGGTCGATGCGCTCGACCCACAGCGCGCCCGCGCTCGACACGAGCAGCCGGCCGATCGGCGGCAGCGTCGGGACATGCTCGAACGTCGCGCGGATCTCGTCGTTGTACTTCCCCGCCGGCGCCTCGCCCAGCATCGACGCGGTGTCCCAGTGCGCGCGCACCTTGTCGCGGTAGCGCGCCACCATCGCCTCGGTGATCGGGACGGGCGTGTACTCGCGCGTCAGCCGCCTGACCAGCTTGCCGGATGGATCGTACGACTCGATGAGGTAGTTGGCGGCCGGCGAGAAATGGAAGAAGCCGCGCGCATCGATCGCGTACACGGGCTCTGGTTCCCACAGCGGCGGGATGGCGGACTCGAAGATCGGCGTCCTCGTTCCGACGATCCGACCGCGTTCCCACGAGAAGAAATCCGTCCACACATGGGCGGGCGGATCCGCGGTCCGGCCCGCGCGGGCCAGCGCGTCGAGCGCTGCCTGCATGTCCGGGATGCGGACCACGCGGATCGTGTCGCGCCGCGTCACGCCCGGCACGTAGCTCCAACCCTCCGTCCTCATGCTCCAGGCCAGCCAGCCGCCCGGGACGGGTGCGACCGGCGACACGCGCACCGGTGAGCCGGGCACATTGAGCGACCACGTCGTGAGGACATCACCGGCGCGCGTGAACGCCGTCATGCGGCGCAGCTGTCCGTCCAACACGACGACGGTGTCCCCGGTGACGTGGATCATGGACGGGAATGCGAACTCGCCGGGGCCCTGGCCCCTGCGACCGATGCGGCGCACGAACCGGCCGGCCGCGTCGAACACGCGCACCTCTCCGTGCCCGGCATCGACCGCGTAGATGTTGTCGTCCGCGTCGACCGCCATGCTCCACAGCCGGAAGAACTGGAGTTCGGGCGCACCCTCGACCGCACCGATGCGCAACGAGACGCGCGGGCTGTCGAGCACGTGCTGTGGCAGCGCACCAGTCGCGCCGTTGCGCACGATCGTGACGCCGGCACTGTCCGTCGTGGTGAACTCGGGCGGCGTTGCATCGGGCCGGGCGCAGGCGGTGAGCCCGATCAGTGCGGCCGCCAGGGAAGGCAGGCGCGGGAAAGCACGCGCGACACGGAGCTGCGGACCCGTCGTTCGCATTGCCGCAATCCTCCCGTGTGGACCGCACCGTGGGCGGCGCGCCACACGCGTTCGTGCGTCCGGCTCAGCGCTCCAGCGTGAGCACCCTGCCGGACCGTTCGCCCGTCAGCGCGCCGTCGCGCAGGATCGGCACGCCATTCACGATCACGTGGTGCACGCCGGTCGAGAACTGGTGCGGGTCCTCGTACGTCGCGTGATCGATGATCGTCTCCGCATCGAAGGCGACGATGTCCGCGAACGCGCCCGCCGCGATCCTGCCACGCTGCGGCTGTCTGATCCGGTCCGCCGGCAGCGACGTCATCTTGCGTACGGCATCCTCGAGCGTGAGCACGCTGTACTCGCGGACGTAGCGGCCCAGGACGCGCGCGAACGCGCCGTAATGGCGAGGGTGCGGGTGGCCGGAGCCGAGCACGCCGATGCCGCCGTCCGACGAGATCATCGTGTGCGGATACGTCATGATCCTCCGGATGTCCGCTTCGTCGACGACGTGCCACACGCCGGACGCGCCGCCCCGGGACTGGATCTCGATGCCCAGCGCGATCGCGAACTCCATGGTCGGCGCCTGACCGCGCTCGGCAGCGATGTCGGCGAACGTCTTGCCATTCCACTCCGGCCGGAACCCCACGCGGGCCATGCGGATCCGATCGAGCTCGCCGCCGCCCCGTTCTTCCAGGATGATTTCGCGCATCTCGCGTTCGATCCGTGCGCGCACCGCGGGATCCGCGAGCCGTGCAACCAGCGAATCGTTGCCGCCCGCGAGCGACCAGGGCGGGAACAGCGCGGCCGTACCCGTCGAAGTCGCGTCGTACGCGTACTGGTCGATCGTGATGTCCAGTCCTTCACGACGTGCCGCGTCGACCAGTGCGAGCGTGCGCGTGCTCCACCCCCACTGCGGCTGGCCCATCAGCTTGTGGTGCGACAGCTGGGCCGGCAGCCCGGCCTCACGCGCGATGCGGATCAGCTCGGTGACCGCATCGATCGAGCCTGCGCCCTCGTCGCGGATGTGCGAGGAGTAGAAACCGCCGCGTGCCGCGGCCACGCGCGCCAGCGCGATGACTTCTTCGGTCTCCGAGTAGATGCCCGGCACGTAGCGCAGCCCGGTGGACAGACCGATCGCACCCTCGTCCATCGCCTGTCCGACCATCGCGCGCATGCGTTCCAGCTCCGCCGCCGTCGGCGCGCGGTTGGCACTGCCCATCACCTGCCGCCGGATCTCGTTGTGCCCCGCGAAGAACGCCGTGTTGGGCGCGTGCCCGCCCCTGCGCAGCCGCGCGATGTGCTCGCCCAGAGGCCACGGCATGCCGCCGTCCGGCGCGTACACGACGGTCGTCACGCCCTGGCGCGTGAAGCTCTCCGCGAGCGGCCGGTCGTCGAGATCCTCGACGTGCGCATGCGTGTCGACGAACCCCGGCGCGACGACCAGGCCGCGCGCATCCAGCACGACTCGCGCACGCGCCGGATCGATCGCCGTGCGGGACACGAGCGCAATGCGATCGCCGCGCACCGCAACGTCCGCCGCGAACCTCGCCGCGCCCGTCCCGTCGACGACGGTCCCGCCCCGCAACAGCACGTCGAACTCCTGCGCCCCCGCCACCCCCGCCGGCAACAGCAGCGCCAGCCCCACCGCCAACGCACCCCTCAACACACGCAAACTCACCTCCATTCCCTCATCCCTTCTCTTCCGCCCTTGCCGTTCCCCCATCCCCATCCCACCCCCCCATCCCCATTCCCGCCGTTCATATCGTTGTGTCAGATTTCCTCCGGCTCATCCCACGTCTCTTCCCAGAACCTCGCCTCCTCGTCCTCGATCGCCTCCAGATCGAGCGGCTCGTCCATCTCGATCTGCCCGTGCCGCTCGATGCGCTGGATCATCTCGTCGGTCACGCCCCGCTCACCGCCACGCCGGTGCAGCCGGACGCGGCGCAGCCCTTCCATTCCCGCGATCGCGGCCAGGATGGCGGCCACCGTCCAGATCGTCATCGCGCACCCGCCCGAAGCGTGTCGACACGCATGGTGTCGACGCGCATCGTGTCGACCCGCACGGTATCCGCCCGCGCCGTGTCGCCCGCCGCCGAGTCTGGCCGCGGGGTGACGCGCGCGCTGTCGGGCCGCGGTCGGGGCCGGACCGGGGCGGGCGGGGCCGTGTCCGCCGGGGGCACGGCGATCTGTGTCGTATCGGCGGCGGCCCCGTCGATGGTTTCGGCCTCGTCGGGCGGATCGACGGGCGGCGGTGGCAGCAGGAACGCGGGAATCGCGTAGCGCACGGACCGCCACGATTCGAAGCGCCCGTCCAGATCGGCGTCCCACGTCTCGCGTTCGATCTGTCCGTCGCCATCGACGTCGAACAGCCGCAAGCGTGCGGTGTCGCGGATGGCCAGAGACAGAACGCGACCGCCCGCGCGCGTCGACCAGACCGTGCTGGTGATGATCTCGCCGGCGCCCGGCTCGCCGCACAGCACGTCGGTACGTCCCACTTCCACGTTCATGGCCAGCGCGGACGTATCCGTCGTAGTCGATACCGGGCCTGCGTTGAGCGAATCGACCGTTGCCAGGCGCGCGATGACGTCCGGGTCGAACAGCAGGCGCAGCGTCCCGGTGCGCCGCCGTGCGCTGCCGGTTTCGATCGAGTAGACCGCGTCGACGCGTGCCAGTTCTTCGGGCGCGTAAGGCGGCGCGGGTTCGAGCAGCGGTCGATCGTTCGGGCCGACGCGGCACGCCAGCCCTGCGAAGGCCGGTGCCAGGTACAGGCGATCCGCGCCGGGCAGCACGGCCGGCAGCGTGCCCGGTTCGACGGGTTCGGCATCGCCGACAAACGTGTAGCGGACCAGCGGACCCGCATCGTCGCGGCGGCCCGGGATCGGCCGGCCGGTCCCGTCCAGCAGCACGAACCTGCCGGGAATGCTGACGTGGACCGTGTCGACCACGGTCGCGCGCGCGCCGCCGTTGCTGATCCCGAGGAGCAGCGGGAACCGGATGTCCGGTGCGGAGGAATCGGCGAAGAGCCGGACCTCCTGACCGAAACGGCTGTCGGGGCCGAAGGCGAGCAACTCGATCGCACCGCCGATGGGGCGCAGCGGTCCGATCGCCCACACGGCGGCCGCGCCGGCCGTCAGTGCGAGAATGACGGTCCAGAGCAGGAGGCCGGGAAGCCAGCGGCGCACGGACATGTTCAGATCCGTGTCAACGACGTGGCCGGAGCTTCAGCACGCCACATACTTGAGCCCGCTGCCGGTGTTGAAGAGAACGACCTCGTCGTCGGGCCGGATCACGCCCGTTGCGAGCAGGGGCGCGACCGCTGCAGCCGTCGCGCCGCCCTCGGGCGCGGCGAACACGCCCGTGGAAGCGCCGATCAGCCGCACGGCATCCGCCATCGCCGCATCGGACACGGCGACGGCCGCGCCGCCGGATTCCCGGATCGCGCGCAACATGAGAAAGTCGCCGACGGCGCGCGGTACACGCAGCCCCGACGCGTACGTGTGCGCGTTCTCCCAGGGCTCGGCCTCATCCTTGCCGCGCTCCCACGCGCGTACGATCGGCGCACAACCATCGGCCTGCACGGAGATCATGCGCGGGCGCGCGTCGCCCATCCATCCCATCGCCTGCATCTCTTCGAACGCCTTCCACATGCCGACGAGCCCGGTTCCCCCGCCCGTCGGGTACACGATGACGTCGGGCAGCCGGCCGCCCAGCTGCTCGAAGAGTTCGTACCCCATGGTCTTCTTGCCTTCCACGCGGTACGGCTCCTTGAGCGTGGACACGTCGAACCAGCCATTGCGCGCCGCGCCCTCCGCGACGCGCGCGCCCGCGTCGGTGATCAGCCCGTCGATCAACTCGAGGTCGGCGCCCAGGGCACGGGTCTCCTCGATGATCGGCACCGGCGTGTCCTTCGGCATGACGACGTGTGCTTCGAGCCCGGCCGCGGCCGCGTACGCGGCCAGCGCGGACCCGGCGTTCCCGGCGGACGGGATCGCGAGAGCGCGCGCGCCCAGCTCCCACGCCCGCGCGACGGCCATGACCAGCCCCCTCGCCTTGAAGCTGCCCGTCGGGTTCTGGCCCTCATCCTTGACCCAGACGCGCCGGACGCCGAGCGCCTGCGCCAGCCGAGGCGCGTCGAGCAGCGGCGTGTAGCCCTCACCCAGCGTGAGGCGGAACGCCGGATCGCGGACGGGCAGGACCTCCGCGTACCGCCACAGCGTCGGCTCCCGGCCCGCCAGCGCGGCGGGCTGAAACGTTGCCGCGATGCGCGCCAGGTCGTAGCGGGGGTAGAGCGGCTTGTCGCAGCACGGCGACAGCCGGACCAGTTTCTCGCTCTCGTACGTCGCCTCGCAGCGCGTGCATTCCAGATGGGTCGCCCCCGCCATCCGCTCCACCGTCGTTCTGCATGGTGAATGTCGATTCCGTCCGCCCCAAGATGGGGCTGCGTCGCCGGGCCGTGAAAGTACGGGCCCGGCCGGCTATTCTCGGGCAGCCCCCGCCGGGCCGGCCGGCCCCGGTCCGCGGTGGCGATCTGCCGGGCAACCCCCGGCCGGAAGCCGGCATCACAAGAGCGAACCGACGTCGAGGCTCATGGGCGAAGCCGATTACATCAGACGGGCGCAACGCGGGGACGGCGAGGCCGTGCGGGAGCTGTACCGGCGGTATGCACCGCGCGTCTACGCGGTCGTGCGGCGGCTGGCCGGCGACGATGCGCTCGCCGAGGACTGGGCGCAGGAGGCCTGGGTCCGTGCGATCCGCGCCCTGCCCCGGTTCCGGGGTGACGCCCGCTTCTCGACGTGGATCCACCGGATCGCGGTGAACAGCGCCCTGCACGGCCGGCGCTGGCGCGATCGGCGGGTCCGCCGTGAGGTCGCGCCACCGGCCCCGGCGCCGGCGCCCGGCACGCCCCACGGCGATCGGACCGTGCTGCGGCTGGCGCTCGAACAGGCGCTG
>JBFFZF010000167.1:0-10643 GCA_041568755.1 Longimicrobiales bacterium | reverse complement strand
GGAGACATGAGGCGGGCCCGCCGTTCGTCACCCGCCGGACCCGCCCCTCGTCTCCCGCCGTTCGTCTCCCGCCTTCCCGCCCCGTTCCATTCGCCTGTCTGCAAAGCTCGTTTCGCCTTGACTGTGGCTTGACGGCGGGCGCGCAATCTGGGATCGAACTCAACAGGAGCGCATCTCATGTTCATGAGAGTTCTTTCCCGGACACTGGCCCTCGCGTGCGTGCTGGCCGCGTGCGCCGATCCTGCGGGCCTGTCGACCGAGTCAACGACTCCGCCCCCGGACGAGACGTCGACAGCGGCCGTGCCCGCGCCCGTTGCAACGACGCTCGAAATTCGCCGGGAGACCTTCAACAACGTCACGTTCGACCGCTACCTGTTCGCGGTCGCCAACCGGCGATCGATTCCCGACGCGCTGTTCGAAGTGATTCCGGACCTTCCTCCGTGCGGCCTGAACACACGATCGGCCAGGACGTGGGTCTACGTGCACGGCCTGATCAACGGGGCCGCCGTCTACGGCTACGGGTTCTGCGCACTGAAGGACGCCGCGCAGTTGACGGGACTCTGGTTCGTGGTGCCGGCGGGCTCACCCGCCCCGACGCACGTGCGCATTGACTTGTGGGACCGGTTGCTCGACGTGGTTCACACCGGGATTGCAGTGGCGATCTAGTTTCGTGGCGCCGACACCCGGTTATCGGGGCGGGACGGCGGGAGACGAATGGCGGGAGGCACGTGGCGGGCGACGTGGGGCGGGAACGGCGGGAGACCAACGGCGGGCCCGTTCCAGCCGCGCGTCTCCCGCTGTTCCGGCCCATGTCTCCCGCCCCACGTCTCCCGCCGTCCCCGCTCCGTGTCTCCCGCCGTTCCCGCCCCTCGTCTCCCCGCCCCACGTCTCCCGTCGTATGTCTCCCGCCGCCCCGCCCCCTCAATAGCGCCAGGAAACCGTGTCGGCTCCCGGAGCGTGCCGCTTCCGGACCTGGTCCATGATCCGCGGGATGAACATCTGGTGGTAGCGCAGCCGTGAGTAGGCGTTGGCGCGGGTCTGGTCGCCGTTCCAGCAGTGTTCGGCGCGATCGCCGTAATCGACTTCGCCGCCGTACGGCGGATTGGTCGTGCTCTCGAGGAACTCCTCGACCAGATAGACGGCGTTGTTGAGGTAGTAGTTGTCCATGTCGCCGACGTAGATGAACAGCTTGCCCTTCAGCTTCTCGCCCAGCCCGCGCTCCCAGTCGCGGCGCAGGATGTGCGACAGGTCGTAGTTCTCTTTCCAGTACTCGGCGACCTGCTTGTTGATGACGCCGGTCTGTTTGTCCCAGATGCGGGCGGGATAGCCGTCCGGCCCCTGCGGTGAGTACGTCGCCTCCCAGATGTCCCACTGCTGGCCGGAGCGGCTCTTCGTGCCGAGGACCAGTTCGAGGTGGTTCATCTCCTGCAGCGTCGCGCTCACGTGACCCAGCCAGTCGCGGCGGCCGGGCCGGGGCGTGCGCTTCCAGTTCGCGTCAATGAAGTACGCGTTCTCATCCTCGTAGATGTCGACCACGGTGTAGGCGCGGAAATCGATCGGGTCCGGGCAGGCAATCCACGCGCCGTTGAAGTCATCGGGATAGAACATCTGCACGGCCATCGCCTCCCAGCCGCCGGTCGAGCCGCCGTACGTGAAGCGGGCCCAGCCCTCGCCGATGCCGCGGTACTGTCGCTCGATCGCGGGGACCAGCTCGCGCATGATCGCGTCGCCCCACGGGCCCTGGCTGGCGGAGTTCACGGCGTACGAGTCGTCGTAGTACGGCGTCGCGTGCTGGACCTCGATGAGCAGCACGCGCGGGAAGTTCGGACCGGTCCAGTCGCGGTAGAACTGGTACGCGTGCTCCTGCTGGATGCGGTTGTAGCAGTCCAGCCTGAACCGTTCACTGTACTCGCAGGGCACGGTCGGATCCGGCGGCTCGGTGCGCCAGCCGCCGAAGTCGTAGGGGAAATGGCCGTGGTTGATGACGAGCGGGTAGCGCGCATCGGGGTGCGTATCGAAGCCCTCGGGCAGCAGCACGTGCGCGCCCAGCGTCATGGGCCGGCCGTAGAAATCGGACAGCAGCTTGCTCTCGACGCGGATGTGCTTGACGTATTTCGTCTCGGGCGGGTCCGGGATCGCGGGGATCTCCTGATCCATCACGACGCGGATGACGTCAGCGCGCGCGGGATCCCAGTCGATCCACTGCGGCGCGCTGTACAGGTTCCCCGGCTTGCGATTCCACTGCTGTCCCTCGCCTTTGTCCGGCGGCAGCTTGACCGCATGTCCGGTCGAGAGCGTGAACGTCTCGTAGCGGTTGAGCAGCGCCTGCACGCGGTAACGGCCTGCGGGGACGTGAGCGAGCGAGGCGAGCGGGAACCCCAGCACGGTGTCGGTGAACACGGCTTCCGCCCCGGGCGCCAGCCCGTCGACATCGAGGCCGAACACGAGTTGCCCGTTCGGGCCGTCGCTGATCTGGAAGCGCGGCTCGGCCGCCGAATCGTTCGAGAGCATCAGCAGCAGCCGGCCGTCGAGTGGTGCATCCGAGCGTTCGGCCGGGAAACTTACAGCGAAGTGTTGTGTCGTCCGCATCGGGTCTGGCGAGTCGTCGCCCGCGCAGGCTCCGAGGAGCAGCGAGCCGGCCGTCAGGAGCGGGAGCAGCGAGAGGCGCATCGATGTTCTCCGGTCGGTGATCGTGCACCGCCCGGGACGTGGCGCCCGCAGCGGGCAGGGCCAACGTAGCCGGTGGGCGCTCGGCGTCACAAGCGGCGCCGATGGTCGCGCGGCCGACCCGCTCAGCCCGGCCCGATCTCCGTCCGCCGGACCGTCAGCTCGTCGACACGGTCACGGTCGACGGCGACGCCCAGGCCGGGCCGGTCGAACGGGACCGTGACCATGCCGTCCTCCATCGTCCACTCGGGCGTGACGATGTCGCGCTCCCAGTAGCGCGCGCTGGGCGAGAGGTCGCCGGGCAGGGTGAAGTTGGGCAGCGATGCCAGGGCGACGTTGTGCGCCCGGCCGACGCCGCTCTCCAGCATGCCGCCGCACCAGACCGGCACGCCGTGCACGGCGCAGACATCGTGGATCGCGATGGACTCGGTGAATCCGCCGACGCGGCCCGGCTTGATGTTGACGATGCGGCCGCTGCCCAGCGTGATCATGTCCTCGGCGCGGTTCCGCGACGTGATCGACTCGTCCAGACAGATGGGCGTGCGCAGTCGGCGCTGCAGCTCGGCGTGGCGGACCAGGTCTTCGGATTCGAGCGGCTGCTCGATCATCGAGAGGCCGAACGCGTCCAGCCTGGCCAGGTGCGCGGCATCCGCCACGTCGTACGCGTTGTTCGCATCCACCATGATGGCGATGTCCGGGCCGAGCGCCTCGCGCACGGCCGCGACGAACTCGATGTCTGCCCCCGGCTGGATCTTCAGCTTGATCTTGCGGTAACCGGCGCGTGCTGCGGCGAGCGCCCGCTCGACGAGCGCGGCGGGCGTGGCCTGGATACCGAGCGAGATGCCGACGGGCACGCGGGCCTGCGTTCCGCCGATCAGGCGCGCCAGCGCCGTGCCGGCGCGCTCCGCCGCCAGCGCGTGACAGCCCATCTCGAGCGCGGCGCGGGCCATGCGGTGGCCACGCACATCCGTCTCGAGCAGCGCGTGCACGTCGCCGGGCTCGATCGTCATGCCCACCACGCGTGGCGCCAGCCACGTCGTGATCGCGTGCCAGGCCGTATCGATGGTCTCCGCGCTGTAGTTCGGGAACTCGCCCGCCACGCACTCGGACCAGGCGGACACGCCGTCGGCATCGACCAGCTCGAGCAGTGCGATGCGCCGTTCCGTCGCCACGCCCGAGGAAATGCGGAACGGCTCGCGCAACCGCAGCCGGATCTCGCGCAGCACGATGCGCTGGATGTTCATGTCCGGACCTCACCGCTCTGTGGGTGCAGCAGGTAGAAACAGCCCGCGTCGGTGCGCTCGAAGCCGGTGACCGCGCAGCCTCTTCCGACCGCGTCCAGGAACGCCGCCCTCACCGCCTGCCGCCAGGCCCGCGCCTGGCCGATGTCACGGTGCGCGATGCCCTCGATATCTGCCGGAATCTCGATGCGCAGCGCGGCGGCGGCGGCCGTCGTGACGGCGGCGGGTGTTCCCGGCGCAGGCTCCACCGGCCACTCGACGACCAGCCGGTCGGTGCCGAACGCGTGCAGCGTGCTGCCGGTCTCTGCGTACATGTCGGGCACGTACTCCGCGATGCGGGCGCCCAGGCGGTTGAGATTGAGGTGCGCGTTGCGGGCGACGAGCGGGTCGAACGTCCAGGCGATCGTCGCGACGCCGCTGCCGCGCAGGGCCGAGCGCTGGAACGCCTTCAAGGCGCGGCCGATGCCGCGGTCCCGCCAGTCGGCGTGCACGCCCAGCATGTGTGACCAGTGGAGCAGCCGGCCGTCGCGATCCGGACCGGTCAGACCGTAAACGAAGCCGACCAGTTCTGGCCCCGCGAACGCGCCTGCCACGATGCCACCCACGCGCCGGCTGACCTTGAGCAGCGAGGCGGGCACGATGTCGCGGTACGTCTCGCCCCACGTCGCCTGCTGGAGCTGGACGCACGCGTCGAAGTCGGCGGTCGAGACGCAGTGGCGGATGTCGGGCTTTGGGGTCACTCGGCCCAGGATCGGGTTCAGGGCGGTCGGCGCACGCGCGGCCGGGCGCGGGCCGGCTGATACCCCCGGCTCCGGGGGGCGGTCCGGGCGGGTCGGCCGCCGGCCGGCCGCTGTTCCCGGGCGGGTCCCGGCCGTATGCTCCCGGCCCGGTCCGGCCGCCCGCGGCCGGTTTTGCGAACCGGGAACGCGGGCGCCCGGGATCGGTAGGGAAGCCGGGGCGGGACTGGCCGTGACGCGCACGGCCAACACACCCGCCCCGTCGAGCGTCTTTGAGTGGACGATGGAGCAGCAGCCGGACACCGTCCTGGTCGATCGGGCGCGCCGAGGCGATGCGCAGGCTTTCGACGCGCTGGTGCGACGCCACCTGCGAACGGCCCACGCCGTGGCGTTGAGCGTCGTCCTCAACCAGGCCGATGCCGAGGATGTGGTTCAGGACGCGTTCATCGCGGCGCTCGAGCGTCTGGATGACTGTCAGCCCGACCGGTTCGTCGCCTGGCTGCTGACGATCGTGCGGAACCGCGCGATCAGCCTGCAGCGGCACCGCAAGGTGCGCAACAGCCAGCCGCTGGAATGGGCGACGGAGCTGAGCAGCGGCGACAGTCCGGCGAAGGACGCGGAACGATCCGCGTTGCGCGAGCGGCTGCTGGAAGCGATGGCGGGGCTGCCCGAGCGGCAGCGTGAAATCCTGCTGCTGCACGATCTGGAGGGCTGGCGGCACCGCGAGATCGGCGACCGTCTGGGCATGAAGGAAGGAACGGTTCGCTACACGCTGTTCCAGGCGCGACGGGCCGTGCGCGAGCGGCTGTCGGTCACGCAGGGTCATCTGGAGGAAGGCACATGAACGACGAACGACTGGATCTGTCGCCCCTGGATCCGACCACCGACACGCTGCGCTGGGCGCGGCTGGTCCGCGCGATCAACACGCGCGCGGCGCCCGAGCTGGCCATGCGCGCCGCAGGCGGCGCCGGGCTGCTCAACGAGCTGGGCCGCTGGGCCTGGCCGGCCCTGGCTGCGGCCGCACTCGTGGGTGCCATCTCGGGCGCTGCGCTGCGCTCCGCGACGACCGGGCCGTTCGAGCCGGTCTCGCTGCTCACCGGCACGGTGATCGAGGCCTTCGATGTGTCCGGCCCGGTCGCCCAATGGCTGGCGGAAGGCCGCTCGCCGACGGTCCAGGACATCGTGCTCGCACTCGAGGAGGACGGGCGATGAGTCAGGGACGTGCCAGCCGGCTGCGCCTGGCCGGTGCCGGCGTGCTCGTCACCACGTTCCTCGTGGGCGGGCTGGGTGGTGCCGCGCTCGAGCGCGTGCGTACGGCGAGATCCGCGGCGGACGTCGTCGAGCCACCCGCACCGGTCGACGGGCGGTCCGGCGAGCGGCGCGGGGATCGCGGCGGCCGCAGCGATCGGAACGGCGACTGGCAGACCGATTTCTGGCGCCGCTCGGATTACGGCAAGCTGGGCCTGGACTCGGCGCAGATCGAGCAGATCAACGCCGTGCTGATCCGCCAGCGCGAGCAGATGGACGCCTACTGGAAGGCCACGCGGCCTGCAATGGACTCGATCGTCGAGCAGACGCGCGCGGGTATGCGGGCCATCCTGACGCCCGCCCAGCAGACCGAACTGGATCGCATCCGCGCAGAGCGCCGCGAACGCTGGCGCCGCGAGAACGCGGACCGTGACTCGACCAGCGGGCGGCAGCAGAGCCAGCACGAACACGACAAGCCGGAACGAAAGGGACATCCGTGAAGTGGATTGATAGAGGACTTCGCACCGCTGCACTCGCCGCCGTCATCGTGACCGTGGGCTGCGCGGCTTCGGAGGCCGAAACAGCATCGGCCACACCCGAGCTGGCGCCTGTGGAGCGGCGCACGCTCGACATCCTCGCAGAAGCGGCCGGCCAGATCGAGCCGATCCGTGTCGTCGAGGTCAAATCGAAGGCTTCGGGCGAAATCCTCAGCCTGCCCGTCGAGACCGGTGATGCCGTGCAGCGCGGCGCACTGCTGGCGCAGATCGATCCCCGCGATGTGCGCAACGGTTACGAGCAGGCGCAGGCCGACCTGGCCGTCGCCGACGCCCGACTGCAGACGTCGACCGCGCAGAAGAAGCGCATCGAGGAGTTGCGCGCGGCCAACGTCGTGACGGAGCAGGAGCTGGAATCGGCCGCGCTCGATGAGGCCAACTCACGCGCGCAGCAGGTCAAGGCCAAGACGAACCTGGAACTCGCCGAGGAACGGCTGAAGGACGTGACGATCAGGGCGCCGATCGCGGGCGTCATCATCGAACGCGCGGTCGAGGTCGGCACGATCATCGCCTCGGCCAGCCAGAACGTCTCGGGCGGGACGACGCTGATGAAGATGGCCGATCTGGCCGTCATGCAGGCGCGCGCGCTGATCGACGAGACGGATCTGGGCCGCATCCGCGCGGGTCAGGAAGTGCAGGTCACCGTCGAAGCGTATCCCGAGCGACGGTTCCGCGGCGAGGTCATGAAGATCGAGCCGCAGGCGGTGGTCGATCAGAACGTGACCATGTTCCCCGTCCTCGTCCGCCTGGACAACAGCGAAGGCCTGCTCAAGCCTGGCATGAACTCCGACGTGCAGATCCAGATTGCGCGGCGCGAGGACGCCGTCGTCGTGCCCAACGCCGCGATCGTCGGCACCCGGGATGCCGTGGCCGCCGGCGCGATCTTCAACATCGACGAAGAGGCGATCCTCGCCGCGATGCGGCCGCCCGGTCAGCAGCAGGCCGGCACCGGCGCGACGGCGCCGGCCGACAGCGCGCAGGCCGCCGAGTGCGCGGCGCTGATGCAGAAGATGCAGAGCGGCGGCGGGTTCAACGCGCTGTCCGAGGCCGAGCGCGAGAAGCTGACCGCCTGCCGGCCGCAGGGTGGCCAGATGGCAGGCGGCCAGACCGGCCGTACCGGCGGCGGTCAGGCCACCGCGGGCGGGCAGCGCGGCACGGCAGGCGGCCGGGGTGGCGCTGCCGGCAGCCGCGGCCGGAGCAACGGGGGTTCGCAGATCAGAACGGGCATCGTCTTCGTGCAGACGCCGACCGGGGCTGAGCCACGCGGCGTCACGCTCGGACTGAACGACTGGGAGTACACCGAGGTGCTGCGCGGTGTCGAGCCCGGCGAGCAGGTCATCATCGTCTCGGTCGCGCGCCTGCAGCAGGCCCAGCAGGAGTTCCTGGATCGCATGCGTGAGCGCGCCGGTGGCGGCGTGATCCCCGGCGGTGGGTCTACGGGTGGACGTGGGAGGTAGTCGCGCATGCTGATCGGCGAAACGATCCAGGTCGCGCTCGCCGCGATCCGCGTCAACAAGCTGCGCTCGTTCCTGACGATGCTCGGCATCATCATCGGCATCGCCGCGGTCATCACGATGGTCGCGCTGGGCGAGGGCGCCAGCCGGATGGTGCAGGCGCAGCTGCAGGCGCTGGGCACGAACGTGCTGACGGTGCAGCCCGGCCAGCAGATGTTCGGCCGCGTGGATCGAGGCGAGAACCGGCTGACTACGCGGGGCGCCGAAGCGATCAAGGCGGAAGGACGCAGCATCACCGCCGTATCACCCGAGATGAACCGCCGGCTGCAGGTCGAGGCCGGCCTCTACAACGCCAGCCTGAACATCGTCGGCGTGTGGCCCGAGTATTTCGGCCTGCAGAACCACAGTCTCGCGACGGGCCGCTACTTCACGGAAGGCGAAGAGCGCGGCAGGCGACGCGTCGCCGTGGTCGGCAACAAAGTCGGTGAACGGCTCAACACGCCCACGATGAGCCTGGTCGGCACGAACATCCGCGTCCGCGGCCATACGTTCGAGGTCGTGGGCATGCTCGCCGAGAAAGGTCAGCAAGGCTGGTTCAACCCGGACGAGAACATCTTCATTCCCATCTCGACGGCCGAGTTCCGCGTGTTCGGCACGGACCGCGTGAACGCCATCTACGTGCAGGCCAGCAGCCCGGCCGCCATGGATCGCACGATCGCGGACATCGATCGGGCCCTGCGCCGCGAGCACCGGCTGCGGCCCGGCCAGGCCAGCGACTTCAACGTGCGTGACCAGGCATCGCTGCTCAACACGTTCCAGGAGACCACGGAGACGTTCACCGCGCTGCTCGCCGGGATCGCGTTCGTGTCCCTCGTCGTCGGCGGCATCGGCATCATGAACATCATGCTGGTGTCCGTCACGGAACGGACCCGTGAGATCGGCGTGCGCAAAGCGCTCGGCGCCAAACGCCGCGACGTGCTGCTGCAGTTCCTGGTCGAGGCGCTGGTGCTGTGCATCGCCGGCGGCGCCCTGGGCGTAGCCCTCGGGATGGGCGCAGCGCGCATCATGAAGGACAACGGCTGGAACACCGCCGTCGCGCCCGATTCGATCGTCATGGCGCTCGCGTTCTCCGCCGCCGTCGGGCTGTTCTTCGGCATCTGGCCCGCTCGGCGTGCTGCGCGGCTCGATCCGATCGCGTCCATACGATACGAATAGGGCGGGACAGCGGGAGACGAACGGCGGTAGACCGGAGGCGGGAGACGAACGGCGGGAACGGCGGGAGACCGACGGCGGGCGCCCCGCCCCTCGTCTCCCGCCGTTCCCGCCGTCAGTCTCCCGCCTCTTGTCTCCCGCCCCCCGTCTCCCGCCGTCCCGCCCTCTGCCACATCCCATACGCCGGCGCGCCCAGGAAAACCACGCCGAGCCCCAGCAATGCCTGAACGGGCTGGGAGAACAGCGTGTTGAGCACGATCGCGGCGGACGCGACCACGAACAGCAGCGGTGTGAACGGGTAGCCGGGCACGCGGAACGGTCGCTCGATGTCCGGCTCGCGCCGGCGGAACACGAACACCGCCGCCGCGCCCAGTGCGTAGAAGATCCAGCCGGTGAACACGACGTAGGTGAGCAGCTGTTCGAAGGTCCCCGTCGCGGCCAGCAGAGAGGACCAGACGGCGGCCGCGCCGATGGCGAAGGCAGGCGTACCGAAGCGCTCGTGCACGCGGCCGAGCTGCCGGAAGAACACGCCATCCCGCGCCATCGCGAACGTCACACGTGAGGCGGTGAGCACGACGGCGTTCGCCGCACTGAAGATCGACAGCAGGATGCCGGCCGCGACCAGCCGGCCGGCGGCCGGGCCGAACAGGCTGGCCATGGCTGCGGCCGCGATGCTCTCGGACGCCTGGGCGCGCTCGGGCCCGAGCACCGATACGTAGGCGATGTTGGCCAGACAGTAGAGCACGATGAGCACGATCGTGCCGACCGTCAGCGCGCGCGGGAACGTGCGCTGCGGATCGAGCGTCTCACCCGCGGAGAAGGTCACGTACTGCCATCCCTCGTACGCCCACAACACACCGACCATGGCCAGCCCGATGCCGGGCAGCACGCCGACGCCGAGACCGCGCGGCACGAGAGACGCGCCGTGCATCGACAGGCCGGCCCCGTGCGTGAGCAGAATCAGGCTCATCACGACGAGGACGAGCACCTTCGCAGCCGTCGTCCAGACCTGGACGCCCGCGCTGGTGCGCGTGCCCACGATGTTGATCGCGGATACGACGATGATCATGCCGACCGCAGCCAGCTTGCGCCCTGCGGGTCCCAGCGTGACGAACTGCTCGAGGTAACCCGTGAAGGCGGCGGACAGCGTGGCCACGGCGCCCGTCGCGATGACGAAGAACAGCGTCCAGCCGAAGAGGAAGGCGATGAAGGGGCCGAACGCGTCGCGCATGAAGACGTAGAGTCCGCCGGCCTGCGGCCGCATCGCGCCCAGCTCGCCGTACGTGAGCGCGCCCAGCAGGGACAGCACACCGGCCGCCAGCCAGACGAGGAGCGCGGTCCCGACATCGCCGCCCACCTGCCGCAGCACGGTCGCCGGCACGATGAAGATGCCGGACCCGATGACCACGCCGATCGTGATCAGCGTGAGATCGTTGAAGCTGAGCGTCCGTTCCAGCGGATCACGCATGTGGGCTCACCGGTCACGGGATGAACGAGCGGCTGGGGCGTTTCCGCCCCTGCCGCTCGCGT
>JBFFZF010000166.1:0-10663 GCA_041568755.1 Longimicrobiales bacterium | reverse complement strand
TGGCCGCCGGTGTGGATGGCGATGTCCTCGAGCATGCGCTTGCGGCGGTCGCCGTAGCCCGGCGCCTTGACCGCGCAGCAGTTCACGATGCCGCGGAGCTTGTTGACCACCAGCGTGGCCAGCGCTTCGCCCTCGATGTCCTCGGCGATGATCAGCAGCGGCTTGCCCAGCTGCGCGACCTTCTCGAGCACGGGAAGCAGGTCCTTCATCGAGCTGATCTTCTTGTCGTGGATCAGGACCAGAACATCCTCGAGAACCGCCTCCATGCGCTCCGGATCGGTCACGAAGTAGGGCGACAGATAGCCTCGGTCGAACTGCATGCCCTCGACCGTCTCCAGCGTCGTCTCGAGGCCGCGTGCCTCTTCCACCGTGATGACGCCGTCCTTGCCGACCTTCTCCATCGCGTCCGCGATCAGGTCGCCGATCTCCTTGTCGTTGTTCGCGGAGATGGTCCCGACCTGCGCGATCTCCTTCTTGCCCTTCGTGGGCGTCGACAGCGCCTTGAGTTCCTCGACCACCCGGATCACCGCAGCGTCGATGCCGCGCTTCAGCGCCATCGGGTTGGCCCCGGCCGTCACGTTCTTGAGGCCCTCGCGGAAAATCGCCTGCGCGAGCACCGTCGCCGTCGTCGTCCCGTCGCCCGCCAGGTCGCTCGTCTTGGTCGCGACTTCCTTCACCATCTGCGCGCCCATGTTCTCGACCGGGTGCGGCAGTTCGACCTCCTTCGCGACGGTCACGCCGTCCTTTGTCACCGTCGGCGACCCGAACTTGCGGTCAATGACGACGTTCCGACCCTTCGGGCCCAGGGTCACCTTGACCGCCTGAGCCAACGCATCGACGCCACGCTTCAGCGCGGCCCGTGCATCGGAATCAAAATGAAGTTCTTTTGCAGCCATGGCTGCTTAACCTCCGTAATCAGTTTGACTTGAGTGCCCTTACTTGGTGATGATCGCGAGCACGTCCGACTCCCGAAGAATCAGGTACTGCTCGTCGCCGACGTTGACCTCGGTCCCGCTGTACTTTCCGTAGAGCACGCGATCGCCCGTCTTGACCTCTGGTGCGACCCGCTTCCCGTCGTCCGTCATCTTGCCCGGCCCGACGGCCACGACCTCGCCCTGTTGCGGCTTTTCTTTCGCGGTGTCCGGGATATAGAGTCCACCGCGCATCTGCTCGGTCTCCTCGAGCGCCTTGAGGACGATCCGGTCCGCGAGCGGCTTGATCTGCGTCGCAGCGGCAGTCGCCATAGGGAACCTCCATGGTGAGTTGGTCTTTTTATCAGCACTCTATAGCCGCGAGTGCCAACAGACAAACTTGGGCCCTCCGGCCGGGCACGTCAAGGGGCGCCGGGGGCTGGCCCGGGGCCCGGGTGCGGTTGCGGCCCGCAGCTTGCCCGGCGGGCCCGGGGGCGGGCACTTTCCGGCCCTCGCCCGGGGGCCGGCAGGCCGCCGGGATCCAGCCAGCGGGAGGCACGCACAGGTGACCGGGACGGGGCAGCCTCCGCGGCGGCGGCTGGTGGTGCTGTGGGACACGCTCGTGGTGCTGGTGTCGCGCGACATCAGGCTGCGGTACAAGCGCTCGGTCATGGGGCTGGCGTGGACGCTGCTGAATCCGCTGGCCGAGCTCCTGGTCCTGTGGTTCATCTTCGGCGTGGTACTGCCGCTGAACATCCCGGACTACCCGGCCTTCCTGTTCACGGGGATCCTGGTCTTCGGCTGGTTCCAGGGCTCGCTGGTCCACTCGGCGAACGCCATCGTGAACAGCCGGGAGTTGATCCGTCAGCCGGGCTTCCCGCCAGCGGTCCTGCCTGTCGTGACGGTGTCGAGCAGTCTGATCCACTTCCTGCTTGCCCTGCCGATTCTGCTGGTGGTCCTGGTCGCGGGGGACGCACGCCTGGGGGCCGCCCTGCTCGGTGTGCCCGTGCTCGTGGCCGTGCAGTTCGCGCTGACGCTGGCGATCGGCTACGTGGTGGCGGCAACGCAGGTGCGATTCCGCGATACGCAGTATCTGCTCAAGGTCTTCCTCCAGTTCCTGTTCTACCTGTCGCCGGTGTTCTACAGCCCGGCGGACGTGCCGGAGCGGTTCCGCGCCGTGTACCACCTGAACCCCATGGTTTTCCTGATCGACGCGTACCGCGGGTGTCTCATGCGCGGGGAATGGCCCCGGGCGCTGCCCTTGGCGGGGGTGGCGCTGCTGTCGGTCGCGCTGCTCGGGCTGGGTCTCCTGGTCTTCCGCCGGGCGGGTGACCGGTTCGTGGAGGAACTGGGGTGAGGGACGCCGTGGTAGTTCGGAGCGTGAGCAAGAGCTTCCGCGTGTACTCGCCGCAGCGCCCGTGGACCTTTCAGGAAGTGGCCGCCGCCGGCCTGCGCCGGCTGCGCAGCACGGCCCGATTGCGTGCGCTGGACGATGTGAGCTTCGGCGTCCGCCCCGGCTCCATGCTGGGCGTGGTGGGGCAGAACGGTTCGGGCAAATCGACGCTCCTGAAGATCGTGGGCGGGATCATGCGCCCGGATGCCGGGCAGGTGGAGGTGTCGGGCCGGGTCGGTGCGCTGCTCGATCTGGGTGCAGGCTTCCACGAGGAGTTGACCGGCCGCGAGAATGTGCTGATCAACGGGGTCGTCGGCGGGCTGACACGAGCCGAGGTGATGGCCCGTTTCGATGCCATCGTTGCGTTCGCGGAACTCGAGGATTTCATCGATCAGCCGCTGCGCACGTACAGCACGGGCATGCGCATGCGGCTGGCGTTCGCCGTGGCGATCCATCTCGAGCCGGACGTTCTCCTGGTCGATGAGGCCCTGTCGGTCGGGGACGTGGCCTTTCAGCAGAAATGCCTGGATCGCATCGCCCGCCTCAAGCTGGAGGGGTGCGCCATTCTGCTGGTCTCGCACGACAGCGCCCTGATCAGCGATCTGTGCGACCAGGCGCTCTGGTTGCGGCACGGCCGGACGGTCGCCCGCGGCCCGGCCACCGAGGTCGTGGACCGGTACGTGGCGGACATGCACGACGCCAGCCGGCCGCATGCGCCCCTCGCGCATCCGGCGGACCTGGCCGGCGTGCCGGACGGTGTGCAGCCCGAGCGTGCGGGCAGCCGCGAAGTGGAGATCACTTCGGTTCGCCTGCGCAGCGCCGGGCGGTCCGATCTCAAGGAGATCGACAGCGGCGCACCGCTGTCGATCGACATCGCATTCGCCGCCGCGGCTCCCGTGCACTCGGCAATCTTCCAGGTCTACATGTTCCGCCGCGACGGGCTGGTCTGCCTGGATCTCAACACACCGGTGGGCGGCAGCGACCCCATCCGGGGATCCGGCATGGTCACCCTCGAGATCGAGCGCGTGGATCTGAACGACGGGCTGTACTACGTCGACGTGGGGGCCTACGCGAGCGACTGGGGACACGTTTTCGACTACCACGCGGCACACTATCCCCTGCTGATCCGCGGGGATGGCATCAGGGCGGTCCTGCGCTCGCCCCACCGCTGGCGGATCCGGCAGGCGGGCGGCCCGGGCGGCTGACGGTAGACGCGGGCAGCCGGCCTCAGGCGCCGGCAGCGGCCCGCGTGAAGTACCGGTGCGCGATCTCCAGCCCGTACAGCGTCAGGAACGGTTCGATCCGCTCGACCGTGCTGCAGTGCGGACCGACCAGGCCGGCAAGACCGCCGGTCGCGACGACCAGCGGGGGATCCGGCCGCTGCCACTCCGCGACGATGCGTCGGACGATCCCGTCGATCGCATCGACGGCGCCGAAGAAGACGCCGCTGCGCAGGGCCGTCTCGGTCCTCCGTCCGATGACGGTGGCCGGGCGGTCGACGTCGACGCGCGGCAGCTTGGCGGTGCGCCGCACGAGGTTCTCGGCGCCCGTCTGCAGGCCGGGGCTGATGACCCCTCCGCAGAACACGCCGTCGGCCGTAATGCAGTCGAACGTCGTGGCCGTGCCCAGATCGACCGCGATGGTGTCGCGTCGAAAGAGGTGCGCGGCCGCAAGCGTGTTCGCGATGCGGTCGGCCCCCACGGTGAGCGGCTCTTCCACGTCGAGGTGAATGGGCAGGGACGCGCGGCCGTCGACGATGTGCACCGTCGCGCCCAGATGCCGGACGCAGGCGTCCGTGAAGATGGGCGTGATCGGCGGCACGACGGAGGCGATGACCGCCGACCGGACGCCCGCCACGTCGATCCCGGATTCGCGCATGAGTCCGCGCACGAGCAGGCCGACCTCGTCACCGGTGCGCGGCGTGGCCGTCGAAATACGCCAGTGCTGGACCAGGCGCTGTGCATCGAAGAGACCGAGCATCGTCTCGGTGTTGCCGACATCGAAGGCGAGCATCATGGCGTCGCGGGGGCTCGGGTACCGGTCGAAGCGGGGCGGACGGTCCCGCTGAGAATGCGGCGCTCGCCGGTCGGGCCGCGCACACGGAGGGCGCCGTCGGGAGCGATGCCGACGGCGACGCCGACACGCGCCCCATCGAGCGTGATCTCCTGTCCAGCCAGTACATCCAGCGCCGCCCAGTCGGCGAGGAGCGCATCGTCGAGCGGGCCCGACGGCAGCCGGAAGGGCCGCAGTCGTTGCAGCAGGGCGCCCGCCAGCGCTGCGCGGTCGGCCCGGCCGCCGGCCATGCGCACCGACACCGCCGCCGCGGCCAGATCCGCCGGAAAATCGGGGGGCTCCTGGTGCACGTTGATGCCGATCCCGGCAACGATGTGCGTCGCACCCGGCCCGCTCGTGGCCTCGCACAGGATGCCGCCCAGTTTGCCACCGGGATCGAGAACCAGATCGTTGGGCCATTTCACCCGCGCATCGAGCCCGGTTGCGGCCCGCACGGCCGCCGCGGCCGCGATGCCGACGCGGATCGGAGCGGCGGTCGGCTCGGCGGGCCCGTCGGGCCCCGCTTCGACGTGGAGCACGACGGAAAGCAACAGGCCCGATCCGGGCGGCGCGGTCCATGTCCGGCCGCCCCGTCCGCGTCCGCGCGTCTGTTCATCCGCGATCACGACGGATCCGGCCGTCGCGCCGCGCGCTGCGAGGGCCCTGGCGATGTCATTCGTGGAGGGTGTGGCCGCCAGCACCGTCAGGTGCGGCACACCCCAGGCGCGCTGCCAGGCGGCGACGGTGCGCCCCTCCCAGACCTCCAGCGCGGGCATTCCGTTCACGGCCGGACCACGCGCAGAGACAGATCGAGCGCCGGGGCGGAGTGCGTCAGGGCTCCGACACTGATGAAGTCGACGCCGGCCCGCGCCACGGTGCGCACCCGGTCGAGCGTCATGTTGCCCGACGCCTCGATGGCGGGAGCGGGTTTCTCGCGGCGCACGCGCCGCACTGCCTGCCGGATGATGTCGATGTCCATGTTGTCCAGCAGCACGCGCTGCACGCCGGCTGCGAGCGCCTCCTCCAGCTCCTCGAGCGTGCGCACCTCGACGATCACCGGCAACCGACGCGTGTTGGCCTCGTGCACGCGCGCCGCCGCCTGCGCGATGCCGCCCGCAATCGCGATGTGGTTCTCCTTGATGAGCACGGCGTCGTACAGCCCGGCCCGGTGATTCTCGGCACCGCCGGCGCGGACTGCGGCCTTCTCCAGCATGCGCCAGCCCGGCGTCGTCTTGCGTGTGTCGAGAATCCGCGCCCGGGTTCCGGCCACGGCGTCGACGAACTGCCTCGTGAACGTGGCGATGCCGGACAGACGCTGCAGGAAGTTGAGGGCCACCCGTTCGCCGGTCAGGATGGCACGGCCTGGCCCGCGCAGCGTGCATACGATGCTGCCGGCTTCGACCAGCGCACCGTCGTGCACTTGCAGATCGGCCTCGACGCGCGGATCCAGTCGCAGGAACACCGCCATGGCGGGCGTCAGGCCCGCCACCACGCCGGTCGACTTGGCCACGATGTGCGCGCGGACACGCGTCCGTGCCGGAATCGTCCACCGGCTGGTCCAGTCGCCGGCGCCGCGGTCTTCCGCGATCGCCACATCGATGAGTGCGAGGACCTCGTCCTCGACCGTAGCCGGCAACGACGCCGGCGCCCCGCTTTGCACGCGATCGCTCACCGGTCCAGCACTTCCCGGTAGAACGCCTCGTACCGCGGCACCACATCATCCACTCCGAACCGCGTGGCGCCGGCGCGAGCGCTCGCGCTCGCCTCCGCCCAGACTTCCGGATCGGAGAGGACCGCGATCCCGGCCGCCGCCATCGCCTCCACATCGCCCACCTCCGCTGTCTGCCCCGCGGGCCACGGCGGCAGCACTTCCGGGATGCCACCGACGCGTGTCGCGACGACGGGAACGCCGCACGCCATCGCCTCGAGCGCCACGAGACCGAAGGCCTCAGACGAGCTGGGCAGGAGGAACAGATCGCTGCACGACAGCAGCTCCGCCACGGAGTTCTGCTTGCCGAGGAAGAGCACGCGATCACTCACGCCATCGGCCTCGGCCTGCTGCTGCGCGCGCACGCGTTCGGGGCCGTCGCCCACCAGGAGCAGCCGGGCCGGCATCCGAGCGGCGATGCGCGCGAAAATCGCGACCACGTCCTGAACGCGCTTCACGGCGCGGAAGTTCGATATGTGCGTCACGATCTTCTCGCCTTCGAGCGCGAATTTCGACCGGTGACACGGGTACGCGTCGCGTTTGTACCGCTCGAGGTCGACGAAATTGGGGATCACACGGATCGCGTCCGCCGGAATGTCGAAGCTCACCACCGTTTCCCGTTTCAGGTAATCCGAGACGGCCGTCAGACCATCGGACTTGCGAATCGAGAACTGCGTGATCGCCCGGAAGGACGGGTCCTGACCGACGAGCGTGATGTCCGTTCCGTGCAGCGTCGTGACAATGCGGAACCCATCGCGCTCGAGCATCTCCTTGGCCACCCACGCGGACGTGGCGTGAGGCACGGCGTAGTGCGCGTGCAGCAGATCCAGTCCGTGCTGAACGGTCACGTTGTGAATGAACACGCTCAGGGCCAGATTGTACGGCGGATGCTCGAAGAGCGGATACGACGGAACCTCGACTTCGTGGTAGTAGATCCGTTCGACGAAATAGGGCAGCCGGAACGGCTGGGCGTACGTGATGAAGTGGACCTCGTGGCCCCGCCTGGCCAGCTCGATGCCGAGCTCCGTGGCGACGACGCCCGATCCGCCATACACCGGGTAGCAGCTGATGCCGATCTTCAACGGCCTGCTGGATTCCATCGGCTGACCATTCCGTCCACGAGTTTCTCCACCGGCTGCGCCCCGTCCAGACGCACGGCGTCGGGCGGCAGCTGGTTGCGGAACCAGGTCCGCTGTCGGCGTGCGTAGCGACGCGTCGCGGCCTGGATGAGCGCGATCGCTGCATCCAGTGTACGCGTGCCCCGGGCCCACGGGATCAGTTCGGTGTAGCCCGTGGCGCTCATGCCCGGCGTCGTCTCAGTGTAGCCCCTCCCGAGCAGGCCCCGCACCTCTCCGGGCAGCCCGCGCTCGATCATGTCGTGGACGCGCGCGTCGATCCGGCGGCGCAGCGCCTCCGCGGGCCACTCCAGCACGTGGATGCGCGGCCGCAGTGGCGCGACCGGCAGGGACGCCCGGGCGTGCCACCAGGAGAGTGGCCGGCCGGTCAGCAGGGCAACTTCGATCCCGCGCGTCAGCCGTTGCCGCCCACCACCCTCATCCGCCCACGGCGAACCGGGGTCCAGAGCGCGCAACCAGCGCCGCAGCGAGTCCGTGTCCCGGCGGGCCAGCCAGGCGTCGAGCGCCGCGCGCCGCGCACGATCCAGCGGTGGCTCCTCGAAGAACGGGTGGGTGAGTGCGCGCAGGAAGAACCCGGTCCCGCCCACGAGGATGGGCGTGCGGCCGCGTGCGCGGATCTCCGCGATCCAGGCGCGGGCCTCCCGTGCGAAACGTCCGGCGCTGTACCGCTCGTCCGGATCGACGCGGTCGAACCCGTGATGGGGAATCCCTGCCCTTTCGGCCCGCGTCGGTTTGGCCGTGCCGATGTCCATCCCGCGGTAGACCTGCCGCGAGTCCATCGAGATGATCTCGCCGCCGATGCGTGCTGCGAGCACGATGCCCGCGGCGGTCTTGCCTGTCGCGGTCGCACCGGTCAGGACCAGGACGTCGTCATCCATGGCGGCCGAAACGCCGTTCGAGTTCGTCCACGGAAAGCCGGACGATCGTCGGCCTGCCGTGCACGTCGTGATGCGGCAGGTCCGTCGCGAACAGGCGATCGAACAGTTCCTCCATTTCGCGCACCGACAGGACCTGCCCTGCCTTGATCGCGGCCTTGCAGGCGAAGGTCATGGCGATGCGCTCGTGCTGCGAGCCTGCCGCACGTGTCAGGTCACTCCCCGTGGCCAGCTCACTGATCATCTCGCGCAGGCACCGTTCCGGATCGAACCACGGGTGCGGCACGGGGGCCGCGTGCACGATCATCGTGCGGCCGCCGAACGGTTCGATCTCGAAGCCCGCCTGGAGGAACAGGCTGGTCGACGCTTCGACCACGTCGTACTCGGGCGGCGACAGTCGCAGCACGATAGGAAAGAGCAGGCGCTGACTGGTGCGCCCGCCGTTTCCGAAAGCCGCCATCATCTCCTGAAACAGGACGCGCTCATGCGCCGAGTGCTGGTCGATGATCAGCAGGCCGCTGCGCGTCTCCGCCAGGATGTACGTCGCGTGGATCTGCCAGAGCCGGGCGCGCGCCTCGGCCTCGCGGGCCGCACCCGCGGGCACCGGCTCCGCAGCCTCGGAGACACCTGGCTCCTGCGCAGCGACGAACATCGCGAACTGACCCGCTGCAGGGGGGCGCGCTGCGGGTGCCCTGGCTTCCGTTGCACGCGCAGCGAGCTGCGGCAGACGAGCCATCCGATCCAGCGTCGCCGCGCTCTCGTGTCCGCCCAGCGCGCTGCGCACGGCCGTCTCGACGGCCGCCTCCACGCGGGCGCGATCGCGGAAGCGAACCTCGGCCTTCGTGGGATGAACGTTGACATCGACATCGCCTTCCGGCAGGTCCAGGTACAACAGCAGCGACGGCCGCGCGCCGGCCGGCACGGTCGTGCGGTAGGCGCGCTCGGCCGCGCGCACCAGGTCCCGGTCGCGGAAGGGTCGGCCGGTCACGAACAGATGCACGCGGCGCGGCCCGGCCAGCGCCGCGTCCGGGCGTTCGACCAGCCCGGCGACGGTCATGCCGTCCGCGGCCCAGCCGACCTCGACGAGTCGGGCCGCCGCCTCGTCGCCCCAGAGGGCCGCCACGCGCGCCACCAGATCCGTGGCGGGCGGAAGATCGAGCAGGGTGCGGCCGTTCGAGACCACGCGGAAGCCCGCCGAGAGGTGTGCGAGGGCGAGGGACTGTACCGCGTCGACCGCGGCCCGGGTCTCGACCGCGGCGCTGCGCATGAACTTCGCCCGCGCCGGCACGTTCATGAAGAGTTGGCGCACCGTCACGGTGGTGCCGGCCTGGCGGGCGCAGTCCTCGATACCGCTGACGCGACCGGTCGTCACACGCACGCGCGTCCCGACGTCGCCCTGCTCGGCCGTTTCCAGGGTGAGTCGTGATACGCTCGCGATCGACGGCAGCGCCTCGCCGCGGAAGCCGAACGTCCCGATCGTACGCAGATCCGCCGGCACCCGGATCTTGCTGGTCGCGTGCCGGTCCAGACAGAGCAGCGCGTCGTCGCGACCCATGCCGCAGCCGTCGTCAGCCACCCGGATCTCCGTCTTGCCGCCGTTGCGCAGCCCGATCTCGACGCGCGTCGCCGCAGCATCCAGCGCGTTCTCGACGAGTTCCTTGACCACGGATGCGGGACGTTCGACGACCTCACCAGCGGCGATCTGGTTGGCCAGGCCATCCGGGAGAACAAAGATGCGGCGGGACATTCCGGTCGAAATTCGGCTCCAGTTGCGCGGGCCGGCGGCGGCCCGTCACGGACAAGATAGGCTGCCGCGGACCGTCAGACGATGCCGTAGAAGGTCCGGGCGTTCGCCGCCGTCATGCCGGCAACGGACATGGCGTCCGCCCCGCGCAGCGCGGCGACGGCGCCGATCGTCTCCCGCAGCCAGGCCGGCTCGTTGCGCCGGCCCCGGTACGGCACCGGCGCCAGGTACGGCCCATCCGTCTCGACGAGCAGCCTGGCGTCCGGCACGCGGCGGAGCAGGGCCGCACCATCGAACTTGCGGAACGTCACTACGCCCGCGAAAGAAACGTACCAGTCCAGCTCGAGCGCGGTCTCGAGCAACGCCTCATCCCCGCTGAAGCAGTGCAGCACGCCGGTCACGCCGCGACCGGCCGCGACCATCATGGCCTGCGTATCGCGCTCCGCGCTGCGCGAGTGCACGACGATCGGCAGCCGGCGCTCCTCCGCCAGTGCGAGGTGCCGCTCGAAGGCCGTACGCTGGGCGTCCCGCGGCGCGTTGTCGTAGTGGTAGTCCAGCCCGGTCTCACCGATGGCCACGACGCGCGGTCGGCCGCACAATTCGACAATGCGCTCGAAGTCCGCCGCGAAAGTCGATGCCTCGTGCGGGTGGATCCCGACCGAGCACCACACGTCCGCGTGGCCTTCGGCCAGCCTGCACGCCGCTTGCGCATCCGGCGCGTTCGAGCTGATCGTCACGATACCGTCGACGCCGGCTGCGCGCGCTCTCTCCAGCACGGCATCGAGATCCGACACGTACGCTTCGGCCGTCAGATGGCAGTGGGCGTCGAACATGTTGATCGTCC
>JBFFZF010000165.1:0-10763 GCA_041568755.1 Longimicrobiales bacterium | reverse complement strand
GACCGGAGAACGCGGCGCGCGCGTGTCCGAACAGATCCTGGCCGATGCGCCGGACCTCGGCGAGAGCCTGCTCGGCATGGCCGGCAGCCTCGGCCTGCTGCTCATCGGAGGCTCGGCGCTGTTCGTCAATGTGCAGGGCACACTCAACCAGATCTGGAACGTGCAGCGGCGTGACACCGGCGTCCTGCGCGGGCTCGTGCGGGCGCGCCTCGTCGCGTTCCTCATGATGCTCGTCACCGGCGGCGTGCTCCTGCTCTCCATCGCGCTCGGCGCAGCCGCTGCCTGGCTGGCCCCGCTCGTGCGCGAGGATCTGCCCATCGGCGCCGCCCTCATCATCGTCCTCGAACTGGTCACGTCCTTCACGATCCTGACGGTCCTGTGCGCCGCGACGTACCGCGTGCTGCCCGACGTCGAAATCGCCTGGCGCGATGTGTGGATCGGCGCCGCCGTCACGTCCGCCCTGTTCCTCGCCGGACGCAGCGCCATCGGCTGGTACCTGTCCGGTGCCGGCGTCGCCTCCCGCTTCGGCGCAGCCGGCTCCATCGTCGCCTTCCTGGTCTGGCTCTACTACTCCGCCCAGATCTACCTGCTCGGCGCCGAATTCACCCAGGTCTGGGCCGAGCGCCGCGGCGTGCCGATCCGACCGTCCCGCGGCGCCGTGCGCACGGAACGCCGGACCGTGGACCCCGACCGCGCCCCCGCCGACCCCGACTGACCCCTCACAATCCGCCCGCGCGGTCCAGCCCGGGGGTCGCCCGCCCGCCCGGAGAGGTTGACATCATCGGTTGTCCAAGTTATTTTCTAGACAACAGCTGAACAATGACAACCTTGATGACGGTGCAGAGCATGTCGAACGAGCAGAAGGGCGGGCCGGCGCGGCCGGGGACCGACGGGGCAGGGCGGGTCCCGAATGGGCCGGGCGCGGCACTGCGCCGGGCCGGGCGTGGCGGGTCCGCGTCCCTGGGCACGGCCCTGCTGCTCGTTCTGTGCGCTCCGTTGACCCTGTCTGCACAGAGCCACACCGAAGGCGCGTCTGAGGCGGTTTCGTCCGCTATGAAGGCGCCCGCCGCCGCACGCGCGCTGCGGGCCACGCCGGCCGCCGTGGCCCCCGCGATCGACGGTCTGCTGAACGAGGCGGTGTGGGGCGACGCGCCGGTGGCCTCCGGTTTCGTGCAGTTCCGGCCGCGCGCCGGGGAGCCGGCGACGGAGCGGACGGAAGTGCGCGTGCTGTACGTGCCGGGCGCCATCTACGTGGCTGCGCGGCTGCACGACACCCGGCCGGACGGGATCATCCGGCGGCTGGCGCGGCGCGACGAGCGAACGGTGTCGGATGCGTTCCGCGTGGGGATCGACAGCTACTTCGACCGGCGCACCGCCTTCGTCTTCGAGGTGAACGCGTCCGGTGTGCAACGCGACTGGCTGCAATACGACGATACACGCCAGGACGCCGCATGGGACGCGGTGTGGGAGAGCGCCGTGAGCAGCGACGCTGGCGGGTGGGTGGTCGAGATGCGGATACCGGTTTCGCAGCTCCGCTTCGAGCGCCAGGACGGCGACGGTGGGGAGCTGACGTGGGGCATCAACTTCGAGCGGCAGATCGCCAGGCTGGACGAAACGAGCACGTGGTCACCCCGTCCCGCGGACGGATCGCGGGACGTTTCGGCTTTCGGCACGCTGACCGGGCTCACGGATCTGCGGGCCGGCCGCAGTCTGGAGGTCAGGCCCTACCTGGTGGCGCGCGGCACGCGTGCGCCGGGCGCGCCCGGCGACCCCTTTCATCGCGCCACGGACCTGGCCTCCACGGCCGGTGCGGATGCGCGTTACGGACTGAGCAGCAACCTGACGTTGAACGTCACGCTGAATCCTGATTTCGGGCAGGTCGAAGCGGATCCGGCGAGCGTGAACCTGTCGGCGTTCGAGACGTTCGTCGCCGAGAAGCGGCCGTTCTTCCAGGAGGGTTCGGACATCTTCCAGTTCGGACTGGGTGGGGATGGGCGTGGTGGCGAACAGCTTTTCTACTCCCGGCGGATCGGGCGCGCGCCGCAGGGGCGCGGCCCGACGGAGCCCGTCTACACGGATGTCCCGGATGCGACGACCATCCTCGGCGCTGCCAAGCTGTCCGGTAAGACGGCGAGTGGCTGGTCATTCGGTCTGCTGCATGCGATTACGGGCGAGGAATCGGCGCGCTACGTGGGTGCCGGTGGGATCGAAGGACGCATGCTCGTCGAGCCGGTCACGAACTACTCGGCCGGCCGGGCCATCCGCAACTTCCGGGAGGGGGAGAGTGCAGTCGGCCTGGTGTTCACATCGGTGCAGCGTGCGATCGAGGAGGGCGGACCGGTGGAGACGCTGAGTTCCTCCGCGCTCGCCGGCGGGCTCGACGTGCGTCACCGTTTCGGTGACGGGCGTCACGAGGTGACCGGGTTCCTGCTGGGCAGTCGCGTCAGCGGCGGCGCGGCCGCCATCGCCCGTCTGCAGCGTTCATCCACGCACTACTACCAGCGCGCAGACGCGTCACATGTGCGTTACAATGAGGACCGAACCGAGCTGGTTGGAACCGCCGCCGCCGTCGAGCTGGCGCGCATCGCCGGCGGACCGTGGCGCTGGCAGTTGTCCGGGCGGCTGCGTTCACCCGGGTTCGATGTGAATGCGCTGGGCTTCCAGCGCCGGGCGGATCAGGTCGCGGCGGGCGGATCGATCGGGTACGAATCGTTCGGTGGGCGAGGGCTGGTTCGGCGGTGGAGCCTGGATGTCGAGTCCGCCAGCGAGTGGACGTTCGGCGGCGAACGTACGGAACTCGAGTTCGGCGTGGGCGGAAGTCTTCAGTTCGCCAATTTCTGGGGCGGGTACGGCGGTGTGCGGTTGCGCGGCCCCGCGGTTTCACCCACGGCGCTGCGCGGCGGGCCTGCGCTGCGGACGCCCGCCGGCGTGCGCGGGTTCTGGGGCGTTCGCAGTGACGGGCGCCGGCGCCTCAGTGTGGGTCTGGGAGGCGGATTCGACGTGGAAAGCGGCACCGGCTCGAGGAGCCTGCGTCTGTCGCCGAGCGTTGGATTCCGTTCGTCCAGTCGGCTGGATATCGAATTGCAGCCGTCACTCGCCTGGAATCGCGACGGTGCCCAGTACATCACCCAGCGCAGCGCCGGCGGGGAGAGACGCTACATCTTCGGCCGGCTCGACCAGACGACGGCATCGCTCACGGCGCGTCTGAATTACACGTTCCATCCGGACCTTTCGGTCCAGCTCTATGCACAACCCTTCGTGAGCGCGGGTCGGTACGATCGCTTCGCCAGCGTGCGGGACGCGCGTGCGGCCGACTTCGACGACCGCTTCGCAATCCTCGGCCCCGGAGAGCTGTCGCCGCTCGGTTCGCCCGGCGCCGTGACGGGCTACGCCGTCGACACCGATCGCGATGGTGCGGCCGACTTCACATTCGCCAACCCGGCCTTCAACACCCGGCAGTTCCGTTCGAATCTCGTCGTGCGCTGGCAGTACCGGCCGGGCTCCACGCTCTTCCTGGTCTGGAGTCAGGGGCGCAGGGATTTCGACCGATCGGGCGATCTCCGCGCAGGCCGGGACCTCGACGCGCTGTTCGCCAGCCCTGCCACGAACGTATTCCTGATCAAGTTCGAGCACTGGCTGGGCTTCTAGCCCCCGGCTCCGGCGGGGCCGCCCTCCAGCAGGGCCGCCGCTCGTCAACGGCGCCGCCACGACGTACACTGTCCCGGGTCGATCGAGGACAATGTGCGTTCCCCCAGGGCGGTCGTGATCATGGACGGTGCGCTCGCGGACATCCGGGTCCTGGACCTGACGCAGGTCATGGCCGGACCCTTCTGCACCATGTTGCTCGCAGACATGGGCGCGGATGTCATCAAGATCGAACGTCCCGGCACCGGTGATCTGTCGCGCAGGATGGGTGGCGCCGAGCTGCGCATGCGCGGCCCGGACAACGCTCCGTTCTTCGCGCTCAACCGGAACAAGCGCAGTGTGGCGCTCGACGTATCGGTGGATGCGCAGCGTGAGCTGTTCCATCGTCTGGTGCGCACCGCCGATGTGGTGGTCGAGAGTTTCCGCCCGGGTGTCGCGCGCCGGCTGGGCGTCGACTACGAGATGCTGGCACGGATCCAGCCGCGTCTGATCTACGCCTCGGTCTCCGGCTTCGGACAGACGGGCCCCTGGTCGGACCGGCCGGGTTTCGATCTGATCGCCCAGGGCATGACGGGCGTCATGCACGTGACCGGCGAACCGGACGGTGCACCGGTGAAGGCCGGCATCCCGATCTCGGATCTGTCTGCAGGCCTGCATGCCGCGTATGGCATCGTGGTCGCGCTGCACGCCAGGGCCCGGACCGGCCGGGGGCAGTACCTGGAGACTTCGCTGTTCGAGTCGGCGCTCGCGCTTTCCGTGTGGGAAGCGACCGCGTACTGGGCCACGGGCGAGCCACCTCAGGCGCTCGGCTCGGCCCACCGTCTGAACGCACCGTACCAGGCGTTCCGCACGGCGGACGGCTGGATCAACATAGCGGCACTCACGACGGCCCAGTGGCAGAACCTGTGCCGCGTTCTCGAAAGACCTGAACTCGCGAACGACGAGCGGTTCCGCGACAACGCGGCGCGCATGGCGAACCGGCCCGCGCTCGTCACCGAGCTGGAACGTGTGCTGAGCGGTGCCGCGACCGGCACGTGGGTCGAGCGGCTGCTCGCGGCCGGCGTCCCGGCCGGTCCCATCCTCGGTCTCGACCGCGTGCTCGCCGAACCGCACACGGGGGCGCGTGGCATGATCGAGCACGTCGAGCACCCGCTCGAGGGTCGCGTTCGCACGCTGGGCTTCCCGATCAAGATGCACGCGACGCCCGCGCGCGTGCGGCGGCCTCCGCCGCGGCTCGGCGAGCACACCGACGAGATCCTGGCCGAGGTCGGTGAAGAGAGCGAGCAGGCCGATCGCGTGCGGCCGGAACGCGCAGCCACGGGGGACGGCCATGAGTGACTCCGGCAGGACCGCGACCGGCGCCGTGCACGTGCGGCGCGACGGCTCCACCATCACGATCACGTTCGATCGGCCGGAGGCGCGCAACGCGCTCACGTGGTCGATGTTCGACGCGCTGGATCACGCGCTCGACCGGATCGCGGCCGAACAGGGTGTGCGCGTCGCCGTGCTGCGTGGTGCGGACGGGCACTTCGTCAGCGGCACGGACATCACGCAGTTCACGGCGTTCCGCTCGGCCGCGGACGGCGAGGCGTACGAACGTCGCCTGGAAGAGCTGATCGGCCGGCTCGAGGCGTTGCCGGTTGCGACGATCGCGGCGGTGGAGGGCGCAGCCGTGGGTGGCGGTCTGCTGATCGCGCTGGCGTGCGACCTGCGCATCTGCACACCCGACGCGCGCTTCGGTGCGCCGATCGCGCGCACGGTCGGCAACTGCCTGTCCGTCGCGAACGTGGCGAGGCTCAGCGCGCACCTCGGACCGGCCCGCGTCCTGTCCATGCTGTTCCGGGCGGACCTGCTCGATGCCGAAGAGGCGCGGCGCATCGGATTCGTCAGCGAAGTCGTCGCACACGACGCGTTCAACGAGCATGTCGCATCGCTGAGTGCGCGCATCGCGGGCCATGCGCCGATCACGCTGCGCGTGACGAAGGAGGCTGTGCGACGCGTGATCGCCGCCGACGCGGCCGGCGGTGCGGACCTGATCCGCCAGGCCTACGGCAGCCGCGATTTCCGCGAGGGCGTGGCGGCCTTCCTGGAGAAGCGAACGCCACGCTGGGAAGGCACGTGATGCGCTGCGGGCCCCGCTCAGTTCTGCTCGAGAAAGCGCATGGCCGCGTCCACACCGCCACGCCGGATCGGTACGCCGGCAAGCGACAGGCCGGACTCGACGCCAGCCAGCGTGGCCAGCACCATCAGATCGTTGAGATCGCCCACGTGGCCGATGCGGAAGACGCGCCCCTTGAGCCGGCCGAGTCCGGCGCCCAGGCTCAGCTGAAACCGGTCGAGCATCAGCGCGCGGGCCCGATCCGCGTCGTGCCCTTCCGGCATCAGGACCGCCGTCAGGACGGGGCTGTGCTCGGTGCTGCGCACGCACTGCGTCTCCAGGCCCCAGGCGGCGACCGCGCGACGCGTCGCCTCGGCATGGCGCGCGTGCCGGCGGAACACGTGCTCGAGGCCTTCCTCGCGGAGCATGACGAGCGCCTCGCGCAGCCCGAACAGCAGGTTGGTGGCAGGCGTGTACGGGAAGTAGCCGTCGGCGTTGAACGCGCGCATACGCTCCCAGTCCCAGTACGAGCGGGGCATGCGCGCGGCGCGCGCGGCCTCACGGGCCTTGTCGCTGATCGCGAGGAAGGCCAGACCGGGCGGGAGCATCAGCCCCTTCTGGCTGGCCGCGACGGTGACGTCGACACGCCACGCGTCGTGCCGGCAGGGCAGCGAGCCCAGCGCCGAGATCGCATCGACGAGCAGGAGTGCAGGGTGGTCGGCGGCATCGAGCGCGGCGCGCACCCGGTCGACCCGCGTGACCGCGCCCGTCGAGGTCTCGTTGTGCACGACGGCGACCGCGCGGATCGCGCGGTCCCGATCTGCAGCGAGCCGTTCACCGATCGCGCCCGCATCCGCCCCACCTCGCCAGTCCGTCTCGAGGATGTCGACCGAGAGTCCGAAGCGGCGCGCGACATCCGCCCAGCCGGCGGCGAAGACGCCGGTCTCGGCGATGAGCACACGGTCGCCGGGACTCAGCGTGTTCGCCAGCGCGGCCTCCCAGCCGCCGGTGCCGGACGCGGGGTAGATCATGACTTCATCACCGGTACCGAAGAGCGGGCGCAGGCCCTCGAGCAGCTCCCGGGTGAGATCGGCGAACGCCGGTCCGCGGTGATCGATCGTCGGTGCGCTCAGCGCGCGCAGCACACGACCGGGCACATTGGAGGGACCGGGCAGCTGAAGGAAATGCCACCCGGGTGCGTGATTCGTCACGTGTGCATCGCTCCGCTGGTGGAGTCGGACGGAAGAACGGCGTCGCAGTTTAGAGCGCAATTCTCGAGCGTGTCAATCGGCGTGTCCCGCACCGGGGACCGGTGCCGGTGATGGCGCAGCGCCGCACGGCCGACCGCCCGGACCGCGCCCTGGAAGAGGTCGTGAAACGGGCCCTCGGCGGCAGCGCTGCTTTCGACGCGTACACGCGTACGGTGTACTCGACGGACGCCAGCATGTACAGGATCGAGCCGCTCGGTGTCGCGTTCCCGCGTGACGCCGACGATGTCGCGGCCGTCGTCGAGATCGCGGCGACGTTCGGCGTGCCGGTGCTGCCGCGCGGCGCGGGCACGAGCCTCGGTGGCCAGACCGTCGGCCGGGCTCTGATCCTGGACCTGTCCCGCCACATGCACCGCATTGTGTCCATCGACGCCGAGGCCGGGCTGGCACGTGTGCAACCCGGCGTCGTCCAGGACGACCTCAACAGGGAGGCCGCCCGTCACGGGCTGCTGTTCGCGCCGGACACATCCACATCGAACCGCGCGACGATCGGCGGGATGATCGGAAACAACTCCTGCGGGGCGCGCTCGGCGCGCTACGGCATGACGATCGACCATGTCGATGCCCTGGACGTCGTGCTGTCCGACGGCAGCCGCACGCGTCTGACCGGCGTGTCCGACGATGCGGTCCGGCAGCGCGCCCGCGCGAGCACCCTGGAGGGCCGTCTGTACCGCGAGATCCCGGCCCTCATCTCGGCGCATGCGGATGCCATCAGCGGCGGGTTTCCCGGACACTGGCGCCGCAACGGTGGCTATCGCCTCGAGCGCATGCTGCCGGAGCGTGGCCCGTTCGATCTGGCCCGTCTCGTCATCGGCTCGGAAGGAACGCTCGCCATCGCGGTCGAAGCTGCCGTCCGGCTGATCCCGCGACCTGCGCACGTCGTCGGGCTGGCCGGACATTTCGCCAGTGTGCAGACGGCGCTGGCCACCATGGACGACGTACTGGACGCCGGCGCCGCCGTCATCGAGCTGGTCGATGATCTCATCCTGGGCCTTGCGCGGCGTTCGCCCGTACACGCCCGACGCGCTTCCGTGCTGCAGGGCGAGCCCGGCGCCCTGCTGTGGGTGGAGTTCCACGCCGCTTCGGACCGCGAGGCCGGTGACGCGGCGGACCGTCTGACTGCAGCGTGGCACGGGAAGGGCGGTGCGTACGCCGTGCTGCGGGCGGATACGGGGGAGCAGCAGGCCACGTTCCACGCGTTGCGAAGGGCGGGGCTCGGACTGCTGAACGCCTCCGCACAGGGGCGCGAACGTTCGCTCGCGTTCGTGGAAGACACCGCGGTCGATCCGCGTCGGCTGGCGGCGTACACCGAACGCTTCGCGGCCGTGCTGCGCCGCCACGGGCTGCGGGCCGGGTTCTACGGTCACGCTTCCGCCGGCTGTCTGCACATCAGGCCGTTCATGGACCTGACCCGCGACGGCGCCGTCCAGACGATGCGCGCCGTGGCCGAGGAGGTTCGCGACCTGGTCGTCGAGTTCGGGGGCTGCAACACGAGCGAGCACGGCGACGGACTCGTGCGCAGCGAGTTCAACCGGATGCTGTTCGGCGACCGGCTGTACGACGCTATGCGTGCCGTGAAGGCCACGTTCGATCCGGACCAGCGTCTGAATCCCGGCAAGATCGTCGACGCGCCGGCCATGACGGAGCACCTGTACGATCCGGCGGTCAACGTCGCGGATCGCACTCCGTTGCCCACGTTCTTCCGTTTCGACGGTGCGGACGGCATGCTGGGTACCGCCCACCGGTGCGCACGCATTGGTGCATGCCGGAAAACGAGCGATGCGGGCGGCACGATGTGCCCGTCCTTCATGGCCACGCGCGATGAGATGCACTCGACGCGCGGCCGCGCCAACGCGCTCGTCCACGCCCTCACGGCGCCGGACCCCGCGGTCGCGCTCGGCGACGCCGGCCTGCTCGATGCCCTCGATCTGTGCCTCGAGTGCAAGGCGTGCCGGACCGAGTGCCCGCTGTCCATCGACATGGCCGCGCTCAAGGCGGAAACGCTCGCGCAGGCATACGAACAGCACGGCGTCCCCCTGCGTACCCGCCTGTTCGGTCACGTCCGCACGATCAACCGCATTGGCGCCGCGCTGGCCCCGCTGGCCAATCGCGTCGGCCGCACGCGCATGGCGCGCGCTGTGGGCGATCGCGTGCTGGGCGTGGACCGCCGCCGGACCCTGCCTTCGTTCCGGCGCGACACGTTGCAGCACTGGTTCGCGCGCCGGCAGCGGCGAGCCGGGGCCGGTGCACGCGGACCTGTCCTTTTTCTGGCCGACTCGTTCACGAGCTACACGGAACCGGACATCGGTCGCGCGGCGATCGAGCTGCTCGAGCTGGCCGGCTGGCAGGTCGAACTGGTCGCGGATGTCTGCTGCGCGCGTGCGCAGATCTCGAAAGGTCTCCTGCGCGAGGCGAGGCGGCAGCACGCGCGACTGGTGCGCAGGGTCGCGCCAGCGGCCAGAGCGGGCGTGCCGATCACGGGCGTGGAGCCGTCCTGCGTGCTGACGCTCCACGATGAACTGCCTGCACTCGCCGAGGACGCGGCATCCGCGGCGGCCATCGCGGCGCGTGCCGTGCTGGTCGACGAGCTGCTGGCCCAGGCGCTGGACGATGGCGCGCTCGAGATCGATGCGACGCGGCAGGACGTGAACCGCGCACTGCTGCACGCGCACTGCCATCAGAAGAGTGCGAACCGCGTGGAGCCGACCCTGCGTCTGCTCCAGGCCGCCGCAAGACAGGGCGTCGAAGTGCTCGATACCGGTTGCTGCGGCATGGCCGGCTCGTTCGGCTACGAGCGTGAGCATTACGATCTGTCCATGCGCATCGGCGCACAGCGCCTGTTCCCCGCCGTGCAGGCCGCGCCCGACGACGCTGCGATCGCGGCGACGGGCACATCGTGCCGCCAGCAGATCGCCGACGGTACCGGCCGGCGCGCCGTGCACCCCGTCGTGCTGTTGCGTGCCGCCGTACGCCTGGAGCCCGTATGACCGCGGCGCGGCGAGCGGTTGCAGTCCTGGGGCTTGGCGTCGTGGCGTTCGTGCTCTGGCGCGCCGCTTCGACCGGCGGTGTGCTGTGGACGCCCGGCGCAGTCGGACGCCGCGCGCTGCTGCTGGCGCCCATCGTGCTCGCCATGGCGGGCCTGCTGACCGCGCGCACCTGGAGTCGCTGGCTGGGCCTGGCCGCGGCGATGACGGTCCTGCCGTGGGCCGCCGTGCTGCTCGGCGATGGCCGGGCGCCGGGCGCAGGGCCCGGCGCCTCCGCCGCCCTCGCCGCTGCGCTGATCACCCTGGCCGCCCTCGCCGGCAGGCCGATGATCGAGGCGGGCGAGGGCCGCATGACGGGGATCGACTGGAGGGGCCCACGCATGCGCTGGCTGCGCTGGGCGATCATCGGCAATCTCGTGTCCGCACTCACGCTCTACCTGTTCGTCGTGGCGTACGCGTTCCAGCCCGCGTGGCAGATCGTGCTGCTGGCAACACCGATGGCCGGGCTGCTGGCCGGTGTGCTGCTGCTGGTCCGGCAGAAGACGGCGGGGTTGCTGCTCGTGTGGCTGTGCTGCGTGCTGATCCTGCCGGCGGGCGCCATCTTCGTGGTCAGTGCGGCCAGCGATGCGCCGGACGCAATCCTGTTCGTCCTCACGCTGCTGCCCGGCCTGGTGACCGGCTGGGCCACGGCATTCGTTTTCGGCCGGCCGGTCTACAGCTTCCTGAAGACGGGTCCGTGATCCTTTGCACCGATTCCATGGAGGCGTG
>JBFFZF010000164.1:0-10906 GCA_041568755.1 Longimicrobiales bacterium | reverse complement strand
GCCGGTACGGCGGCAGGTGCGGGCGTCGCCGCCCGCGCGCGGGCCAGCTCGTCGAGCCCCGGCGCCGGCAGCACACCGCCGGACTTCCCCGCCTCGACGCGCGGCGTCGCGGGCTGCGCCGCTGCTGTGTCCGCGCCGCTCAGTCTGTCGATGAACGGACGGAACAGGTCGATCGGGATCGGGAACAGCGTCGTCGAGTTGTTCTCGGTCGCAATCTCGGAAACCGTCTGCAGGTAGCGCAGCTGAATCGCTGCCGGCTGACGCTGGAGAACGCTGGCCGCTTCGGCGAGCATCTCGGACGCCTGCAGCTCGCCCTGCGCGTTGATCACCTTGGCCCGGCGCTCGCGTTCGGCTTCGGCCTGGCGCGCCATGGCGCGCTGCATCTCGCTCGGCAAATCGATGTCCTTGATCTCGACGGCCGTGACATCGATACCCCACGGATCCGTGCCCTCGTCGATGATCGTGCGGACGATGTCGTTGAAGTGCTCACGCTCGGCGAGCAGCTGGTCCAGCTCGGCCTGGCCGACCACGCTGCGCAGCGTCGTCTGCGCCAGCTGGCTGGTGGCGAACAAATAGTCCTGGATGACGATGACGGCCTTGACCGGATCGCTGACCCGGAAATAGACGACCGCGTTGACCTTGACCGACACGTTGTCGCGCGTGATCACGTCCTGCGGCGGGATGTCCATGGCGACGATGCGCAGCGGCACGCGCACCATGCGCTCGATGCCGAACGGGATCATCGCGATGAGGCCCGGCCCGCGCGCGGCAGTCAGCCGGCCGAGCCTGAACACGACGCCGCGCTCGTACTCGCGCAGCACGCGCAGACTGGTCATCAGCGTCGCGAGCGCGAAGGCGCCCGCGCCGACGAGCATCTCGATCATGACAATGCCTCCACGATCACGGCCATGCCCTGTCCGCCGCCGATGCAGGCCGCGCCCAGGCCGTAGCGGCCCTTGCGGCGACGCAGCTCGTGCAGCAGGTGAATGGTGATGCGCGCCCCGGACGCGGCCAGCGGGTGCGTGATCGCGATGGCACCGCCGTTGACGTTCGTCCGTTCCGCGTCCAGCCCGAGATCCTTCGCGACCGCCGCGAACTGCGGGGCAAAGGCCTCGTTGATCTCGACCAGGTCCATGTCGGCCAGGCTCAGACCGGTCCGTTCGAGGGCGCGGCGCGCGGCGGGCGCCGGCCCGATGCCCATGATGGACGGATCCACGCCGACCACACCCCAGCCGATCAGGCGTCCGATCGGCGTCACGCCGTTGCGCTCGGCCCACGAGGCGCTGGACAGCACCGTGGCCGCCGCGCCGTCGCCGATGCCGCTGGCGTTGCCCGCCGTCACCAGGCCGTCCTTGCGGAAGTACGGCCGGAGCGCGGCCAGGGCTTCAGCCGTCGTGTCCGGACGCATGTGCTCGTCCGCATTGAAGAGCGTCTCGCCCTTGCGTGTGCGCACCGGCACCGGTGCGACCTCGACTTCGAAACGGCAGGCATCCCAGGCGGCCTTCGCGCGCTGCTGCGAGCGCAGCGCCACGGCGTCGGCCTCCTCGCGCGTCACCCCGTACCGATCCGCCAGGCCCTCCGCTGTCTGCGCCATCGACAGCCCGCACTGCGTGTCCGTGAGGGCGGCCCACAGCAGATCCTCCATGAAGCCGCCCGCCTCGCCCAGCCGGAGGTCCCCCCAGCGCGCGCCGCGGATCACGTGCGGTGCCTGGCTCATCGACTCCGTGCCGCCGCACAGCACGACTTCGGCTTCGCCCAGCAGGATCTCCTGGGCTCCCGTCACGATCGCCTGGAATCCGGATCCGCACAGCCGGTTCAACGTCAGGGCGGGCGTCTCGACGGGTACGCCCGCGCGCAGGCCCACGTGCCGGGCCAGGTAGATCGCGTCCGCCGCCGTCTGCAGCGCGTTGCCGAAGACGACGTGCTGGACCGCCGCGGGCGATACGCCGGCCGACGCCAGCGCAGCCTGCGCCGCGTGCACGCCCAGGTCGGTCGCGCTCATGCCGCGCAGCGCCCCGCCGAACGCACCGAACGGCGTGCGCCGGCCTGACAGGAATACGACTTCACTCGTCGATTTCATCAGATCCGCTCTGTTTCGATCGTAGCTCCGTGGCCCGTTCCGCTTCCTCCACTACCCCGCAACCCGGTGATCCATTCAGGGATGATACGCAGGCTGGCGCGTCAGGCGAGTGCCGCACAGATGCGTGCCCCCGTCTCCTCCGTACCGAGCGATCCGCCCAGGTCTGGCGTCGTCTCGCCGCGCTCGAGCGCCGTGCCCACCGCATGACGCACGCGTTCCGCCTCGGCAGCGAATCCGAGTTCGTCCAGCATCAGCGCCGTGGTGAGAATTGCTGCCAGCGGATTCGCGACGCCCTGGCCCGCGATGTCCGGCGCCGAACCGTGGACCGGCTCGAAGAGGCCCGGCCGGCCCGGGTGCAGGTTGGCGGACGGGGCGAGGCCGAGACCGCCCACGAGCGCGGCGGCCAGATCGCTCAGCAGATCGCCGAACAGATTGGGCGCGACGATCACGTCGTAGCGCGACGGCCGACGCACCAGATCGAGCGCCAGCGCATCCGCGTAGACCGCTTCGCGCGCCACTTCCGGGTGTGCCGCGCCGACTTCCGCGAACACGCGCCGCCACAGCGCGCCCGCGTTCGGCATCGCGTTGGCCTTGTCCGTCAGCGTGACGCGCCGCCTGCCGTGCCGCTCCGCGTACTCGAAGGCCGCGCGAATGATCCGCTCGACGCCGCGGTAGGTATTGATGTCTTCTTCGATGGCGATCTCGTCCGGCGTGTCCCGGCGCAGCCGGCCGCCCAGGCCGGCGTACACGCCCTCCGTGTTCTCGCGGAAGATGACGATGTCGATCGGATCCGCGTCCGCCGAGCGCAGCGGCGACAGCCGCGCATCGATCAGCCGCGCCGGCCGCAGATTGATGTACAGATCGAAATGGAAGCGGATGCCCAGGAGGATCGCGCGCGCGTGCGCATGATCGGGCACGCGCGGGTCACCGATCGCGCCGAGGAACATCGCGTCGAAAGCACCAAGTCCGCGCAGCTCGTCCTCGGTGATCGCCGAGCCCGTGCGCAGGAAACGTTCCGCGCCGAAGTCGAACGTCTGATGCGTGAGCGGGACGCCCCGCGCGGCGAGCGTGTCGAGCACACGCACCGCTTCCCGCGTGACCTCGACCCCGATTCCGTCACCGGGAATGACCGCGATCCTCGCCATGGCGCCGAGTATACGGCGGCTTCAGCGATGGGGGCCAGACGCGCTCGCGACGACCTCGATGTCCATGGTCGCGCCGTGCGTCAGACAGCGCAGCGTGTAGCGGTCCGGCGGTGCCTCGTCGAAGGAAACGAGCCACGCCGATGCGCGCCCGACGAGGGGCAGACCACGCCACTGCCCGGATTCATCCAGGAACGCGGCCGCCTCCGCCGAGGGCGGCGCGTCGAAGCGGAGGGCGTGCGGGCCGGCATCGCTCGCCACGAAGCGGACCACATCGCCGGGTCGCACGCGCGCCTGACGCGGCACGTACTCCGAGGCGCCCGGCGCCGCCGCGATCGCGATGTCATGGATCATGGCCCCCGGCGCGAGGGTCACGCGCTCTTCCCCCAGATCGAGGGTCAGCGGGGTCGGCGGGGGAGGGGGCGGCTCCGCGCAGGCCGCCAGCGCCACCAGCCCGAGGGCGGTGGTCCGGCTGGAAACGACCGGGCGCCGGCGCACCCGTTCCACGGTTGCGCCGGCGCCGGTCATCGACTTCCCGTCGTCAGTGGCTCAGCGTGAAGACGTAAGCCGCGACTGCACGCACCTGATCGTCCGTCAGATTCGCGCCGCCCTTCGCGGGCATCGGGCTCGGGTGCTCCTTGGGCTGCGCCACACCGGTCATGACCGTGGACACGATGCCGTCCATCGTCTTGGCCGGCATGTTGATCCACGTCGCGTCGGTCAGATTCGGGGCCAGCGCCGTGCCCGTCCCGTCGGCGCCATGGCAGGTCGCGCACAGACCCGCGCCCTCGTAAACCGACTTGCCCTGGGCGACCATCTCCTGCGTCACGCCCTCCGGCAGCTCCATCGCCATCGCGGAATGATCGACCGCCTGCGGGGCCTCGGCCTGTGCCGCCGGTGCCTCCGTCTGATTGGCCGCGTCCGAACCGCCACCGCACGCCGCGACCGCCATCGCCACCGCGCCAACCAGCGCGGTCATCCGCCGTTGCATGTCTGCTCCTCTTCTGATGTGTTGTCCTGCCCGCTGCCGGGATTCCGGCAACGGTACCACCACAGCCTGGAAAGATCGCGGCAGGTGCGCACCAGCGTCAAGCCGGGCGCGGGCTCGGCCTGGCAGGGGCGGTCAGTCCTGCGTCGCCCCGCACGCGATGCAGAACTTCCAGCCGCGATCGAGCGGCTCGGCGCAGCCTGCGCACGGCCGCAGCGACTGATCCGTTCCGCAATGCGGGCAGAACCGGACGAGCCGGCCGCCTGGCAGCGTCGAGTCGCAGAATGCGCATGAACCGCCCGGAACGGCCGCGCTGGCGGGTGCCTGGGTCCTGGTATCGAGCATATCGGGTGCTCCCGGCGCTGGGGGTGTTCCGGTGTGAACGGGATCGATCTCGATCTGAGGATCGGCCGGCTCGACTTCCTCCTCCAGAAGCAGTTCCGGCTCGAGCCCCGGATCGGTTCCGGTCCATTCGCGGACCTCTTCCTCCCAGGATGGCGCCTCCGTGTCGGCGTCGGTATCCTCTGCCCCGGACGCGTTTTCCGTCGCGTCGGCCTGCTGCGCTTCCTGGACCGGTTCTGGCGCCGCGGCGGTCCCGTGCACGGCGTGGGCCGCGGGCGACGCGCCGTTCGCCTCGGTCACGGTGACACTCGCCTCCGTTTCCTCGGGGGGCGGCGCATCGGCGGGTGTAACCCACACGTCGCATGCCGCGAACTTGCGGAACAGGCCGACGTTGGGGTTGGGCAGATCCAGTTCGATGCGCAACTCCTCGCGCGCCTCGGTCGGCTCGAGCCGTGCGTAGCCACCCTCGCCGGAGAGCAGGCGCAGGAGCGTGTGCTCGTAGTCGGCGTTCATCTGGAACCCGACGACGCCGCGAATCCGGCGGTACGGCACCAGGTCCTGGTAGATCTCGGCGACCGTCACCGGCGCGTCGAACGGCGCTTTCCGGGTCCGGTGCAGCGCTTCCGCGAGGCAGGTGTGCACCCGCGCGACCAGTTCGTCCTCGAGCGTCATGGACCCGTCCACCAAGGGCTCTCTCAGTACTCGATCCGCCACAACCCCGCCTGCTCGCCTTCCCTGAAGAACCGGACCGCGTCCACCTCGGGGGATCCGCTGTCGCGGGTACCCTGGTCCGAGGCGTGGCGCCGGATGAATTCGGACACGTCGCGCGCCGCCGCGCCGCCGGCGTTCTGCAGCTGCTCCGCGATTTCCTGCCAGGTACCGGTCAGGACGAGCCCACCCGGCAACTGGATGCGGTGCGCTGCGTGCGCCGGCTGGGCGGCCTCCTCCAGCTCGGCGAGGAGCACGTCGATCTCATCGATTTCCGCGGTGAGCGCGGAAAGGCGTTCCTCCCAGGCACGCAGCTCGAGCGCGCCGGCTTCGACGCCGAAGAGCGCCCGACGCAGCTCGATCGAGCGGGTCACGGCGACGGGATCCCAGTGCTCTGCGGGCGCGATGCGTTCGTACTCGCGCAGCGCGCCGGCCCAGTCCCCGCGATCGTACAGCATGTGACCCAGATAGACGCGCGCCTCGTGGTGCTGGGGATTCAGGTGCAGGGCCCGGCGCAGCTGCCGGCGCGCACTGCCATCGTCGCCCATCCGGTGCAGCGTGTAACCGAGCGCCGCCGCCGCGTCCGCGCTGTCCCCATGCACGGTGACGGCTTCTTCGAATACTCGCTGCGCGCGATCGTACATTTTTTCGCGGTAGAGCGCGCGACCGATCGACATGAGCAGATCGAGGTCGTCACCGCCGGCCTCGCGGGCCCGGTCGAAGAGTTCCTGCGCTTCGGCCTGGCGTCCGAACCACAGCAGCGTCTCGCCGAGCCCGGCCAGCGCGTCTTCGTGATTCGGGTCCAGCACCAGCGACCGCTCGAACGCCCGCTTGGCCCACGCATACTCCTCGCGGGCCAACTGCGTGTACCCCAGTCCCACGTACAACTCGACCGAATGCGGATAGTAGCGAAGGCCCTCGTTCAGCGTGGTCAGTGCGATGTCGTAGTCGCCCGCGTCGTACTCGCGGTGTGCGCGCTCATCGTAGTCCTCGCAGCTGAGGAGCGGCTCGGCCACTGCGTCACCTCCGAGTCTTTCAGGGCTGCACGGGGAAGGGTCGGGCCCAATGTAATGCGGTCATCGGTCTCCATCCACCCCCATATCTTGTGGTCTGGCGCCGGCGGTGCCGTGGCGCGGTCGCGGCGGTCGCGGCTTGCCGTCCGGGGGCCCGGACCGACAACTTGGCGGGCACGGTGAGCCGGGACGCCCGGCGATCCGATGACGGGCGACGCATCGGGGATCGGTGCAATTCCGATTCCAGAATCACGGGAGGCTGCGGTGCTGGGTTGGTTGCGACGGCGGGGCCTGAGCGAGCCGGGCAAGAGGCGGCTGGTGATCGCGCTGGCGAGAGCGGAGGAGCAGCTCACGGAGGTCCATGTGCGCAACGCACTGGACCTGCTCGAGGCGGTGGGCGATGAACTTCCGCTGGATCGTACGCTGGAGATCTATCTGGATGCGGTCGATCTGGTCGAGCCGCGCGCTTCGATTGTCGCCCGCAGGGTCATGGCCCGGCTGGAGGCGCGCTCGCGGGGCCGGGGCAGACGGGAGGCATCGGAGGTCTGACGCGGGGCGCGGCCGGTGTCCGACGGGACCCGGCCGCGCCGCGCGACAGGCGTGACGTCAGAGGTAGACGACGCCGCACGCCGGACAGACGAACTGACGCCCGCGGCGGCGCACGGCGACGGGCTGCGCGTGGCGGGGGCAGACGGCTTCCTTCGCGTCGCTCTCCGCGGCGGCGGCGATGGCTGCGTTTTCCGCGCGGGTGGCCTTCGGGATCTCGTACGAGCGCCGCTGCGCGCAACTCAGACACTCGAACCAGACCTCACCGGCGCCGCTCTCGAGGGTCCCGACGCGCACGATTTCCGAGAAACCGCCGCAGCCGACCGGGCACGGCACCATTTCGCCGGCCAGGAACGCGCCGAGCGGATCGGTCTCCTCGAGCGGCGGTGAGGGCCGGACTCGCGCATCCCGGCGCTTCCGCTTCTTGCCACGCTTGGTGGTGCGCCCTTTGGGTCGCGGCTTGCGACGGCGCCGCTTCACGAGCGTGGAAACGCCGGGGATGACGTAGCCGCTGTCGTCTTCCTCATCGAACATCTCGAGCGGGACTTCGTCGTCCTCCTCGTCGTCATCCTCTTCGCGCGACTCCTCGTACATGTCGTCTTCGATGTCCCGGCGGCGCCGCTTCGGCCGGCCCGCTCCGCGGGAGGCGCCGAACGCAGCTTCGCCGTCGTCTCCCTTCTTCTTCTTCTTCTTCGCGGCTTCGGCGGCTTTCTCTGCTTCCTCGCGTGCGGCAGCCTTCTTGGCGGCGGCCGCCTCGCGGCGAGCCGCGGCGGCAGCCTCCTTCTCCGCCTTCTTCTTCTCCGCGGCCGCCTTCTTTTCGGCGGCCTTCTTTTCCGCGGCAGCCTTTTTCTCGGCGGCTTTCTTCTCCGCGGCAGCCTTCTTCTCGGCGGCCTTCTTCGCCGCAGCGGCCTTCTTTTCCGCGGCTTTGCGCTTCGCTTCGGCCTTCTTCTCGGCCGCCTTGCGCCTGGCTTCGGCCTTCTTTTCCGCTGCGGCGCGACGCGCGGCCGCCTTCTTCGCGGCAGTCGCCTTTTTCGCGGCGGCGGCCTTCTTCGCAGCCGCCCTGCGGCGCTCGGTTTCCTTCTGGCGAGTGGCCTTCTTGCGGGCCGCCTCCTTGCGCGCCGCGGCCTTCTTGCGCGCCGCTTCCCTGCGCGCCTTCTCGCGCTCGCGGACGAGCGCTTTCCGCTCCGCCGCGAGTTTCCGGGCCGCCGCCTTCTTCGCGGCCGCTGCCTTCTTCGCGGCCGCTGCCTTCTTCGCGGCGGCCTTGTTCGCGGTCGCGGCCTTCTTCGTGACGGCCCTCTTTGCGGTGGCGCGCGTACCGCCACGCCGGGCCGTACCGGTGGCCGCGCGTGTCTTCCTGGTCGGTGCGGAGGTCTTGCGCCGGGTCGGCGCCGCCCTGGCGCCGGTCTTCCGCGGTCCTTTCGTCGTGGCGCGCTTCGCGGCCTTCTTCGGCGTCTTCGCGGTCTTCTTCGGTGTTTTCCGGGCGGCTTTCTTCGCGGCTTTCCTCGCGGCTTTCTTCGCCGGCTTGGCCGCTTTCTTCGCCGCCGCTCGAGTCTGCCTGGTCTTGCTCACCCTCTTCGCCTTTCCGGGGGTGGCGGCCGTGCCGCCGGTCTTGCGGCGCTTCTCCTCGCCTGACGTCTTGCCCTTGCCGGCTGCCGACTTGCGAGCTTTGGTGGTACGGGAGGCCTTTCTGGCCATCGGTCACCTCCAGGGCGTCTCGAGGGCGGGTGTCTGGCCGGCGCCGATCGACGTCGGCGTCAACGCGCGCGGGCTCCGGGCCGGCGCACGATACGGCCTCCGTCGCCGCAGCCGGTTCTCACACTGGGGCTCCGAAAAAACGCGGCATAATAGTGCGGGCGTCGCGGTGCCGCCACACGGCGGCATGCGGTCCGCCGCCTGAGCGATCGTGCGAACGGGTCGCGCAGGCCGCGTCAGGACCGTTGCGGAGAGGCGGGCGCAGGTGTGCCCCGGTTGGTGCGGTTGGTGATCGTGAGGGGTTCGTGACTGGAACCGCGGGCCGGGCGCGCGGCCCGCGATGTTCGACCTGGTTTCGTGCGTCCGTGCCGCGACCCGGGGTCAGGCCGCGTTTGCGTCTTCGAGCGTCAGCGCCGTATGTTCCTTGCCGTGCGGTATGACCGGCGCACAGAACCGGAGTCCGGCAATCCGGAGCTGCTCGAGGTCGGTTTCGCTCAGTTCCGGGTGGCGTTCCGTCATGAAGCCCAGCGTGTCCGTCATCCACGCCACCTGATCCTCCTCCAACGCATCCATGACGCCACACTGGCGAATCGCACTGAAGAGTTCATCTCTCGCCAGGTCGAACTTGGTCTGTTCCCTCCGGCCGCGCTTGCTGCCACGCTTTCTTGTCAAGCATGCCTCCTTTCTCCGTCCATACATCAGCGGTCCGCCCGGGCGTTCCGGGGGGTGCTCACGTGCGGGGCAAGATAACCGGCGGAGCCGGGTGTGAAAAGCCCGAAGCCGGGTATGGACCCCGTCCGCCTGGAGATCTATCGCCAGCTCTTCGCAGCGCTTTCGGAGGAAATGGGGGCCGCGCTCCGACGCTCCGCGTATTCGCCCAACATCAAGGAGCGGCGCGACTACTCCTGCGCCGTTTTCGACGCGCGCGGTCGCGTCGTGGCCATGGGCGATCACATGCCCGTCCATCTGGGCGCCATGCCGATGAGCGTGGCTGCCGCCCGCGCCGCGTTTCCGCGCCTGGGTCGGGGCGATGTGATCGTGCTGAACGATCCCTTCGAGGGCGGCACGCACCTGCCCGACATCACGCTCGTGTCCGCGGTGCGGCCGCCGCGCGCACGTACGATCGGCTGGCTGGCCGTGCGCGCCCATCATGCGGATGTCGGTGGCATCGCGCCCGGCTCGATGCCCCTCGCGCGCGAGATCTACCAGGAAGGGCTGCGCATCCCGCCCGTCCGACTGATGGCCGGCGGCCGCCGCGTCGAAGACGTGTGGCGCATCGTGCGCGCCAACGTGCGCACGCCCGGGGAACGGGACGGGGATCTCGCGGCGCAGCTGGCCGCGCTCGTGGCCGGCGAGCGCAGGCTCCTGGAGATGGTCACGGCGCGGGGCGCCGCCGAAGTGCGTCGCGCGATGCGCGCGCTCATCGCCTACGCCGACACCATCGTGCGGCAGGGCATCCTGCGCATCCCGGACGGCACCTGGGAAGCCGAGGACGTGCTCGACGACGACGGCTTCGGCGCCGGTCCCCTGCCCATCCGCGTTCGTGTCCACGTGCAGGGTGACCGGATCCGCGCGGATTTCACCGGGACGGCCGAACAGACCGGTGGTGGCGTGAACGCCGTGTCCGCGATCACGGCATCCGCCACACGCTACGCCCTGCGTTGCGTCATCGAGGCGTTGCTCGACCAGCCCCTGCCCGCCGGCGGCGGCGAAATGGCCGCTCTCGAGGTCGTGGCCCCGCCCGGCACGCTCGTCGCCGCGCAACCACCGGCCAGCGTTGCCGCCGGCAACGTCGAGACCTCCCAGCGCATCACCGATGTGCTCCTGGGCGCGTTCGCACGCGCACTTCCCGAGCTGATGCCCGCTCAATCCCAGGGCACGATGAACAACCTCGCGCTCGGTGGCGCTCATCCCGTGACCGGCGAGCCCTTCGCGTACTACGAGACCATGGCCGGAGGCATGGGCGGCTCGCCCACGGCCCCGGGACTCTCCGGCGTCCACGTGCACATGTCGAATTCGCTGAACACGCCGATCGAGGCGCTCGAACACGCGTACCCGATGCGCATCGTTCATTACGCGCTGCGCCGAAACTCCGGTGGACGGGGCCGGCATGCCGGCGGCGATGGCGTCCGACGCGATGTGCTCCTGCTCACCGACGCAGAAGTCAGTCTGCTCACCGAACGGCGCAACCGCGGGCCGCGCGGACTGGCCGGCGGCGAGGACGGCCAGCCGGGGAGCAATACGGTCATCGAAGACGGGGTGGCCCGCGCGCTGCCCGGGAAAATCACGTTCCGCGCACGGCGCAACAGCATCATCAGCCTGGAATCGCCCGGCGGCGGCGGGTGGGGCCGGCCGGCCCCGTGAAACACCCGGGCGCGGACCGCCCACCTGCCGG
>JBFFZF010000163.1:0-11062 GCA_041568755.1 Longimicrobiales bacterium | reverse complement strand
GTTCACCAACGCCGCGGCCCGCGACCGCACCATCGTGTTCTTCTCCTCCGGGGCCGGGGTGGAAAGAGCGGGGATGGAGGCGGAGGAGGTCGAGGACGGCGGCGCATTCGGCGGCTGAGCGGAGCGCGATCCGGTAGAAACGGGCCTTCTCCGCGCGGCGGAACTCGCCGGCGCCTTCTGCGATGTTGAGCGTCACCGATGCCGCCGCGCGCAGCAGCTGGTCCGCCAGCCGCACGTGCTGCGGCGAAACCGGCCGGGCCATGCCCGCCACGCGCTCGTAGAACTCGAGCGACCGCCGGTACACCACCAGCCGCTCATGCCCGAACCCTTCGCCGCCGGCCCCACCCGGCGCCCGTTGCCCGCTCTTCATGCCCCACTGTGCCCCTCCCCCCGGGGCAAGCCCATAGGAGCAACGGAATGGATCCCCTTCCCCTTCCCCTCCCCCCTCAACCCTTCCCCTGAAACTCTCCCTCTCCCTCTCCCTTTCGTTTCACACCGTTCTTCAGCACCCCCACCCCCTCGACCTCGATCTCGACAACGTCACCCGGCTGTATGGCCCGCGTCGTCTGCGGCGTCCCGGTAAAGAGGACGTCGCCGGGCAGCAGCGTGATGTAGCGGCTGACGTAGCTGACGAGTTCGGCAACGCTGAAGATGAGGTCGCTGGTGCGCTCCGTCTGCCGGATCTCGCCGTTGACGCGCGTCTGGACGAGCAGGTCTTCGGGGTTCAGGCCGGTGACGAGGACGGGCCCGATCGGGGCAAAGCCATCGGAGGCCTTGGCGCGCAGCCATTGCAGGTCCGCGCTCTGCCAGCCGCGCTCGCTGATATCATTGCCGGCGGTGACGCCGAACACGTGACCCAGCGCGTCGGCGACCGGCACGTTGCGGGCCGTGCGGCCGATGACGACGACGAGTTCGCCTTCGTAGTGGACGTTGGTGGCGTCCGCGGGGAGCCCGATGTCGTCGTCGGGTCCGATGATCGACGTGGGGTATTTGGCGAACAGGCCCGGATACTCGGGCACCGGCCGGTTGCCGAGGTGGCTGCGGAAGTTGAGGCCGGCCGCGATGACCTTGGACGGCTCGACGGGCGCGAGCAGGCGTACGTCGGCGCGGGCCATGCGGCGCCCGGTCTCGCGCACGCCGAGGTACGGCGCCTGGGCCAGCTCGCGGATCGACTCGCCGTCCAGCAGTCCCCATGCGGTCGCGCCCTGGTGCGCGAAGCGCACGTAGCGCGCGGTCTGCTGCGCGGGTGTGGGCGACGGCGCGAAGGCGAGCAGGGCGGCGATCGCGAGCAGGGCATGCAGCGTGGGGGGCGCGTGGCCGCGCTGTGGCGCGACCGGGCACGAGTGGCGCACGGGCACCTCCGCGTGTCGGGGACGGAGAACGGTTCGCGTCTCGAAGCTTAGCACGGTGATGGCAGGGCCGCACGCGTGGGCGCCCGGGTGCCTGCAGGCCCCCGGGGTGGCGGCTCTGGCGGGCCGCGGGCATCTTGCGGCGGCTGCAGCGGAGCGGCACGGCATGGCACACATGGACAAAGACGTGCAGCAGGAACACGCGGACGCCACGATCTCGGGGACGCCGATCGACCCGAGCAAACGGGCCGCTTCGTGGTTCATGCGTCTCATCATCGAGTCGTTTGCCGTGGTGTTCAGCATCCTGCTCGCGCTGAGTCTGGACCAGTGGGTCGAGGACCAGGAGCATCTCGAGCTGGCGGAGAAGTCGCTGGCCAGTTTCGAGCGGGAGCTGGACCAGAACCGGGCCAGGCTCGAGGACATCGCCCCCTTCCATCGGGGCCTGCGCGACGTGCTCGCGAAGTTGGACTCTGCGGGCGAGATCCGCAGCATGGCGGAGATGCGCGCGGTGGTCGGGTTCGAGCCGCTGCGCCCGCCGTTCCTGACCGACGCGGCGTGGCAGACGGCCGTCGCCACGGGGGCCTTCACCTACATGGACTTCGAGACGGTCTCCGCGTTGTCGCTGACCTACTCCCTGCAGCAGCGCTTCCGCGAGCAGGCCAGCTCGACGGTGCCGGAACTGATCCGCGCCGGGCCCGCGTTCGACGCGGACATCCGCGAGGTCGTGCGCTACACGGTGGATTACCTGACGGAGGTCACGACGGGTGAGGAAGACCTGCGGACGGTCTACGAGCAGGCGCTGACGGTGGTGCGGGCGGCGCGCAACGGCGGCCGGCCCCTGCCGCCGGATACGGCCATCAATTGAGGGGGTAGCCGGGGTCGCCCGGCAGTTTGCCGTCGATCGCGAGCACTTTCATGCCCGGCCCGACCTGGGAGGCGGGGATGAACGTGATCGCGCCCCGGATCGCGGTGACGAGTTCCTGCGCCATTTCCGTGCTGTACACGATCTTCGGGCCCGTGGCGACCTCCGCCCGGAACATCTTCGCGATCCAGTACTGCCGGAACTGCGCCTCGTTCATGCGATAGATGCGATCGAGCACGACCTCACGCTCGACGGCGACGGGCGCTCGCACGAGCAGTGTGATGCGCGAGTGATCGGGCCAGAACTGCTGCTCGGCCAGGAATATGCTGCGCAGCTGCGTGCTGGTCAGTTCGCTCACGATCGTCTCGGGGTGCACGACGATGGCGACCGTCCGGTCCGCCGGGTTCTGGGCGTGTGCCGGGTCAGGTCCCGCGCCGGACAGGATCGCCGCCGCAATCGCGAGCGGCGCGCCAACGCGCCACATGCGCGGCGTGCGGGCCCGGTTCGGCACGGGCCGCCATCGCCATGTGGTCGGGTGATGGTTCATGTGTTGCTCCTCTTCACATGGTCGGGCCGCCCAGCGGCGCCAGCGCGAAGCTCGCCTGCAGGACGAGCGAGTTCCTCCACGCTTCATCAGCGAACCGCTCGCGGCGGATCTCCGCCTTGAGTGCCGCGAGCAGGTCGAAATCGAAGCGCAATCCCGCGATCACGGCATCGTAGTCGGGCACGAGCGGCGTGAACGCGACGTCCGTCGGTGCCCGGATCGTCTCGAACCGGCCATACGGCCGGAACGCGGCCGCTGTCCCGCTCAGCCCCACGGATGCCTGCGCGTAGAACGCGTGGGTGTGGCCGAACGAGGCCGCCGCCACATCGGGTGCATGCGAAACCCGCGCGTACTCCGCGATGACTTCGGGGGTACCCGGCGCCCACGCGATGTGTGCCGATACGATCCGTTCGCGCAGGTCCGGCTGCTGGGCGCTCGTGGTGACGCGATCGATGTAGGCGGCGCCGCCCAGCTGGAGGCCGGTCAGGCCCGACGGCCTCCAGTTCAGGGAGGCCGTGAATGCGCGGTTGTCGTCGATATCGCCCGCATCACCGGCGCGCGCGATGTTCGCGCCGCGGCCGTTGCCGATGCCGAGCGCGTAGTTGATGCCCAGCCGGCCGGGCTCGATCGCGCCCTCGACGAGGACGCCGACGAAATGGACCGGGATGAGCCGGCTGCCGAAGCGGATCATCTCCGGCCGCGCCGTCGTCGTCTGCAGCCAGAGGCCGTGATGGTACGCCGTGTTCCAGTAGCTGGTCGGCGTGTGATACCGGCCGGCCGACAGCTTGAACACATCTGTGAAGTCGTAGCGAAGGAAGAGCCGCTCGACGTCGAGACCGTAGCCGTCGGCGCGTGCCGTGCCGCTCACTTCGGTGAAGATGGTGAGCCGGTCGGTCAGCGCCGCCGTGAGCTGGCCGACCAGCTGGCCGACCAGGAAGCCCTCCGGTGCAGCGGCATCGGAGATCACGTAGCTGACATCACCGAAGCCCATCGGCCGGAACACCGGACCCTCGGTGGGCGCCTGGGCCCGGGCCGGCATCGTCTGCAACAGCAGCACGGTGACGAGGAGCCACGACCGCGCTGGCGTCATGCCACCTCCGTTTCGCGACTCGCAGCGGCGCGAGGTGCGGGGATCGGTGTGGGGAGTGAGCGAAGATGTCCCGGCCACGCCGACGTTGCAAGTGGCCGCCCCGCCGGCGCTGCTGGCAGTAGCCGTCGGTCGGGCCACGGTGTAACCTGTGACACATCGAGGCAACCCGCGAGCGAGCCGTCCATGCGACAGAACAGGATCTCCCCCGGACCCGACCCCCGCGTGCGCGCGATCGGTGCGGCCTGCGCGCTGATCGCGCTGCTCGCCTGCGAAAGCGTGCCGCACTACGACCTGGTCATCAACGGCGCCACGGTCATCGATGGTACCGGCGCGCCGGGTGTTCCGGCGAACGTGGCCATCGTCGGGGGGCGCATCGCGCGAGTCTCAGCGGACCCGATCGCGCACGACGAAGCGACTCAGGTCATCGACGCGGCCGGCCTGACGCTCGCACCCGGATTCATCGACCTGCACGCGCACCTCGATCCGCTGCTGGAGCTGCCGGGCGCGGAGAGCCACGTGCGCCAGGGTGTGACGACTGCGCTGGGCGGGCCGGACGGCTCGGCACCCTGGCCGCTCGAGGCGTACATGGATTCGGCGACGAGCGCCGGCCTCGGCATGAACGTCGCCTTCCTGGTCGGTCACAACACGGTTCGTCGGGCCGTCCTCGGCATGGCGGACCGGGCGCCGACGGCGGACGAGCTGGACCGGATGCGCGCCATGGTCGACACGGGGATGGCGCAGGGCGCGTACGGGCTGTCCACGGGCCTGCGCTACCTGCCGGGCGCGTTCGCCGGGATCGACGAGATCGTGGCCCTCGCCGAGGTCGCCGCGCGTCACGACGGGATCTACACGTCGCACCTGCGCGACGAAGGGCTGGATCTCATGGCCGGCGTCGGCGAGGCGCTGGAGATCGGCCGGCGGGCGGGGATCCCCGTCGTGCTCACGCACCACAAGGTCATTGGCCGGCCGATGTGGGGCGCCAGCGCGCGCACGCTCGCGATGCTCGATTCGGCGCGGGCCGCCGGAACGGACGCGATGGCCGACCAGTACCCCTACACCGCGTCGTATACCGGCATCTCCGTGCTGGTCCCGGCCTGGGCCATGGCGGGTGGCGACTCGGCGTTCCAGCGGCGCGCACTCGACCGCACGCTGCGCGACAGCATCCTGGCCGGCATCGTCTGGAACATCGAGAACGACCGCGGCGGCGGCGACATCTCGCGGGTGCAGCTGGCGCGCGTCGATTGGGACCGGACGCTCGAGGGCGGGACGCTGGCGGACTGGGCGGCGAGGGAAGGCCGGCCCGCGGATGCGCGCAGCGGTGCCGAGCTGGTGCTGGAAGCGATGCGGCGGGGCGGCGCGAGTGCCATCTATCACGTGATGGATGAGGGCGATGTCGAACGCATCATGCGGCACCCGCAGGTCGCCATCGCATCGGACGGCCGGCTCGTCACGCCGGGGGACGGCCATCCGCATCCACGCTGGTACGGCACGTTCCCGCGCGTGCTGGGTCACTACGTCCGCGAGAAGGGGGTGCTGACGCTCGAAGATGCTGTCCGCAAGATGACGTCGCTGCCGGCGGACCGTCTCGGGCTCGGGGACCGTGGCAGGATCGCGGAAGGCGCGCGGGCCGATCTCGTGCTGTTCGACGCGCGCACGGTCATCGACCGCGCGACGTTCGAGGAGCCGCACCAGTATCCCGAGGGCGTTCCCTGGGTATTCGTGAACGGTGTTGCAGTGGTCGAGAACGGGAGTTACACGACGGCCCGGCCCGGCCAGGTGTTGCGCAAGGGCCGCTGACGCACGCAACGGGTTCAGGAGCGGGCGAACAGGCGGATGCGCGTGATGCGCCCACCCGGCCCGACGGCCCAGCCGCGATCGGGCGAGGCGAACCCGACGTTCCAGTGGTTGAGTGTGTCGATCGGGCTCCACGTGCGTCCGGCGTCGGTCGAAACCGCCATGCCGCGCGGGCCGGTCGCGATGAGGGTCGGGGTGGGTGCCCCGGGCACCCAGGCCGCGCCGTAGACTGCGCCGGTGAAGGTGGGGCGTCCGCCCGGCACCCAGCTGCGGCCGCCATCGCTCGTGAACGCGACGTTGTCCGTCATCGAGTCGGGCTGCGCGATGTCACCGCCGAGCGCGGCGCCGTGCAATGAGTCACGGAACGCCAGCGTGGTGATGCCGCGCGACGGGCCGCGCACGATGGGGGTCTCGGCCACGGACCAGCTGCGCCCGCGATCCGTCGTGCGCAGCACCCGCGCGCCGCCAGCGCTGGCGCCCGTCCCGATCCAGGCCGTGCCCGGGGCCGCAGCCACCAGACACGTCCCGCTCGCCGCGAAGCCGCCCTCGCCCAGCGCCGCCGCGGGCAGCAGCGCAGACGACAGCGGCGTCCAGGTGCGGCCGCCGTCAGCGGTCTCGAGCACCGGGAATGCGCCATCGTAGGAGTCCCCGAAGACCAGTCCGCTGTAGGCATCCCAGAAATCGAAGCAGTCGAAGAACGCGCGCGGGTCCGGGTTGAGGAACTGCAGCTGCCACGACTCGCCGCCATCGACCGTATGGTAGATGCGCGAATGCTGGCCGTCCCCGATGCTGAGGAGCCAGGCCGTCGCGGCATCGAGCGCGTGCACATCGCGGAACTGCAGCGAGTCCGCACCCTCGACGATGCCGGTTCGCCACGTCGCCCCGCCGTCCACGGTCAGCCCCCAGGCGCCGCCCGTCCCGCTGATCCACACGGTGGTCTCGTCGACGACGTGCAGTCCGATGAACAGTGCGGTGGAAGGCAGGGCGCGGGTCTCGAGGCGCGGCTCGAGCGTCCACCGGGGCGCGGGCGCGACGCACCCCGCGCCCAGCAGGATTGCAGCGATCGTGGGGTGCGAAGCGCGTCGCTTCACGTTCGATCAGTCGATCACAAGCGCGCCGGCCGCGATCTGCTGCATGGCGCGGAGTTCGTCGTTACGCACGCCGGGGTGCGCCTCGCTGAAGAGGCGGACCTCGTCGAGGACGGCGAGAAGGAGGGCGCGCTGATCGGGGCCGCCCAGGCTCGATGTGGCGGCAGCGGCCAACGCCATGCGGATTCTGTCGAAGCTGGCTTCCTCGCCGGGCCGGCCGGTGACGGGCAGCTGGCCGGTTGCGCTACCGGCGCTGCGGGACTTGTCCATGGACCCCCTTCGCACGGCATTCCCTGCGCCGTGCGCACGTGCGTTCCCGGTCAGGCCCGGGCCCGTCGCGCACCGCCCTCGCCGGCGGATCACGCGACCCTCGCAAGGGAAAGCGCAATCCGCCGGCGGAATCGGTCACATCAGCGCCGCCAGGTCGCCGGGACCCGCTTCACAACGACGCTCTGGACGCCGAGATCGTTGGTCGTGATGAAGGCTGCGAGGCCGCCCGGGCCGAAGGCGTCGGGCAATTCCTCGCCGCGCAGCGTGCCGAGGTATTCGCCGGAACTCGACAGGATGTCGATGGGGTGGGCCGTCGCGCCGGGCCCGCCTTCGCGCTGCACCCAGATGCGGCCCTCCGCGTCGGCGCGGATCCCCCGGATGACGGGCACGACGGGCGCGAAGTCCATCGCGGCGAGCATGCGCTCGACCTGGTCCGGCGGAAGGCCGCCGCCGCCGACGCTCATGCGCTCCCGGCCGTTGACGTTCTCGACGCGCATCATGCCGGCACCGGTCTCGAGCGCCTCGCGACGCGCTGCGCGGGCGGTCGCCCTGTCGCGCTCCGTGACGGCGCGGGCGCGGATCGGCCGCTCGATCACGCTGGCCACCGCCCCGTTCGGGCCGACGATGTGAACGCGCCAGTCAGTCCCTGACGCGACGGCGAGGCGCCCGTCGGGGAGCGGCGCCCACGAGACGGTCGGGCTGAACGTGGGCGGCGGCGTCATGCGCACTTCCTGCCGGTCCTCGCTGCCGGACACGCTCATCCGCGGCGCCGGGCTGGGCGCGGCGAAGAACTGGCGAGTCTGGGCGTTGTCGCCGAGCGTGACGAGCAGGATCGGCAGCGAGTCGCGGATGGCCGGCGGCCCGCCGCGGCCCATCGAGATCTGGCCGCCGGGGAGCATCAGTCCGTTACGTGCCGCGCGGAGCGGGCCCTGCAGCCGGCCGTACTGCGGATCGAGCCGGGCCAGCGACTGGTAGGTCCCATCACGCCCGAACAGGCTGATGGCGCCGCTGGCCATGTCGAACACGGCGATGCGCCCGTCGGGCGTGAGCGCGACGCCGTTCGGGATGCGCAGCTCGCCGGGGCCCTCGCCCTGACGGCCGATCTGACGCACGTAGCGGCCGTCGCGCGCGAAAACGAGGATGCGGCCGTCGTCGCGATCGACGACATAGAGCTGGCCCTCCGCATCGATCGTGACGGACGGGACGTTCGAGAAGACCTCGTGCCGCTCGCCGTCCTCCTTGCCTACGGAGAACACCGTCGTCAGCGTGCCGCTGAGGGCCTCGTCGCGTTCGGGCAGACGGACGGTCTGCTGCGCGAACGCAGGGCCCGCCAGCGTCGCGAGCAGCAGTGTCAGGCAAGGCCCGGCAGTCCGGCGGATCATCGGCGCATCTCCTTCAGGGGGAGGGTCATGGTCGTGCACGATGGCTTTTTTTGCAATGCCGTATTACTTGTTACTGGCGATCGGGAGTCGGATGCCCGGGTCGGCCTGAAGGTTGCCCGGATCGCGGACACGGCCCGCTCCGCCGGGGCCGGGTCGCCAGGGACAGTCCCGGATCCTCGAAACCGGAGAAACGCCGCATGCTGCTACGTCCTCTCGCCGTTCTGAGCGCGGTCGCCGGCCTGGCCGGCTGTGCCCCTTCGGCCGAGACGGCCGGCGGTGCCGAGGGCGGGGCGGAGCAGGCCATGTCGTTGCAGGCCGTCCCCAACACGCTGACGGCCCGCGAGATGACGGAAGGGTGGCGGCTCCTGTTCGACGGCAGGACCACCGCCGGCTGGCGTGGCTACCGCACCGCCACGCTGTCCGACGGCTGGCAGGTGGTGGACGGCGCGCTCACGCGGGTCGGGCCGGGCGGCGACATCGTTTCGGAAGACACGTTCGGCGATTTCGAGTTGCGCATCGACTGGAACGTATCGCCTGGCGGGAACAGCGGCATCTTCTTCCGCGCCGTCGAGACCACGGACGCGGTGTGGCAGAATTCGCCGGAGCTGCAGATCCTCGACGACGCGGCGCATCGCGACGGGCTCACGCCGGAGACGTCGGCCGGCTCGAACTACGCGTTGCACCCGCCCACACAGAATGCGGTCCGGCCGGCCGGCGAGTGGAACGAAACCCGGCTGATCGTGCGCGGCGCGCACGTCGAGCACTGGCTGAACGGCGTGAAGACCGTCACGTACGAGCTGTGGAGCGACGACTGGAAGGCGCGCGTCGCGGCGAGCAAGTTCCGGGACACGCCATCCTACGGTCTGGCGAGGAGCGGTCGCATCGCGCTGCAGGACCACGGTGACCGCGTCGCCTTCCGCAACATCAAGATCAGGCCGCTCGACGTCGAGCGTTGACACGGGCCGAAGCCAAGGCTCTGCTGGCTCGTCCGAAGCCGGAGGAAACCCGGAATGGAGCGCTCGCCTGGCGAAGCGGGACTGCCTGACTGGGCACAGGCATTCCTGATCAAGCTCGCGATCGCACTCAACAAGACCGTGGCCTACCCGCGCGGCCATCCCGCGCTCGAGGCGGAGCTGTCGTCCCTGGCCCACGATCTCGTCATGCCACTCGCCGGCCGGCCGGCGATCGAGGTCGGGGTCGCGCGCGACCGGCTCGTCCTCGACCAGGGGGAAACGGACCCGCGCCACCCGCTCCTCACCGGCCTGGCCGACCGGCTGCACCGCCATCACATCAGCGTGCTGCGCATCACGACCGGCGTCGATGCCGGCGAACTGGCCCATTTCCTGAGCGCGCTGGCCGAACGCGCCGACGATGGCGAACCGCTCGGGCTGGTCGACGCGGCGGACCGCGCGTCGTGGCCGCACATCACGTTCCGTGCTCTGGATGTGGGCGATCTCGGCATCGCCGGAGAAGGCACGGTCGCCACGCCCGCCGCGAGCATGTGGCGGAGACTGGCCGCATTCGCGCTGCGCATCGATCCCGACACGCTCGTGATGGTGAGCAGCAAGGACATCGCCGCGGCGATCACCGCGAACCTGTCGGACCCGGCGTACGTCGCCGAAGTCGCCACCCGCATCGCGGAAGTCGCCCGCGCGCTGGCCGCCGGCGGCATGGGCACCGATCTGGCCCGCGGCCTGGGCGACCTGTTCGGTCACCTCGATCGGCACGGCGCTCGCGTGATCATGCAGGCCGTCGACCGGGACGGGCTGCGCCGCATGATGGTCGATACCGTCGCAGCCGTGCCCGCCGACGCGATCGTCCCGCTCGTGCAGAGCGCGGCGGACGCGACGGAGGAGACCGTCTCACACCAGATGATCCGGCTGCTGACCAAGCTGGCCGGGCAGGCGCGCGATGGGGGACCGGCCGGCGAGCTGTCCGACGAGACGCTGCGCGGCGTGGCGATGCAGCTCGTCAACGACTGGACGCTGGACGACCCCAACCCGGAGCGCTACCGCTCGATGCTCGTCGACCTGGCACGCCGCCAGGCCGGCTACCGCGACAACATCAGGCTGGCGGATCCGGCCACACGGATCGTGTGCATGGGCGTCGAGACCGGGACCGGCGGTGCGATTGTCGAGAAGGCGACGGAGACCCTGATCGCGCACGGCGATTTCGAAACGCTGGTCGAGATCGTTGATGCGGGTGCGGCCGACTCGTCCGTAGCCGGGCGCATCCGCGAGCAGGTCCTGGCCTCGGATCAGTTGTCGGACTACCTGTCGAGCGATGGCGTGTCGGATCGCGTAATGAAGCGGCTCGTGGACTGGAGCGACGGCAGCGTGGCCACCCAGCTGCTGGACGCCCTCGCCGTCGCGGACGGCCGCGCCGCTCGCCGCAGGCTGATGTCGACCCTGATCACGCTGGGCCGGGCGATCGCGTCCCAGGTCATTGACCGGCTGGACCACGGCGAGTGGTACGTGCAGCGCAACATGCTCGCCATTCTGAGCGAGATGGATCCGCCGCCGGAACACTTCTCGCCGCTGCACTACCTGGACCATGCCGACCCGCGGGTTCGCCGTGAAGCCATGCGCATCGCCGTGCGTGTGTCGTCGGTCCGGACGACCGCGCTCAAGCGGTCGCTCGCCGACGATAACAAACAGATCGTCGGCGCGGCGCTGTCCGAGGC
>JBFFZF010000162.1:0-11083 GCA_041568755.1 Longimicrobiales bacterium | reverse complement strand
TCGCCGGCACCGTCGCGGCAGGCGAGCCGCGTGGTTCAGTTCGTCGCGGCGAAGCCGGAGAACTTGAAGTGGTACGCGTCCTGTCCCGCGTCGTACTCGGCGCGGAACACCGTCGGCTGTCGGCCCTCGAGGCCGGGCACGGCCGGGACCGCCAGATCGAACGAGCGGCGCTCCAGCAGCGTGGCCTTCGAGATCATCGGCTCGACGAAGATCGGCCGGCCCTGATAATAGCCCACGACCATGGTGCCGCTGAACGCCGTCGTGGCTTCCATTTCCGCCGCGACCAGCGAGTGCATGCCCATCTCCGGCACACACACGCCGACGAGCGTCTTCACACCGATCATCGCGGCCACCTCATCCGGCAGAACCTCGTCGGGCAGCGTGTAGCCCGCGGGCAGCGTCGAGGGCTTGGTCAGGTCGGTGCAATCGATCGTCAGCCGCTCCTCGGGCGGGATCATGTAGAAGTGGATGTCGAAGTGCGGCACCTCGAACGTGACCGGCGGATGGCCCATCGGCTCCCAGTTCATCATCATGTGGCGCATGCCGTGGGCTGCCGCCCGCTGCGGGAACGGCACCGATGCGACCGCCGGTGGCGGCCACATCATCTCGACTTCGGCGGGCGCGTTCTCGATGCTGGCCAGCGGGATCGTGGCCCCGACCTCGACCAGCGCGTCGCCGTTCATGCGTGCCCACGTGCAGACCTGCGCCCCGAACGCATCGGAGCATTCACCCGCCACCTCCTCGGCAACCGGCTCCGGCGGCGCATCGCCGGCACCACCACACGCCACCAGGGCCACCACCAGTGCTGCGCCGGCCACCCGCATCCCGCGTAACGGCATTTCCACCTCCGGTTCTGCTGTCATGGCCCCGCTCAGGACCCGGGGCCGCTGGTCCCGCGACCGTCGCGTAAGGTATTCTGATCAATTCCGGCCCATCGCGCACGTCCCCCTCCGGAGGCGCCCGGAATGGCGGGCCTCCCCGCGTCAGGATCGCGAGGCAGCGCCGCCCTCGGCCGGGCTGGCGCCGGGCTCACGCTCGACGAACCGGTAGCTCGCGTGGCAGTCGTAGTCGATGCCGTGGCGGACCCTGAGCTGCTGGATGTGACGCAGCTGGCTGCGCGTGTGCGGGCTGGCCACGCCGTCACCGAGCGGCTCGCACGTGTGGAGCAGGATCTCTTCGAGGCACTCGTTCACCGTCATGCGCTTGTGCACGGCCAGATCACGCAGCAGTGCCGCCAGCCGCTTCTCGAGCCGGACCGGCACATCGACCCGCTCGATCTCGACGGGCGGGCCGACCGTGTAGATGTAATGCCCGAAACTGAGCACGTGCCCGAACGGATCGCGCACCGCGTAGTCGCGCACGCCGTACTCGCGATCTTCGGGCGGGAGCAGGATCGTGACGCCGTTGGCCGCATGGAAGTCGTGCAGCTCGTCGGCATCGGAAATCACGAAGGCCAGGGCGCAGCCGCCCGGGACGGGCTCGCCCTTCTCCAGGAAGATCTGCACATCACCCAGATTCACGCCCGCCATCGTCGGCGGCTCGCCCCACGTGAACGCCAGCTCGAAGCCCAGGCGGTTCGTGTAGTAGTCGATCGCGGCGGGAATGTCGGATACACACAGCGTCGTGTGGTAGCGCTCACAGTCGATCCGGGGCCGGGCGGGCGTTGCCATCGTTCTCTCCGCTTCTGGGCTGGCGGAACCGGCGCACAACGGTGTTCAGCTCCCCGGAGCGCAAGCGTGGGAACGCGCGCTCCCCCCGCCCCGACAGCCCCTCGCGGGCTGCCGTCCCGCGCCGCCGACGCCAATCGAGGACGCCGGGACGCGGGGTGTCAAGGTACCGGATGACCGTGACCCTGCGCCCCGCGCCCGATCGCGCGGCGGCGGCCCGCCGGTCGTGCGCGGCTGCCCGACAGCGGGCGCGCCCTCCCCCGCCTGTTCCGTCAGCCCGCGCAACGTGGGCGGCCAGCGTCTCCGTGATCAGCTTCCGTCCGGCTCGTCCGCCTGGGGAATCGGGATCATGAGGTGGGCCCAGGGCGTCCCTGCGAACATGACGTACGCACCGCCGGCCGGGGTCGGCGTCGTCGGGAACCACTCCAGCAGCGCGGGATCCGGTACGACGAGCATCAGGTGCGCCCCGCCCTCGTGCCACTGGTTGTCCGCCGTCGGACCGGTGGCGGAACGGTCCGTGTTGCTCGCCGCCCAGCGCGCATTCAGCATGTACGACAGTCCGATACGCTTCGTCTCCGGCGCTTCGCCCGCAACATACGCCGTCAGGAACGCGAGCCACTCCTCGTCGAAGCACTCCGGCGCGAAGCTCCGATCTGCCGGGTAGTCGGGCAAACAGTACCAGCCGTTGCTTCCTTCACGCAGCACACCGAACGCTTCGCCGGGCGCGTCCGGCCAGTCCAGAATCGTCGCGTCCGCCGCCAGCGCCGCCGGCGCCGAACTCTTCGCCTCGCGGATCTTGCGGGCGAGCTCGCCGCCTGCGGACGTCTGCGCGGCAGCCGCGACGCCGGCCGCCGCAGCACTCAGCCCGATCGCCAGCAGCACGCTGCGCATCCCTCGATCGTGCATCCACATCTCCGCCTCCTTCACGCTTGAGTCTTGCTCGTGTCTTCGACGATGTGGTTGTGGGATCGCGTGCGGAAGCGCTAGAATCGCCACATCCTGTTCATTTGTGCCAGGTCGGTGGCCCGTGCCTCGTCGCCCGTCCCCTCTGCGCGTCAGCCTGCTCGCCATCCCGGACATCACGGTCTCGACGCTCGGCGGGATCCATGACGCGTTGAACTGTTTCGACCTGCTGAGTTCGTTCGACGACGCGGTTCCGCGCGCGCGTCCTTTCGAGGTCGAGATCGTGGGCGCCACGCGCGGCAGCCTGGCGACGGCGAGCGGAATGCCCGTGACCGTGCAGCGTTCGATCGAGGACGTCGAGCGCACGGACATCGTGATCGTGCCGTCGATGATCGTTGATTGCGCCGAATGGGCGTGCGGCCGTTATCCGCGCATCGTCGAGTGGCTGGCGCGGATGCACGGCGGCGGGAGCATGCTCTGTTCTGCGTGCTCGGGTGTGCTGCTCCTGGCCGAGACGGGGCTGCTGGATGGGCGTGAAGCAACGATCCACTGGGCGTACGCCCGCACGTTCCGCAGGCAGTTCCCGCGCGTGCATCTGCGCCTCGAGAAGGTCCTGATCGTCACGGGCGAGGGCGAGCGGCTCGTGATGTCGGGCGCATCGGCATCGTGGCACGACCTCGTCCTCTATCTGGTCGCGCGCCACGTCGGACCGGCGGCCGCGCAGGCCATTACGAAGTTCATGCTGCTGCAGTGGCACACGGACGGGCAGGCACCTTACGTGGTCTTCGAGCCGGTGACGGATCACGGCGATGCTCTCGTGCTGGACGCGCAGCGCTGGCTGCGTGCGCACTACGCGGACGGTGCCCCCGTCGCGGAGATGGAGAAGCGGTCGGGTCTGCCGTCGCGCACCTTCAAGCGGCGATTCCGCCGGGCGACGGGCCTCACCCCCATCGGCTACGTGCAGCAGCTGCGCGTCGAGGAGGCCAAACGCCGGCTGGAGCGGACCGCGGATCCGGTGGACCGGATCAGCTGGGCGGTGGGTTACGAGGACCCGGCGTTCTTCCGTCGTCTGTTCAAGCGCATCACGGGCCTGCCGCCGGGCGCGTATCGGCGCAGGTTCCAGTTGCCGGTGATCGCGCGGTGAACCGCCGCGGTCCTTGCCCGGCCACGAGCCGATGCCGGCACCCGTCCGGGTGCGCGTCGCGCGGGGCGCACACCCGTGCATACGCGGCGGCACCGGCGAGCGAGCGCGTCGCCCCCTGTTGCGCGACGACCGCCGCAGTCATGCGGACCGGGCGGCCGCCGGCCTCGCGGTCGTGCACAGAAGTGTGAACCGGAAGTACGAGCGGACCCTGGACCCGACTCCGGGGTTCGTGGCGCACATCGCACCCGCAGGGATCCGTGACGATACGGCGCGTCACCCCGCACCAACCCATCCAGGCGCCCCCGCCCCGGCATGGCCGGCGCGTGCGATCGGGCTCCTGCGGCGCGGCGCCCGGCGTTCCTCCAGCTCCGAAAAACCTTGACATGGGTCGCGCCGCACCGTAGTCGTCGGTGGTCCGTTTTCTCCGTCGCCCGAACCGAGCAGGAGGCTCCCATGGAATGCCGCCGCATCCGCACCATGCTCTTCGCGGCCCTCGTCACGCTCCTCTACGCCATCCCCGTGCACGCGCAGGCCAACGGCAGGGTGACCGGCGTGGTACGCGACGGGCGAGGCGTGGCGACGGGCGGCGCCACGGTGACAGCCACGAACCAGGCCACGGGCGCGACGAGCAGTGCCACCTCGGCCGCCGACGGCACGTACACGATCACCGGCCTCGCGGCGGGCACGTACACGCTGACTGCCTCGCTGCCGGACCTGCGCCGCATGTCATCGCGCGATGTGCAGGTCGGCGCGGGCGCGACGGTCACGTTCAACTTCGAGCTGCAGCCGCTGCTGCTCGACGAGATCACGGTCACCGCCATGCTGCGCGAGCAGCAGCTGTTCGACGTGCCGTTCTCCGTGGCCGCGCCCACGGCGCAGGTGCTGCGTTCGCGCGGCGCGTTCAACATCGAGACGATCGCGGAGATCGTGGCCGGCTTCAGCGTGCAGAACCTGGGGCCCGGGCAGAGTCAGGTCGCCATGCGCGGCGCATCCGCGGGCCAGATCGCGCGTGATCAGCCCGGCGTGAAGGAGCAGGTGGGCGCCTACCTCGACGACACGGTCATCTCGCTGTCCCTGTTCACGCCGGACCTGGACCTCTTCGACGTCTCGCGCGTCGAGGTGCTGCGCGGTCCGCAGGGCACGCTGTTCGGCTCCGGCTCGCTGGCCGGGACGGTCCGCTACATCAGCAACCAGCCGGTGCTGGGCAGCCAGGAGTTCTTCGGCGAACTGGGCGGCAACGTGCTGGGCGGCGGCGGCGCAGGCGGCGACCTCAAGCTGGGCGTCAACGCGCCGCTCGGCGAGCGGGCTGCGGCCCGCATCGTCGGCTACTACACCCGCTTCGGCGGCTTCATGGACGCGGTGCAGCCCAACCTGAGCCTGGATGAGAACGTCAACAGCGGCAACCGCATCGGCGGCCGCGCCGCGCTGCAGATCCAGGCGACGGACGCCTTCACGATCGCGCCGCGCGTGTCGTTCCAGAGCATGCGCATGGATGGCTGGAACCGGATCGACGTCTTCAACATCCTGGCCAACCCGTACACGACGACGCGGCCCAAGGTGACGCTGGGCGAGCGCCAGCTGTTCACGCAGATTCCCGAGCCGTTCAGCGACGATTTCCTGCTGACCGACCTGAAGCTGCAGTACGATTTCGGCTCGGCCAGCCTGACTTCCGTGACATCTTACACGTACCGCGACATCCTGGTCGTGCGCGATGCGGGCGCGCTGACCTCCAGCATCACGGGCGGCAGCATCGGCCTGGCGCAGAACGTGTACACGCTGGACGCGCCGCTCGACGACGCGACGACGTCGAAGGTCTTCACCCAGGAGGTCCGTCTGTCCGGCGCGCAGGACCGCGTCCGCTGGGTGCTGGGCGGCTTCTTCAGCAGCAACCAGCGCGAGTACGGGCAGAGTCTTCTGGTCTCCGGCTTCGAGCGGCTGTCCGGCATCCCGACGCGCGGCCTGCGCGCCGGGACCGACATCCTGTTCTTCTCGGACCTGTCCTACGACCTGAGCCAGTTCGCGCTGTTCGGCGAGGCCACCGTCGCGCTGAGCGACCGCCTCGACGTGACCGGCGGATTGCGCTTCTACAACTTCGATGAGAGCCGCGACCAGATCTTCGATGGCATCTTCGGCAACGACAACAACGGCACGTCGCTGGTCTCCGTACCGGGCGAGACCGATGCGAACGGCATCGCGCCTCGCTTCATCGCCAGTTTCCAGGCGTCCGACAACGTCAGGCTCAACGCGCAGGCCTCGCGCGGGTTCCGGCTGGGCGGGATCAACGATCCGCTGAACGTGCCGCTGTGCACGCCGGCCGACCTGCAGACGTTCAGCGGCCGCGACTCGTGGAAGGACGAGACGGCCTGGAACTACGAGGTCGGCGCCAAGTCGCGCATCGCCGACGGCCGCGCCTCGATCAACGTGTCCGCGTTCTACATGGACATCCGCGACCTGCAGCTCATCGTGACGGCCGGGTCCTGCTCGTCGCGGCTCGTCTTCAACGTGCCCAAGGCCCGGAGCCAGGGGCTCGAGGTCGAGGTCAACGCGACGCCCAGCGACAACTTCGATTTCTCGGTGTCCGCCGCGCTCAACAACTCCGAGCTGCGCTCGACGCTGACTTCCACGTCCTCGACCGGGCAGGTCAGCGTGGTGTCCGGCATCGCGGAGGGCAACCGGCTGCCCAGCGTGCCGCAGATCCAGCTCAACGGCGCGGCCACGTACCAGTGGATGGTCGGCAACGGCGGCACGGCGTTCGTGACGGGCAGCTTCCGGCACATCGGCTCGCGCTTCACGCAGATCGATGACCACGCGGCCGGCTTCGGCACCGTCAACCTGAACTCGTTCGCGCCCAACACGATCGGCGGGCCGCTCACGCAGGGCACGTTCACCTTCGATCCGGAACTGCCGGCGTACAGCATCATCAATGCGCGCGTCGGCCTGATCCGCGAACGCTGGGAGATCGCGCTGTACGCGAACAACCTGACGGACGAGCGGGCGTTCCTGGCGCTCGACCGGGAGCGCGGCACACGCGCCCGCGTCGGCTACCTGACGAACGACCCGCGCTCCATCGGGCTCACGGTCCGCTTCAACTACTAGGTCGCCGCACGCCGCCGGCCGGGGCCTCGCGCTCCGGCCGGCGGCGCGATCACCCTGCAGCCGGAACCCGCCTCGGATGACCCGCTCGCCTCGCCGTCCCCACACGTATGGCTACGCCGCGCTGGCCGCCGCACTCCTGTTGCCGGGCGCCTGCGTCTCGCCCACGGACACGCTGCCCCGTGACCTGGCGATGGGGACGTGGGGCGGCGAGCAGGTCGGCATGATCGTGCAGGACACGGTCGCGCACGTGCACATCCAGTGCACGCTCGGCGATTTCCGCGCGCCGATCGTGCTCGATGAGACAGGCCGCTTCGAGGTGGACGGGTCGTACCTGCTGAAGGCCTACCCGGTCGCGCGCGGGCCCACCATGCCGGCCCGGCTGGCGGGACGGCTGCGCGGCAACACGCTCACGCTGACCGTCGCGGTCCACGACACGGTCGATCAGCGCCTGGTCGTGCTCGGCCCGGTCGATGTCGTGTACCAGCGCGAGCCGCGCATGGCGATGTGTCCGATCTGCGACCGGCCGGGCGATCGCGCGCCGGCCGCCGCCGGGCTCAGCCCTGAGCCTCCGGCGCGGGCTCCTGCTGGAACGCCGTCTGCCGCCGGATCGACTCCTCGTGCAGGCAGTCGTACAGCGCCTCGATGAACGCCGCGCCCAGCCCGAGCGCTTCGCCTCTGGCCGTGTACTCCTCGAGGTTCTTCCGCCACTGATCGACCTGCAGCACGGTCACGCTGTGCGCCTGCTTGTAGCGGCCGATCGCCTTCGAGATCTCGAGCCGCCGCGCGAGCAGCTCGAGCACGGCGTCGTCCAGCGCGCGGATGCGTGACCGCAGGTCCTCCAGCTCGTCCCGGTCGCGCGCATCCACGGTCCGGCTCTTCATTGTCAGCCCCGCCAGGATCGTGTCCAGCTGATCGGGCGTGACCTGCTGGCCGGCGTCGCTGCGCGCGGAGGCCGGGTCGATGTGCGTCTCGATCATCCAGCCGTCCATCGCCAGGTCGATCGCGCGCTGCGCGACCCACGGGATGACCCCGGGCGATCCGGCGATGTGGCTCACGTCGCACAGCACGGGCAGCTCCGGGCAGCGCGTCTTCAGCTCGACGGCCAGCTCCCAGCGCGGCGTGTTGCGGAACGGCCGGTTGTCCAGCGCCTGGAAGCCGCGGTGGATCGCGCCCAGCCGCGCGATGCCGCGCGCATGCACGCGCTCGAGCGCGCCGGCCCACAGCTCGAGGTCCGGGTTGATCGGGTTCTTGACGAACACGGGGATGTCGACGCCGGCCAGCGCGTCCGCGATCTCCTGGACGGCGAACGGGTTCACCGTCGTGCGCGCGCCGATCCACAGCGCGTCGATGCCGTGCTCGAGGCACGCCTCGACGTGCTCCGCGCGCGCGACCTCGGTGCACACGGCCAGCCCGGTCTCCTCGCGCACGGCGCGCAGCCAGGCCAGACCCGCGACGCCCACACCCTCGAACGTGCCCGGCCGCGTGCGCGGCTTCCATACACCGGCCCGGAACAGGCACGTGGGATGCCTGCCGGCAATCGCGTGCGCCGTGCCCAGCACCTGCTCGCGTGACTCGGCGCTGCACGGGCCGAAGATGCACAGCGGCCGCGCGCGCGCCGGCGCCCACGCCTCGAGCGGAAGGACGCGCAGGTTCAGCTCGATCACGGCGCCGGCACCGCGTCACACATCGGGCAGCCGCCCCGACTTCTTGAGCCCACGCACCGTCGCGTACGCCAGCAACAGCAGCGTGAGCGCGACGACGCCGGCGGGCAGCGCCGTGTCCCACCGGTCCGGCGCGGCCGCGCGCACGTGCAGCAGGATGAGCAGCACGGCGCCGGTCATCCAGAGGTACGCCGCGTTGTACTCCTTGCGCAGCACGCGGCGCCACTGGAACCGCGCGCGCGACAGCGTCGCGCCCAGCCCCTGCAGCCGCGGGACCCAGCGCGGCACGTCGCGCGTGTACGCGACGTACGCCTCGCCGAACTTCTCCCGCAGGAACGACTCCTCCGCCGCGACGATCGCGTGGTAGAACATCAGGAACAGCGGCACGACCAGCACCAGGAAGTACAGCGAATTCGCGATCAGGCCAAGCCCGGTCAGCACCAGCGCGTTGCCCACGTACATCGGGTTCCGGCAGTGCGCGAAAATGCCCTCGGTGACCAGGTCCTCCGCGTACACGTGCCGGCCCCGGCCGCCGCGCACGACGTACTCGAGCCCGATCGTCGCCACGCGCACCGTCTGCCCGGTGAGCGCCACGATCAGCCCCAGCGCCACCGCCAGCCGGACATCCGCGAACACGGCCGGCGCCGGCAGGAACAGCAGCAGGTAGAAGAGCGGGAAGAGGACGTTGCGCCAGTGGAAGAGGAAATGACCGATGCGTACGATCATTTCACGGCGATGATGCCGCAGAAGTTGTACCACTTGAAGAAGACTTCCGTGTAGCGGAACCCCGCCGCCTGCAGCATGCGCAGGTTCTCCGACAGCTTGTACGGCACGAGCACGTTCTCCAGCGCCTCCCGCTTCTGCGCAATCTCCAGCTCGCTGTACTGGTTGCGCCGCTTGAGATCGTAGTAGTGCTCGATGAACAGCCGGTTGAACAGCGAATCCTCGCCCAGCACCTTCTCGACCAGGATGAACGCGCCGTTCGGGCGCGTGCCCCGGTAGATCTGGTGCAGGATCTGCTCGCGGTAGATGGGCCGGATGAACTGCAGCACCAGGCACATCACGACGAGCGACGCGTTCTCCAGGCGAGGCCCGTCGTTGAGGTCCATCGCCACCAGCTCGTACGCGCTGCGCAGCCCCGCCCGCTCCAGCTTGGCGCGGCACTTCGCCAGCATCTCGGTCGACTCGTCGATGCCGATCAGCGTGCTGCCCGCACCGATGCGCCGGTCGATGTTGATCAGCGTGGTGCCCGTGCTGCAGCCCAGGTCGTAGATGTTGGTGCCTTCGACGGCAAAATCGGCGGCCAGCTCGCCGATCATGCGCTGAATCTCGTCGTAGAACGGGACCGAGCGCGAGACCATGTCATCGAAGACCGACGCCACGCGCGGCCCGAACGTGAAGTCGCCGATGCGGTCCTCGGGCTGGTCGAACACCCGGTCCGCCGCCTCGCCCACGGCCCGGCCCGTCGTCCCGTCCACGGCCTGTATGGCCGGCGTCTCGAGCGTGTCTTCGGGTTGCATGGGCTTCAACCTGCGGCGGCGGCGCGTCGCGCGCCACTCGGCGGCCGGGCGGGGTGGATCCCCGCTCAGTCGCCACCCGGTGGTTGGCCGGCCGGGGACGCGCCGGCCGGCGGCACCGGCACGATGCCCGGTACACCGCCCAGCCCGAGCACGACGGTGTTGCCGCCCTCGGCGCCCAGGCTCTGCAGCATGCGCAGCTGCAGGAGCGCCGGCCGCTGCTCGAGCAGCGCGGCCGCGTTGGACAGGTTGCGCAGCGCGGCCGTCTCGCCGCGCGCGCGTTCCAGCGCGGCCAGCCCCTCCTGGCGCGCGCGCACGACCTGGGAGAAGACCTTCTTCAGGTCGCCGGGGAACATCACGTCCTTGATGCGGGCTTCCGTCAGTTCGACGCCGAACGCGGCCGCCTGCGGCGCCGCGAGTTCCTGCAGCCGCGCGTCGATCTCGTCCCGGCCCGCCACGATGCTCTCCGCGGGCCGGTCCGCCACGATCTGGCGCAGCGCCAGCTGCACGATCGCGTACAGCGCCTGACGGTAGTCGGCGATCGCGTGCATGACCTGCTCCGGATCGGTGATCCGGTACTGCGCCAGCGCCGTCAGCTTGAGGCCCACGCCGTCCGCCGCGATGACCTCCTGGCCTGGCACGGTGAGCAGCATGGGCCGCGTGTCGACGCGCACGATGTGCGTGAACAGCCGGTGCACCCAGTACGAGCCCGGATGCACCACGCCCGTGAAGCGGCCGCGGTGGTAACGCAGCCCGCGCTCGTACTCGTACACGGTGACCTGCTGCACGGACACGAAGACCAGCAGCGCCAGCAGCACGAGCAGCGCGGTGAACAGCAGCGTGGTCATGGTGCGGCCTCGCGAGAGGGTACACGACCCCGGGGGCCCGTGAACCGCCGCGGGGGTCCGAAACCCGCAGGGCGGTGGCCCCCGGTGCGTTGCCGCGTGCCCCCGGAGCCGTGCGGTTCCGGGAGTCGAACCCGGGTCACCGATGTGGACCGGTCACGCGCAAACACGCACGGACCGATGCCCGCGCGCCTGCTCCCGCCCCACGCCCCGCAGGTTACCACCCCCCGCCCCCGCCTGCCAGCCACCC
>JBFFZF010000161.1:0-11104 GCA_041568755.1 Longimicrobiales bacterium | reverse complement strand
GGTCGTGTCCTGCGGAACGGACCGGGTGGCCGGGGTGGTGGTGCCGGCGGTCGAACCGGCCCCGGCATCGGGCGCGGCGGCGGTGGTACGGCCGCTTTCGGGCAGGGGCGGGTCGATGATGGGCTCACCCCAGTTCCAGTTGATGGGCAGGCCGCGGGCCAGGCGGTGGCGGGGGGTGGCCCAGCCCTGGAAGGATTTCCCGTACTTGCGGTCGAGGTAGAAGTTGATCGCCTCGGCAACGTAGCCGGACGGGATGTAGCCGTGCTCGGCGAATTCGAGGAACATGGTGACGGCGATTTCGGGCTGTTCGCCCTTGGGCCCGCCGAGTCCGACGAACCAGCCGTGGGACGGGTTGGGCGGGTTCTGGGCGGTTCCGGTCTTGCCGATGAATTCCCAGTCGCGGAGCCGGCTGAGGCCGGCGGTGCCGCCGGGCGCGACGACGCGGCGCATGCCGGCGTCGAGGTACCAGACGTCGCGGCGATCGAGGTCGATGTGCAGCGTGTCGGGCGGCGGCCCGGGGTCCATGGCGAAACGCGGAGCCGGGACGCGGCCGTCGGGGCTGGCCAGCGCGGTGTAGATGTGCGCGAGCTTGAGCGCGGTCATCGTGGTGGGACCCTGCCCGATGGCCAGGCTCAGGACTTCGCCTTCCTGGGCGGGGAATCCCCAGCGCCGCGTCCAGTAGTCACGGCTTTCGGGGAAGATGGGTTTGAATTCGCTGGGCAGGTCGACGCCGGTGCGCTGATCGAAGCCGAGCCGGATGCCGGTTTCGAGGAACCGGTCGAGGCCGATGCGCAGCCCGACCTGGTAGAAGTAGACATTACAGGAATTCTTGATGCCCTCGACGAGATTCATCCGGCCGTGGCCGGACGCCTGCCAGCAGCGCCAGTACCGGTTTCCGTAGTTCAGCCCCCCGCCGCACGAGATGGGCATGTACTCCTCGGGCGTGATGGCGCCGACATCGAGCGCCATGGCCGCGACGGCGAGTTTCCACGTGGATGCGGCGGGCTGGCCGGAATTGGCGACGCGATCGAGCAGTGGCTTGGCGGGATCGTTGCGCAGGCGGTCCCAGAGGTCGATGGGGATGCCGCCTATGAAATCGTTGGGATCGTAGGACGGGTGGCTGTACGCAGCCAGGATCCCGCCCGTCTTCGGGTCGATGGCGACGAGCGCGCCGGTGTATTCCTTCGGGAATACGTGGGCGATGTACTCCTGCAGGTCGAGGTCGAGATACAGGTGCAGGTCGTCGCCGGGCAGCGCGGGCCGGCCGTATTCCTCGGGCAGCCACTGCTTGATGCGGCCGCGCGCATCGATTTCCAGGTAGCGCACGCCCGGCTCGCCGCCCAGCTGCTTTTCGTAGAACGCCTCGATGCCGGCCTTGCCGATCCAGCGTCCCTGCTCGTAGCCCTCGAACGCGGGCAACCCGAGTTCACGCTCGCTGATCTCGGAGACGTAGCCGATGAAATGCGCGATGGCCGGACCCGCCGGGTAGTGGCGCTTGGGGTACTCCTGCACGAGTACGTCGGGGAAGAGGAAGCGTCGCTCCTCGAGACGGGCGACGGCCTCGGGCGATGCGTCGCCCACGACTTCCATGGGCAGGTGCGGCGCCCGCTGGTGCCGGCGGAACGCGCGCACGACGTCCGCGCTGTCGAGGCCGAGCAGGGGCTGGAGCCGGGCGACCTGCGCGCGCAGCGTGTCGGTCGGCGCGGGCATCAGCAGGACCTGGTAGCCGACGATGTTCTCGGCCACGATGCGGCCGTGCCGGTCGTAGATCGTGCCGCGCGGCGCGCGCACGACGACGGGTCGCATGCGGTTCTGCCGGGCCTGGAGCGCGAACTGTTCAGCGGTCAGGATCTGGAGCCGGTACAGCGGGATGAGCAGAAAGAGCGCGACGATGACGACGACAACGCGCGCTGCTGCGCTGCGTCGCAGGCGCTGTGCCCTCGACTGGTGGATCCTCGTTGTGAACTGCATCCGTTCGCCGCGCGCGTCAGGACCGGCGCTCAGCCGCGCCGGTGGTGGCGACGGACGCGACGCGTCGGACCCGTGTTGGCCGCACGACCCGCGCTCAGTGCGCTGGTTGTCCAGGCCGCGCCCCGCCCGCGCCACCGCCACGGAATCTAGTGACAGGAGCCCGCGCGGACCAGCGGTCTTGCCAGCGCGTGCGGTCGCGGGCAACTTCGCGATCCAGCCGCTCGGGGCAGGCCGGGCACGCCGTCCGGATTGGCGCGAGCGGGACGACCCATCCGTGATGAAACGTGCCGCTGCTTCCGTAGCCGATCTGCCGGTCCACATCGGCATCCGTCTCGTCGCCATGCGCTGCCTGGACGATGCGGTGGAGGCGTTCGGGCGGCTGCGCGGCGAGCGCGACGAAGAGGCGCTGCACGATTTCCGCGTCGCGCTGCGGCGGCTGCGCAGCACATTCCGCGCCTACCGCCCGTACATCGACGATACGATCACGAAGCCGCACCGGCGCGAGCTGCGCCGCATCGCGCGGGCGACGGGCGCCGCGCGTGACCTCGAGGTCCAGCTGAAGTGGCTGCGATCGCAGCGGCGCCTGCCGTCGAAGGCGGCGGCGGGCTCGACGCGACTGGTGCGCCACCTGCGCGAGCGGGAGAGAGTCGCGGAATCGGCGGCCGGCGAGGCTGTGCTGCAGTTCCCCGCCGTGGAACCGCGCGTCCGCGACGCGCTGTCCCGCTACTCCGCATCGATCCAACCGTCCGCGCCGCTGCGGGCACCCACGACGGCCGAGATCGCCGCCGGTCTGGCCACGCTCTACGCGGCGGCGCTGTCGTCGACGATGGCTTCGGTGCGCACGGTCGACGACGGCGTGCGCGCGCACCAGACACGCATCGCCGGAAAGCGGCTGCGCTACGTGCTGGAGCCGCTGGAAGCCGACACGCCGCGCGGCAAGTCGGCGGTCGCCGCACTGCGCCGGCTGCAGGATGACCTGGGTGATCTGCACGATCTGGACGTGATGCTGGAGCTGATCGAGGCGGAGAGCGCCGAACTGGATCCGGATGAACCGGCCGTCGCCCGGGCCGAGCTGGCCGCGTTCGGCGACTACGTGCGTCACCGTCGCGACCGCACATTCGCAGCTGTCCAGCGGACCTGGCTGGCCGATGGCGCGCGCGCGCTGCTCGAGGAAGTACGCGCCGTGGCGGAAGCGCTCAAGGCGCACACGGGTGAAGCGGTTCTGGAGATCGAGCGCAAGTTCCTGCTGCGCGGCATGCCCCGGCCCCGCAAGGCCGTTTCCGTGCGCATCGACCAGGGATGGCTGCCGGGCAAGCGCCTGCGCGAACGGATCCGCCGCGTGCGCGGGCCGGCCGGGACGCGCTACTACCGGACGGTCAAGTTCGGTCGCGGCCTGGCGCGCCGCGAGATCGAGGAGGAAACCACGGAAGCCGTTTTCCGGCAGTTGTGGCCGCTGACGCGCGGGCGACGCGTCGCGAAGCGGCGAGTGCTCGTCAAGGACGGGCCGTTCACGTGGGAGATCGACCGCTTCTACGGCCGGGACCTCGTGCTGGCCGAAGTCGAGCTGCCCTCACCCGACACGCCCGTCATCCCGCCGCCGTGGCTGGCCCGCCGGATCGTCCGCGAAGTCACGGGCAATCCGAAATACCTGAACGAGAACCTGGCCAGTTGAGCAGGGCGCGTCAGCGCCCGTTCCGTCCGCCCTCGTGCGTCCCGCCGCGGCGGGCCGAGTCCGGTGGCGCGCCTCGCCGACCGCCTTCGCCGCGCGTGACCGGCCAGCGGAAGTCCAGGCTGTCGAACACGGCGCGGAAGCGCGCATCGGCACGCAGGTCGTCGAACGTGCGGTGGACGTTCGGGCTCATCAGCACCCAGCGATCCCGATCGCGGGCGCCGCCCGGCGTCCCGCCGGTTTCACCGCCGCGCAGCCACTGGATCGTCCGGTCGACATCGCCGATGCCGGCGTAGACCTGCGCCACGATGGATCCGGGTGCGCTGCCATCGCGCGCACGCGCCTCGAGCTGACGGGCGACCGCCGTGGCTTCCGCGGGCCGTCCTGCCACGCCCAGCAGGTAGCCGTGCGTTCCCTGCACCAGCGGGTGGTCCGGGTGGATCGCCGCGGCGCTGCGGATCTCGTCGAGCGCTTCGTCGAGGCGGCCCTGCTGCTTGAGGACGAGCGCACGCGTGATGCGCGGCGTCACCCTGGACGTATCGCGTTCGACGGCCAGTGTGAGATGGCGCAGAGCGCTGTCCGTCTGACCGAGCGCGAAGAACAGTTCGCCCATCTGGCCTTCGACGACGGCGGAATGCGGGTCGAGCTTGGACGCCGTGCTCAACTCCTGCATGGCCTCATCGAGCCGGTTGTCCATGGCCAGGAGCTGAGAGTAGCGGAGCCGCGCGGAAACGGAATTCGGATTCGACTCGGTCGCCTTGCGGGCCGCCTCGATGGCGCCCGCCGGGTCACGGCGCTGCATCGCGCTCTGCACGGCCCACGCGCTCTGCGCGCCAGCCAGTCGCGGATTCAGCTCGAGCGCCTTTTCGGCGGCGCTGATCGCCGTGGTCGTCGTCCGACCCGTCTCCGCGGGCGGCTGCGGCGCGGGCGGAGGAAGCATCTCGAACGCGATCGGCGTCTCGAACTCGGCCAGGGCCTCGTATGCCTTGGCGAACTCGGGATCCAGCAGGATCGCCGAATCGAGGTGCATGCGCGCCAGCCGCAGCGATGCGGCATCGCTGGCCGACGACAGCTCTCTGCCCTGCGCGTAGTGGCGCCATGCGTCGGGATTCACGGTGCGCGGGCTGGCCGCGTCTGCCAGAACGCCGGGCAGCAGCCGCGCGTTCAGCGCATCGGCCACGTCTCGCGCGACGCGCGTCTGCAGCGCGAAGATCTCCTCCATCTTCCCATCATACGTGCCCGTCCACAGGTGCCCATCCGTGGCCACATCGATGAGCTGCACGACAATGCGGACCTGGTTGCCCACGACGCGCAGGCTGCCTTCCAGGATCGTACCTACGCCCAGTTCGCGGCCGATCGTCGGGATGTCCTTGTCCGTGTTGCGGTAGCGCATGACCGATGTCCGGCTGATCACACGCAACCCGGCGATGCTGCCCAGCTCGGCAATCACGTCCTCGGTGACACCGTCCGCCAGATAGTCGTTGGCCGGACTGCCCGACATGTTGAGGAACGGCAGCACCGCGACGGAGTTCGTGGCTGTGCCCGGGTCGAACGCGGTGAGCAGTGTGCCCGGCGACGTGGCGCCGTCTGCCGTCTGCATGGTCGGCGCCGTGCTGCCCGCCCACCACGCGGCGCCTGCGCCGACGAAGGTCAGGAATGCGAGCAGGATGACCTCGACGAACGGGACGGACTGACTGCCGCGCTCGCCGTGAAACCAGGCGACGACGAGCGTGACGAGGAACCCGACGCCGACGAGCGCGATGGCGACGCGCGGGAAGACCGGCGTCCATGCGTACGTCTGCTCGAGGATGTTTATGCCTTCCAGCAGCGCCAGGCCGGCCGCCAGGTAGGCGACTGCCCACTGCACGATTTTGCGCTGCCTGAGTCGCTGCCAGAACGACGTCGTTTCCATACCCTTCCCGCCCATCGGACCGAATGACCCGCAGTGGTACGCTTCCGCCCGCCGCGCGTTCCCTGACTAGGACACCTCAGGCGGTTGGAGCGTTGGCCGGCGCCCTGGCCGCAGGGAAAAGGCGCGCGATTTCGGCTGCCGACAGCAGGGACAGGGCGCAGAACGTGAGCGTCCCGTTGGCGCACCCCCCGGTCACACACGTTGGCGCGCCGACCACGAACAGATTCTCGTGGTCGTGCGCCCGACCGGTGGCATCCACGACGCTGGTCGAGGGATCGTCGCCCATGCGGCTGCCCCCGACGGGATGGTCCTGGAAACCGCTCGGACGCACGGCCAGCAGCGTTCCGCCGCCCGCCCGGACCATCCCCTCGAACACGTCCCGGATCGACGCCTCCGTGTGCGCACGCAGGTCGGCCGAGGCGTCGCTGTCGCGGAACGCGATGCGCGGCAACGGGTCGTCCCACGCGTTGCGCTCTGCCGCGTCCAGCGTGATGCCGCTCTCACGATGGGCCAGCACATCGTAGTACGCGCGCAGCCGGGCACTGCCCTGCTCCGTGCGCGAACGCCAGTCGGCCAGGATCGCATCGCCCACCATCAGTTCCCCGCTCTCGGACCGCAGCCGTGGTTCTGCGCCGAACGTGGATTCCCAGATGCGCAGGTCGTGGCGGACGTAGCGGGTGAGGGCGCCCGGTCGCATGAACCGTTTCGACACCAGGCTGTGCTGCGTGTTCATGCCCGGATACAGCCGCATGGGGACGCGCACGAACGCGCTGACCGACCGGTGGCCCGTCATGTAGCGGCCCACCAGGCCGCTGCGGTTGGCGAGCCCGTCAGGGTACCGTGACGACGTCGACAGCAGGAGCAGGTGCGGACTCCACACGTAGCCCGCAGCGATCACGAAGGTGCGCGCGCGGAACTCGACGGGGGTTGCCGGATCGTCCTGCGAATGGGCGATGGCACGGTCGATGCGCCCGCTGTCGTCGGCCGGGACCAGGCGTCGAACCAGCGTGCGCGTGACGAGCTGGACACGACCGGCGTCCTGCAGCGCCCGCCACGTGAAATCCGGCGAGTACTTCGCGCCGATCGGACAGATCGGCGAGCACGTGTCGTTGCGGCAGCAGGCCGGCCGGCCTCCCCAGGGCACCGCATTCTTGGCCGACGGCTGGCTCCAGAATGGCGTACCGGAGCGCTCGCCCCACTCCTTGAGCAGAGACAGGTTGTACGACAGCGGCAGCGCCGGCATCGGATAGGGTTCCGACCGCGGATCCAGCGTCCGGGGTCCCGCCTCGCCGGCCACGCCGAGTCGCCGCTCGGCCTCGACGTAGAACGGCTCCAGATCGTCGTACGTGATCGGCCAGTCATCGCCGACGCCGTACAGCGAACGCACGCGGAAATCTTCCGGGCTGAACCGTGGCGTGACACCGCCCCAGTGCATGGCCTGCCCACCGACCTGCATGGAACGTGACTGGATGCCCGCCGCGCCGTGCCCATCGATGTGATCGCCCGGCCACGGGTTCTCGCCGTACTCGACGAAGCGCTGGCGGTGTGCGGGCCGCGCCTCCACGGCCGCCACATCGTCACCCGCCTCGACGACGACGATGGTCGCGGCAGTCGACTCCGCCAGCTTCTCGGCGACCATCGCCGCACTGATGCCGGAGCCGATGATGCAGACATCGCTCTCGATGACGCGTCGCATGTCAAACTCCCGGTGCGCGGGCGACGGGCTTTTCGGGCAGCCGGTCGAGCGGGCGGCAGGTGCGCGCGCCGATGTCCGCGCCATGGCACAGATCGCTCGCGCCCGGCGTCGCGTAGTACCAGGCCAGGAATCCCAGCGCGACCGTGTGTGCCTCTGCGGGCGGTGGGAACGCGGTCGCACGCTCGCGCGTCAGCATCGCACGGGCGAGCCCGGCCCGACGCGACGTATCCAGCGCAGCGAAGCCCACGGTGAACCGCTGACGCGACTCCAGGTCGAGCGCCTCGAGCTGCGCGGCCCAGCCCGGCCCCGGATGGGGCGAGGTGTACGTGATCTCGTCGGTGCCGTAGCCGTGCTCGGCCTCGGCCGCGGGACGGTACGCCGCCACCCAGGCCTGGAACCCGGCGGTCGCCGCATCCAGACCCGCGCCGCCCAGCTCCGAGGGCAGCAGCACATCGGCCAGTGCGCGCAGCACACCCGCATCGAGCGTGCCGGCGACGGCCTGCTCCGCACCATCCTCGCACGCGGGCATGGCGACGACGGGCAGCGCGACCGTCATGCTGCGCACGAAATGCCGGCGCGTGATCATCGTATCCTCGCCTTCTCGCACAACGCGGTTCGTGTCACCGTCCTGGTCCGGACCCGGATGGCCATGCGGGCCGTTCACCGGATCGCGAACGCCTTGAGTACGGCTTCGCCGCCCGAGCCGACCGCGATCACGACGAACTGGCGGCCGTCCGTCGTCTCGTACGTCATCGGATTGGCGTAGCCGTTCGCACCGAGCTCCGCCTGCCAGAGGATCCGGCCACCGGCCTTGTCGAGCGCGTACAGCACGTCGCCGCCGCCCGTGAGCAGCACCAGTCCGCCGGCCGTGACGATGGGACCGGGCGCTCCGCTCACGCCCAGCGGCGGGAGATTCAGCTCCGCGAGCAGCGGGTGCGCACGGATCGATGGCGAGTCGCCGATCGGGACCTGCCAGCGGTGCTCGCCCGTGTTGAGATCGATGGCGGTGAGCGTGCCGTACGGCGGCCGCTGCAGCGGCAGGCCATCGGGCGGCGCCGCAAAGCCGATCCCCGCCGGCGGCGTGGCTCCGCGGAAACCCAGGCTCGCCCCGCGATCGAACGCATAGCGCGCGTCGATCGTGTCGGACGGCCCCGGTTCGATCAGCCGGATGAGGCTGGCACTGTTGCTCGCTTTCACGTACAGCACGCCTTCGGTGGGGTCCAGCGCGCCGCCACCCCAGCCGGCGCCGCCGATCACGCCGGGCATCATGACCGTCCCCTGCAGCGACGGCGGCGTGTAGAGCGGCCCCGTGCGGTACTGGCGCAGGATGTCGAGCGCGAACGCCTTCAGCTCCGGCGTGAAGTCGATCACGTCCGCCTCGTCGAAGCCCTGGCGCGCGAACGGCGCCGGACGCGTGGGGAACGGCTGCGTCGGTGACAGCCGTTCGCCCGGCACGTCGCTCCGTGCTGCGGGCCGTTCCTCGATCGGCCAGATCGGCTCACCCGTCACGCGGTCGAACACGAACGCGAAGCCCTGCTTGGTCAGCTGCACGACGATGTCACGCTCGCGGCCATCCACACGGACGGTCGCGAGCACGGGCGCGGTGGGCAGGTCATAGTCCCAGACCCCGTGATGCACGATCTGGTAATGCCATACCCGGCGGCCGGTGCGCGCGTCCAGACAGACGATCGACTCACTGAACAGGTTGTCGCCCTTGCGGTCGCCGCCGTAGAAGTCGTTGCTGGGCGTGCTGACCGGCAGGTAGATCAGCCCGCGCTCGAGATCCGCCGACATCGGTGCCCACACATTGGTGTGACCCGTGTACGCCCACGAACCGTCCTCCCACGTCTCGTGGCCGAACTCGCCCGGCCGCGGGATCGGGTTGAAGCGCCAGACGCGGCGGCCGGTGCGCACGTCGAACGCCTGCACATCGCCGGGCGGATCGTTGCGGTACGTGAGCCGGTCGCCGACGCCGTTGCCGACGATGACCAGGTCGCCGACGACGAGCGGGGGCGAGGTGTTGGTGTAGTGCAGGCGGTTGACGGGCCAGATCAGATCAGCCGCGAGATCGACCTCGCCGTTCGTGCCGAACGTCGGGATCGGGCGGCCATTCTCTGCATCCAGCGCGATGAGACGCCAGCGGCTGTTCATGAAGATGCGCCGCTCGCGGCCGTCGCTCCACGTCGCCACGCCGCGGTGCACGAAGCCGGTCCCGTTCGACGGCTGCCCGTATCGGTAGGCGCCGGGGTCGTACGACCACAGTTCGCGGCCGGTGCGTCCGTCGAGCGCGATCACGCGGTTGAACGGCGTGGACAGGAACAGCGTGTCGCCGACCGCAAGTGGCGTCGCCTGGAAATTGCCCGGCCGCGCGGCCTTCGTGCTGTCCGTGTCCGCGATGGTGGTCTCACCGGTGCGCCACTCCCACGCGAGCGTCAGGCGATTCACGTTGCCCCGGTCGATGCGCGCGAGCGGCGAGTATTTGGTGGCCGCCGCGTCCGCGCCCCACGCCATCCAGCCGGAACGCGCGGCCGGGCCGGCGTCCGGCGCGCGCGCTGCACGCGCATCGCGCACGACCGTGCCGCCCTTCATGACGAAGACGACATCGCGCAGTGCCGCGATGTTCTCGGCCGGGTTGCCGCGCACCGCGATCAGGTCGGCATCGAAGCCGGGCGCGATCGAGCCGATGCGGTCGCCCAGCCCGAGCGACGCGGCGGCAAGCGACGTGGCCGAGACGAGCGCGTCCATCGGCCGCTGGCCGCCCTGCTCGACGCGGTAGATGAGCTCTTCGAAGTTGCGGCCGTGCGCTCCGGCCACGGCATCCGTGCCGAACACGATGCGGATGTTCGGGCGGCGCAGCGCGCGCTGGAACGCGTCCAGCGCGAGCGGCACCGCCCGCTCCATGTGCGCGAAACCCTCTTCGGTGTAGTTGCCTGTACCGAGGAACTTCGACTTGTTGTCCAGGTAGTTCTGCAGGACCAGCCCGATGTTGGGATCGTAGAAGGTGCCCGCCCGGTCCATCATGTCGAGCGTCGCGTCATCAAGCAGCGCGCCGTGCTCGATCACCGTGCAGCCGGCGCGCACGGCCCGCTGCGCACACTCCGGGCCGTGCGCGTGCACCGCCGAGCGCAGCCCCTGCGCCGTCGCCTCGCCGCACGCCGCATCGAGCTGTTCCTGCGACATGGTGGGCGTCCCGCCGTCGCGGATGCTGGCCGACGCGAAGATCTTGATGACGTCCGCGCCGTCCGCCTTCAGCCGCCGCACCGCTGCGCGCAGCTGCTCCGGTGTACCGGTCCGCTCGTTCAGTGAGCGCAGCGACGTCAGCACGCGCGGGCCGACGACCTCGCCGCGCGCGATCGCGCCGCGCAGATCAGCGTCGATCGTGGCGCCCAGGCTCTGCACGGTGGTGATGCCGGCGCGCAGCGTGACGCCCGCGTTCTCGACCGCGTAGGCCAGCGCCTGCGCGGCGGACTCCTCCGCTACGGAGAGGTGATGCGTGCGGCCGTCGGGATCGAAGTGCCAGTTGATGTGGACATGCGTATCGATGCCCCCCGGCAGGACGGTGAAGGCGGAGAGATCGTAATCGACCTGGCCCCCTCGCTGCGAGCCGATGGTCTCGATGCGCCCGTCACGCACGACGATGACCGCGTCGCGCAGCACGCCGCCTCGCCCATCCAGCAGCGTCCCTGCCCGGATCGTGACCGGCTCGCCCTGCGCCGCCAGCCGCGCCGGCCCCGCGACAAGCGGCATGCTCACGGCGCCGAGCCCGAGCACGACACGACACACGGTGGCCAGCACTGCCCGCCACCCCCTGATGCCCCTGCCCTCGCCCATGCCCACCTTCCCCCTTCTCCCTTTC
>JBFFZF010000160.1:0-11271 GCA_041568755.1 Longimicrobiales bacterium | reverse complement strand
TCTGCTCCCTGCGGCCAGACTGTTTATCCTTCTATGCGGATATACGGATTGATATGCGGACCCTGGTGGATCGGAACGGTGGGCGGTCGATCTTCGACCGGCTGCAGACGCTCGGCGATGAGACGCGCGTCCGGCTGCTGTTGCTTCTGGAGGCGCACGAGCTGACGGTCTCGGAGCTGTGCGCGATCGTGCAGCTGCCGCAGTCGACGGTGAGCCGGCATCTGAAAGTGCTGACGGCGGGCGGCTGGGTGACGGCGCGGGCGGAGGGCACGAGCCGTCATTACCGGGCGGTGCTGCCGGAGGGCGCGGCGCTCGAGTTGTGGGCGGTGGTGCGGGACACCGCGCGCGGCGGTGCGCAGGCCGGGGTCGACGCGGAGCGTGCTCGGGAGGTGGTGGCGCAGCGGCGCGAGCGTTCGCGCGCGTTCTTTTCGGCGGCGGCCGAGGACTGGGACCGGCTGCGTGTCGAGCTGTTCGGCGGGGGTGTGGAGGGGCATGCGCTGACGGGTCTGCTCGATCCGGACTGGACGGTGGCGGACCTGGGTGCGGGCACGGGCGCGCTGACGGCATCGCTGGCGCCATGGGTCGGCCGGGTCATCGCGGTGGATGGTTCGACGGAGATGCTGGATGCGCTGCGCCGGCGGACGGCGGGCATGGCCGGTGTGGATGTGCGGCGCGGCGAGCTGGAGCAGTTGCCGATCGAGGACGCGTCGGTCGACGTCGCGTTCATGGTGCTCGTTCTGCACTACGTCGTCGAGCCGCGCGCGGCGCTGGCGGAGGCGCACCGCGTGCTGCGTCCGGGCGGCCGACTGGTGGTCGTGGACATGCGCGCGCACGAGCGCGAGGAGTACCGGGCCCAGATGGGCCACGTGTGGCCGGGTTTCGCGGACGGCGAAGTGGAGGCGTGGGCGGGGGCGGTCGGGTTCGACGGCGTGCGGCGCACGGACCTGCCGCCGGTGGTCGAGGCGAAGGGGCCGCCGTTGTTTCTGGTTCGGGGCCGGCGGGGCCAGGCGGGGCGGGACGGCGGGAGACTGGGTGCGGGAGACGAGAGGCGGGAGACGGACGGCGGGAACAGCGGGACGACGGGTGCAACGAACGTGAACCGGGGGTGAGGGCATGGAAAGCGGAGTGATGACGCGGGACCGGGTGGCGACGGAGGCGGCGCGGCCTGCGTTCAAGGTGGCGGATCTGGGTCTGGCGGACTGGGGCCGCAAGGAGATCCGGCTGGCGGAGCAGGAGATGCCGGGGCTCATGGCGCTGCGTACGCAGTACGCGGAAAGCCAGCCGCTGGCGGGCGTGAAGATCATGGGCTCGCTGCACATGACGGTGCAGACGGCCGTGCTGATCGAGACGCTGAGGGCGCTGGGTGCGGATGTGCGCTGGGTCTCGTGCAACATCTTCTCGACGCAGGATCATGCGGCGGCGGCGGTCGTGGTGGGCGACGGCACGCCGGACGCGCCGACGGGGGTCCCGGTCTTCGCTTGGAAAGGCGAGACCCTCGAGGAGTACTGGTGGTGCACGGAGCAGGCGCTGCGCTGGCCGGATGATACGGGTCCCGACCTGATCGTCGACGACGGTGGCGACGCCACACTCCTCGTGCACAAGGGTGTCGAGTACGAGAAGGCCGGCCGCGTGCCGGACTTCGATGCGGAGAACGAGCCGGAGGAGTGGGGCGTGATCCTGGATCTGCTGCGCCGGCTGCAGGCCGAGGATGACGGGCTGTGGGCGCGGCTGGCCGCGTCGATCCGCGGCGTCTCGGAGGAGACGACGACGGGTGTGCACCGTCTCTACGAGATGCAGCGGGCGGGCACGCTCCTGTTCCCGGCCATCAACGTGAACGACTCGGTGACGAAGTCGAAGTTCGACAACATCTACGGGTGCCGGCATTCGGTCGTGGACGGGCTGAACCGCGCGACGGACGTGATGCTGGCGGGCAAGCTGGCGGTGGTGTGCGGTTACGGCGAAGTCGGCAAGGGCTGTGCGCAGGCGCTGCGCGGCCAGGGCGCGCGCGTCGTGGTCACGGAGATCGATCCCATCTGCGCGCTGCAGGCCGCGATGGAGGGTTTCGAAGTCAAGACGATCGAGGACGTGCTCGAGACGGCCGACATCTTCATCACGGCGACGGGCAACAAGGACGTCATCACGTTCGATCACATGTCGCGCATGAAGGACAAGGCGATCGTCGGCAACATCGGCCATTTCGACAACGAGATCGACATGGCCTCACTGAAGCGCCGGGGCATCCAGCGCATCAACATCAAGCCGCAGTACGATGAGTTCGTGTTCCCGGACGGGCACAGCGTCCTGATCCTGGCGGAGGGCCGTCTGCTCAACCTGGGTTGTGCGACGGGCCACCCGAGCTTCGTGATGTCGGCGAGCTTCACCAACCAGGTGCTCGCGCAGCTCGAGCTGCACCAGAACGCGGGCGCCTACGAGCGCCGCGTGTACACGCTCCCCAAGAAGCTGGACGAGCAGGTCGCTCGCCTGCATCTGGACAAGCTGGGCGTGCGTCTCACGGAGCTGTCGCCGGCGCAGGCCGATTACATCGGCGTGCCGGTGGAGGGTCCGTACAAGCCGGAGCACTACCGGTACTGATGTGTACGGCGTGCTGCCGCGCGCCGAAGTGGTACGGGAACGGGCAGGCCCGACTGTGCGGGCCTGCCCGTTTCGTTCCTGCGGCCGGCGAACTGCGGCGCGCGGTGTGCGCTCCGCGCCCGTCGGAAATGGTCGGCCCGCTACTCCGGCAGCCGGGGCCGGGCGTCCTGGGCGACGCGTTTGGCCGCGAACGGGATCTGCATGCCGGCGGCCGGCACGTCGATGTTGCCGGCGGCGGTTCGCTCCTCCGCCTTTCCGGCGAACACGAGTTCGAACGTCTGGCCTTCGTACGGCACCGTCACGGTGAACGAGAAGTCGTTGCCGCGGACCATGCCGGCCAGCTGCAGCGTCCCGAGGTCGGAGCTGGCCACGCCGCGCAGTGTGTCGGCGGCCTGCTCGAACGTCACGCGCCAGGTCATGCCACCCTGCGGCGTATCGAAGCTGAAATCCCACGCGCCCGCGAGCTTCGCCGGGGCCGGCGCGCTCTGCGCCGCGACGGGCGAGGCGAACGCGGCGAGCGCGAGTGCGAGCACGACGGCCATGTGAGGCATGCTGTTCCTTTCCCTGTGATCTGAGCTGCCGGTCCGGTCGGGTCCGACCGCGCTGCGCCGGCCGCGCCGCGGCCGGACGGCGCGCGCGAAGCTGGCGCGCTCCGGATCGGCCCGCAAGGTCGGGGCCGGATCGCGCGCGTGTGCCCGTCCCGGCCGCGGTGCGGTACACCGGGACGCGGCCGGATGTCCCCGCAGCGGCGCAGAGGCCCGGTCAGGGCGCCGGGCCCTGACGTCCGACCTGCCAGACTTCGATCGCGCCGTACGTGGGGTCCTCGATCCTCGCCGTGCGGGTGAGCCCGCGGGCCCCGGCCCAGCGCCGCCAGGCGGTGTAGCGGGCGTGGTCCGGATGCGCGGACGAAGCGATCTCTTCGAAGTACGCGGCCATCGCGTCATCGAGCAGGATCACGTCCGGGTCGATGGCATCGAGCGCCCGGTCGAAAGGGACGGGCGGCCGCGTGAAGCGCGCGTCGTTCTGCCAGACCGGGAGCAGCCAGCTCGTGTAGGGCGTCTCGCGCAACGCGAGCCACCACTGGTGCAGACCGAGGACGTGCGCTCCCGCCGGCACGTGTGCGGCTATGCGACTGCCGAAGTCCGCATACCGCGTCGTTTCCGGCATCCGCTCGAGCCACCGGCTCAGGCTGATGCCGCCTTCCATGAATCCCGCAGCGAACACGATCGCCAGCAGCACGCGGCTTCTGGGCCGGCTGCGCTGCCAGAGGTGGACGGTGCCGAAGGCGATGAGCAGCGCGGCCAGCGGCCAGAGCGTGATCAGGTAGCTGGGGGTCTTCACGCGCACCAGCAGGGCCAGGAGTGCGGCCTGTACGCACAGCAGCACGGCGGCCGCAAACATTCCGCCGGCGCGGTCGCGCCGTCGTGCGATGTGCAGCAGAGCCGCGGGCGTGCCGGCCAGGACGATCCACAGTCCCGGCTGCGCGAACAGCCCGCGCAACGGATCGCCATGCATGAGCAGGGGCCGGTAGCGGCGGGGTTCGCCGAACAGATTGCTCAGATAGAAGCCAGGATCGAACAGACGGTAGCGTTCCTGGAGGATCTGCTGCTGTCCGGCAAAATCGGTCCAGACCGGGGCGACCAGCAGGATCGCGGGCGTCAGGGCCAGCACGAAGCCGGCGCTCAGCCACGCCGCCGCAGATGCGCGGGCCCTGCCCGGGTCCTGCTGCAGCACGATGACCAGGAGCAGTCCGGCCAGCCAGAAGGCGCCGTAGAGGTGGGCGAGCGTCGCGATCCCCGTGCACGCGCCGCTCGCCAGCAGCAGAGCCCGCTCGCGAAGGACGGTGCGCGACTCCACGAAGCGGCCTGCCGAGCGTGCGCGCAGGAAGATCAGCAGCCCCAGGAGTCCGAACGCCGGGACCAGGATGTCGTAGCGCGCGACCCGCGCGATGTCGAGCAGCGGGACGCCGGAGGTCCCGTTCCACCGGCCGGCCGGTGCGAGTACGACCAGCAGTGCAGCGGCGAGCGCGGCGCAGGCGGGCCCGGCTGCGCGCGCCGCAACGAGAATGACGGCGAGCGCGATGACCAGTGCGGCGAGGACGCCGGGCCAGCGCATCGTGGCGACGCCGATGCCTGCCGTCCCGAATGCGGCGGCCTCCAGCACCGGCAGCAGCGGCGGGAACATCATGGCGTGGCGTTCGGCGCCGTAGAACCCGGTGAACAGCGGCGTCCCGAGTGTGCCCGTCGTCGCCAGCTGCGCCGCCGCCGATGCGATCCACGGCTCGTCCTGATGGACCGGCGGAACGCGGTCGAGCCCGATGAGCAGGAGCGCCGCGAGAACGCCGAGCGTGACCGCGGCCGTGGCGAGGACCGGCGGACCGCGGGGCGGATACCCGGGCTTCATCGACTGGCGCCGGCCGCCGCCCTGACGATGCGGTACAGTCGAACGTGCTCGATGTCGAGATCGTCCTGCTCCCGGCCCAGGATCCAGTCTTCGCCGATCTCGTACGGCTGGAACCGCTCGGGCAGCGCAATGCGGGCAAGATCCCGGCCCGCGCTGTCGTAGACCGTCCACCGGCCGGCCGGCAGGAGCGGATCGTTGTAATCGGCCACCCACAGACTGCCGGACCGATCGCACATCAACCGGCCGTACGCCGGCACGACGCCGCCGTGCGGCATGTCGCGCGTGGCCTCGGCGTACCGCACGCGGCCTTCTTCGGGCAGCGCCCGCGCCCCGCGTTCGATCCACGCATCGATGTGGCGCTGCGTGATCGATCCGACGGGCCGGCCCGTGCGCACGATGCTGCGCAGTGTGCCGTCGAGCCCGTAGCCGTGGATGTCCGGCCCGTCCTGCGTCCCGACCCAGACCAGATCGCCGCACAGGGCGTGCGTGGTCGTACGCTCGTACGGTGGTCCGGTGACTTCGATGGACTGGATCTGTCCGTTGCGCGCGCTCACGTGGATCACGCGCTCTGCGCCCGGGAACACGCCGATCGTGTCCGTGGCCGCCCCGTCCGCCGTGAACCGGATGACGGGCGCTTCTCCGCGTTGCAGGCCCGACGGGATCTCGTTCGGATCCGCCAGGATGCGCAGCGCGAACGCGATGAAACCGCCATCGTCGAGCCGGTCGATCGGTATTGCGCCCGCCGATCCGGCTTCGCCCAGCCGGAAATCGCGGACCAGGCCACCGTCAGGCGCAAAGACCGAGAACCGTCGCTCACGCGCATCGAACGCGAGAATCGAATCGCCGCCGGCCGGCAAGATCGCGGACAGCGACTGGAACTCGCCGGGCCCGCCGCCTCGCCGGCCCCACGACGCGCGGTAGGAGCCATCGGCTTCGAAGACGCGCAGCTCGGCGGAGCCGCCGTTCGCGATGACGAATACGCCGTCGTCCCGACGGTGCGCGTCCGTGACGCGGAACAGGGCGTGCGCCTCGTCGGCGTCGACGCCGCCGATGTCGACGACCGGTCCGTCGATCGCCCACCAGTCCCATGCCGACGAGTCGTCCGGCGACGGGTTTTCGACGATCGTGATGCCGGCGCTGTCGCGCACGACTGCGCGTTTGCCCGGCTCGCCCGGCTCGCACCCCGCGCCGAGCGCGCAGGCGAGCAGCGCAGTCATGACTGCCCGCCATGTCGCGGTGCGCCCTTCAGCTCCGCCGTCCGGCCCGCCGCGCCGCTGTCTCATCTTCTTCCTTCCACACGGTGATCGGTTCGCACGTCGATCGGTTCGTCCGTTCATCTTCGTTGACAGGCGTGCAGTCCGCCAGTCGACCGGCATCCGGTGAGGCTGCAGCGGCTCCGCGTAATCCTTTCGACGACTCCGAAGGCCGGGTTGCCGCATTGCGGCCGGCCCAACTCCGTTCCGAGCTTGGACATGGGATGCTCGCGGCGGCCCTGCACGTTCAGCCGAAGCGCGGAAAGCACGGCGCCCGGGTGCCCCGGCCGTACAGGCTGACCGACGACAAGGAGACAGCGAATGGAGGTCTCTCGAGTTCTGCGAATCAAGGGCCGCGAAGTGCACACGGTCGAGCCCGACCGGACCGTGGCGGACGCGATCGGCACGCTCGTCCGGACGAAGATCCGTTCGATCGTCGTCACCGACGATTCCCGCGTCGTGGGCGTGATCACGGCGCGCGACATCCTGCGCGAGCTGGATCGCGGCGGCGCCGCTGCGCTTGCCACGCCGGTGCGTGATGTCATGACGACGCCCGTGATCAGCGTGACGCCGAAGACGACCGTGGATGACGCGGAGAAGCTGTTCGAGATGCATGCGTTCAATCATCTGCCGGTCCTGGAGGACGACAAGCTGGTCGGGATCATCACCCCGGCCGACGTCCTGCTGCGCCACCTCGGTGACGTCCAGGACACGAACGCGCGTCTCGTCGAGTACATCTCCGGCACGTACTACTGACGCGGCGGACGCGACCGACCCCGGTCGCCCCGACGGCCCATGCCCGTTCACCGCATCCGGAAGGGGCTCGACGTCCCGCTGGCGGGCGCGCCTGCGCAGCGCATCACGGAGGGCCCGCGCTGTACGCGGGTCGCCGTGCTGGGCGATGATTTCCCCGGACTGAAGCCGCGGCTGCGGGTTGCGGAGGGCGACACCGTCCGGCGCGGCGATGTGCTGTTCGAGGATCGCGCGCTGCCGGGCGTCCGGCACACGGCCGCGGCGGCGGGCCGTGTCCGCGCGATCCATCGCGGCCCGCGTCGCGCGCTGCTCTCGGTCGTCATCGAGTTGTCGCCGGACGAGCAAGCGGATCGGCCCGGCGATGACGCCTTCGTCCGCTTCGACAACTGGAACACGCGTGACGCCGTGCAGCGCGATCCTGCCGGCATCCGTGCGCTGCTCCTCGAGTCGGGCCTGTGGACGGCGTTCCGTACGCGGCCGTTCGGCAGGGTGCCGCAACCGGATGCGGTGCCGGCGGCGATCTTCGTCACGGCCATCGATACGAACCCGCTCGCGGCCTCGCCCGAGGTCGTGCTCGCGGATCGGCGCGCTGACTTCGACCGCGGGCTCGAGCGCATCGCACGACTCACGGATGGCCCGACCTACGTGTGCGTCGGCCCCGGCTCGCACGTTGCGAGCGGTCTGACCGCTCCCGTCAGGATCGAGACGTTCGACGGCCCGCATCCCGCGGGCACGGCCGGCGTCCACATCCACCGGCTGGCGCCGGTCGGTCGGGACCGCACCGTGTGGACCCTCGGCTGCCAGGACGTGGCCGCGATCGGCGTGCTCTTCGAGACCGGCCGGATCGACGCGGCGCGTGTCATCGCGTTGGGCGGACCGCCGGTCGCGGACCCGCGCCTGGTGCGCAGTCGTCTGGGCGCGGCGACCGGGGATCTCGCCGGTGAGGTCCGGGCCGGCGCGAGCGTGCGCTGGATCTCGGGCTCGGTGCTGTCGGGCAAGGCCGCGATGGGCGAGGTGTTCGGTTACCTGGGGCGGTACGATGTCCAGCTGTCCGTGCTGGACGAAGGCGGCGAGCGGACCTTCCTGCCCTGGCTCGCGCCCGGCCGGCACGCCTTCTCCGTGATCCCCGTCACGCTGTCGGCCTTCCTGCCGCGTCGCAGGCTCGCGTTCACGACGGACACGCACGGCGGCCGCCGGGCGATGGTCCCGATCGGCGTCTACGAGCGCGTCATGCCGATGGACATCCTGCCCACGTTCCTGCTCCGCGCCCTGGCCGTACAGGACACCGAGCGCGCGGAGGAGCTGGGCTGTCTCGAGCTGCTCGAGGAGGACCTCGCGCTGTGCAGCTTCGTCGACCCGGGCAAGACCGACTTCGCCCGCATGCTGCGCGTGACGCTGGATACGCTGGAGAACGACGCGTGAGAACGCGCCTGCGTGCCTGGCTCGACCGGCTGGCCCCGCTGTTCGCCGAAGATCGCCCGCTCTCCCGTCTGCACCCGCTCTACGAGATGGTCGACACGATCTTCTTCGCGCCGGGCCACGTGACGCGATCGGCGCCGCACATCCGCGACGCGCTCGACCTCAAGCGGATGATGGGCATCGTCGTGATCGCGCTCATCCCGTGCACGATCATGGCACTGTACAACACCGGCTACCAGGCGCAGTACGCCATCGCGCAGGGCGCCGTGCCGCTCGCGGACTGGCGCACGGCGCTGTTCCTCGGGCTGGGCCTGACGTTCGACTACACGAACCCGCTGCTGTGCATGCTGCACGGTGCGCTGTACTTCGTGCCCGTGCTGGCGGTCACGTTCGTGAGCGGCGGCGCCGTCGAGGTCCTGTTCGCCGCGGTGCGCAGGCACGAAGTCAACGAGGGCTTCTTCGTCACCGGTTTCCTGATCCCGCTGATCCTGCCGCCCACGATCCCGCTCTGGCAGGTCGCGTTCGCGACCTTCTTCGGCATCCTCTTCGGCAAGGAGATCTTCGGCGGGACGGGGATGAACTTCCTGAACCCCGCGCTCGTGGTCCGCGCCTTCCTCTTCTTCGCGTACCCCGCGTGGATCAGCGGCGACGCGCCCTGGATCGCTGCTTCGTGGCAGGAGGTGGACGGCCTGTCAGGCGCGACGCTCCTGGCACAGTCTGCCGTCACCCCGGGCACGCTCGATGGCGCCAGCTGGATGCAGTCGTTCGTCGGGCTGGTGCCCGGCTCCATGGGCGAGACGTCGGCCCTGGCCTGCGCGATCGGTGGGGCGCTGCTCCTCGTCACGCGCGTCGCATCGTGGCGCACCATGGCCGGCGTCACCCTGGGCACGCTGCTGACCGCGCTGCTGCTGAATGCCATCGGATCGGAGACCAACGCGATGTTCGGCGTGCCGTTCCACTGGCACATCGTGCTGGGTGGCTGGGCGATCGGCACGGTGTTCATGGCCACGGACCCCGTGACGTCAGCGTTCACCGACGCCGGCAAATGGTGGTACGGCGCCGGCATCGGTGTGCTGTGCGTGCTCATCCGTGCAGTGAACCCCGCGTATCCGGAGGGCATGATGCTGGCCATCCTCTTCATGAACATGTTCGCTCCGCTGCTCGATCACTTCGTCGTGCGGGCGAACATCCGGCGCAGGAGGGCGCGCAGTGCGGTACAGCCCGGCTGAGACGATCCGCTTCGCGCTGCTGGTCAGCGTCGTGGCTTCCGTCCTCGTGGCCGGCAGTGCGGTGCTGCTCGCCGATCGGCAGGAGGCGAACCGGCTGCTGCACCGGCGGGCGCGGGTGCTCGAGGTCCTCGGGCTGCGCGCGCCGGGCGAGCGGCTCGCGCGTGCGGAGATCGAACGTCGCTTCGCGTCCAGCGTGCGCCCGGTCGCCGTGGAGCTGGCGAGTGGCGCGACCGTGACGGACTTCGAGGTCGCCGCCTGGGACCCGCGGCGGGCCGCACGGGATCCGGCGACGAGCCGACCCGCTCCGCCCAACGCGGCGGGGGTACGCCGCCTGCCGCGTCACGTCCTGGTCTACCATCTCGTGCGGAACGGTGAGATCGGGGCGGTCGTCCTGCCCGTCGAGGGACAGGGGCTGTGGTCCACGATGTACGGCTACCTCGCGCTGGACGCGGACCTGCGCACGGTGCTCGGCATCACGTTCTACGAGCACGCGGAGACGCCGGGCCTGGGCGCCGAGATCGATGCGCCGCGCTGGCGCGCGCTGTGGGAGGGCCGCAGCGTGTTCGGCCCGGACGGCGAGCCGCGGATCGAGGTCGTGAAGGGGCCGGCGGGTCCGCCTGCCGTGGCACCGTTCCAGGTCGATGGGCTGGCGGGCGCGACGCTGACCGGGCGTGGCGTCACGAACACCTTGCGGTTCTGGCTCGGGCCCGACGGCTTCGGCCCCTATCTCCGGCGTTACCGAGAAACGAGGGGGCGGCCATGAGCCGGCACCGGGACGTCCTGCTCGAGCCGCTGCTCGACAACAACCCGATCGCACTGCAGGTGCTGGGCGTGTGCTCGGCGCTGGCCGTCACGACGCGCATGGCCACCGCGCTCGTCATGTGCATCGCCGTCATCGGTGTCATGATCGGCTCGAATGTCACGATCAGCCTGATCCGGCAGCGCGTGCCGGACAGCGTGCGCATCATCGTGCAGCTCACGATCATCGCCTCACTGGTCATCATCACGGACCAGATCCTGACGGCCTACGCGTTCGAGATCAGCCTGCAGCTTTCCATCTTCGTGGGCCTCATCATCACGAACTGCATCGTGATGGGGCGGGCGGAGGCGTTCGCCATGCACCACGGGCCCCTGCCCAGTCTGCTGGATGGGCTGGGCAACGCGCTCGGTTACAGCCTCGTACTGCTGTACGTCGCGTTCTTCCGCGAGCTGCTGGGATCGGGATCCGTGTTCGGGTTCGCGGTGCTGCCGCTCGCGACGGAGGGCGGCTGGTACGTCCCCAACGGATTGATGATCCTGGCACCCGGCGCGTTCCTGCTGATCGGCTGTTTCATCTGGCTGGTGCGGACGTGGAAGCCGGAACAGATCGAGGAGGAGTTCCATGCTGGAGCACTATCTGAGCCTGGCGGCGAAGGCCATCTTCGTTGAGAACCTGGCGCTTGCCTTCTTCCTGGGCATGTGCTCGTTCCTCGCCATCTCGCGCAGGATCGAGACGGCGCTGGGTCTCGGTGCCGCCGTCATCCTGATCCTCGGCATTACGGTCCCGCTCAACCAGGTGCTGTACCAGACGCTGCTGAAGCCGGGCGCGCTGGCATGGCTGCCGTTCGCGGCGGACGTCGATC
>JBFFZF010000159.1:0-11386 GCA_041568755.1 Longimicrobiales bacterium | reverse complement strand
TTGCGGTATCAGGACGTCAGGGGCGAGGTCAACAGGGCCGTTGAGCGAATCGCTGATGTCCTGACCCTCGTCGAAGCCGAACCGGATCGGTAGCGGTCCGCGCGGCTGTTTCAGCGTGAGAAACCAGCGGGAAGTCATGCATAACCACAAGGGGCGGCACCCCGCCGCTGGTCGAGTACGCGAGCCGGTACCGTCACGGGAGATCACACGCATCATCTTCGATGGATCTGTGGCGGTGATGCCTTTGGCCTGAGTCCTCCGTGGGCAGCCCACCTTCGCTGGCAACGGCCGCCGGCAGAAGATCCTGGTTTTCTTGTCGTAAACGTTGTAACCCAACGTTTTACCGCAGCACAACGCCGCCGCCATCGCCGTACGTTCAGCGGCCAGAGTAGCATGGCTGTTAACGCGCCTTGCGAGGCTGTCGGATACCCGCTATGGTCACTCCACGACCACATTGTCGGCCTGCCGTTTGGGCAGCAGTGGCATGCTGCTGCGCTGATACGGCTCGGCGAAAGGTCTCGAGTTGGCTCACGCTTCGGTCTCGCCTGACGTACGCCACGATTCCACATGTGAAAACCCACGCGGCCGATCGACTCGGATCCGCAACCCTGGCTCGGCGCGGCATCGCCGAGCCGCGGTAGCGGTCTTCAGGAACTGCCGATGCTGGCTGCCGCCAGCAGATGCGACCCGCTGTAGTCATCGGTGTGCGTCGTTGCGGGATGAGTGACCCGCCCCGGCGCGACCAGTGGTGACTGGTACGTACTCTCTCAAAGGAGTGTAGCGATGAGAAACTCGGCCTTTGTACGTGGGATCAGATCCATTAGTAAACTGGCGAAGAGCATGAGCCTCCCCGGACTGCTCAGCCTGGTGCCGGCCCTCGCCCTTTTCTCGGCGTGTGCCGAGTCACCCGCGGAGCCGCCTCGAGCGCTCGAACCGGAACTGCTCGCCATGGCGGCGTCCTCTGGCAATGGCGCCATTGTCCAGCGCGCGTTCTTCAACCGGGTGGGCGTCGTCACCATTGATTTCCAGACTGACCTGGTGGCCTTCCATTACGCCGATTCAGATGTCATTGCGAACTTCATCGGGTGCACTCCTTCCCCCTTCCACGGAGGAGTGAACCAGTTGCAGGTTTTCAACCCGAGCGGCCGGGAGAACAGTCAGGCCAGCGGCGAGGTATACGTGATCGTGTATGATCTGGCAGGGTTTCCAGGCAATGTCTTCACTTGTCAGCAGGGACTGGCGGAGGGGCCGATCCGGATCAAGGCGAACTTCCATCTCCCCAACGGCCCGATCCTCTTCAGTTCCAACGGTGCGATCAGAAACAACGCGGATGGCAGCGACATTCGCCTCCACCAGAGCCTCAAACTGGATGGGTCGTTCAACCAGGTACACGGAACGGTTACGCTTCGATAGCACGCCGAGACACAGAATGGGCTGGAGGCCCTGAGGCAGAATTGCCTTTCACTCCCGTTCTCGGCGGACACCGGGAACGGGAGTGAAGGAGGCAGGCCGCACCCTCGACCCGTGACGAGTTGTGCGCGCCGGCCGAGTCGAGACAGGTGCGAACATGAGCACACGCGTGATTCACGCCCCCTTCTTTCGAGTGCGCGAATGGCGGTGGCAATGCGGAGCCGTCGGTAAGACTGAACCGTCGGATGATCCCGGCGTCGTTGATGACCCGCAACACCCCGTCCGCATCGATCTGGATCGAGGAATCCCGGTCCGGGTTGACCGCTGAGGCGAATGGACCCTGACCCACAATTCACGCGGACGCGGCTGTCGCCGCTTGCCCGGGCTGTGAAAGTGTAGATCGGGAATTTGGTGGTCCGGACCCGGGGATCCCGACTATGGTCGATCGAGTCGGGAGATCAGGTCCGTGATGGCCGTCCTCACATAATCGGCGGACGCTCCGGTGTTGCGCAGATGGTTGACCCGGGCCGCGAGCAGGTTGCCATACCGGCGGTTCCGCACGAATGCGCGAGGATCGACATCGAACGCGAGATCGGTCCGCCCCGCCCAGCCCCGGTCTCCCGTGAGAGCTCCCACGAGATCGCCTTCCATCTCGTCATACAACTGGGCCCGCGTTTCGAACCACTCTGCGGCGGCGCGCTGTCGTTGAGCATCGTACTCGAGGGCCTGACCGTACGCGAGAATGAGGCGGCGCAGGCCGCCGTCGTCGATGGATTGCAGTCCGCCGTTCACGAGGTCGTCGAACGCGGCCCGTGAGAGCGGGTCGACGCGGAGCGGACCCAGGGCGCCGATCATGCCACGGATGGAGTCCTGCGAGACGGGCCCGTGCGGCGATGCGACGAGTTCGGCCAGGTACGCCTCCGTCCGTGCGATTCGTCTGGCCGTGTTCTCGACGCGTTGTCCCAGCCGCGTCTGATTGTCCTCGAGCTCGAGTTGCAGGGATGCCAGGTATGCCTCGACGCGAAGCGCGTCCTGCCTCGCCTCCCAGCCCGCCTGGATGCCGAAGGCGACGAGAATACCGAGAAGAACCGCTGCGCCTTCGACCAGCGCGACGCGCCATCGAACCTGCTGGCTCAGTGCTGTCCTCCGGTGGTGAAGGCCCGGGGTCGACCTGCACGGGTGCGTCGCATCATGGGCGCGGGCCGAACCGAAAGCAAGCCTGCAGCGCCCGACCCGTGGCCGGTATTGCGCTCGCGCACCGCGCGTGGCGCTGAACGACGCATCGCGCCGGCGAGAGGCGCTGACCAGTTCCCGAGCGGCAGCCACGGACCGACTGGCGGGGGTGATGACCCGACCGTACCATTACGCGCGCCGCGTTCGAGCGGACCAACAGGCAAACGCCAGCGCCGAGATCGTCACGTGACTGCACCCACGATCGCTGAACGGTACACGGTGACCGGGGAACCCGGCCGCGGCGGCACGGCGGTGGTGCACCGGGCCCGCGACGACCGGCACGGCCGCGACGTCGCGCTCAAGGTCATGCTCCCGGGGGACCGGGCGCGCAGTGAGCCGCGCTGCCGTGAGCTGCTCGATCGCGTGGGGCTGTCCGTTCGAGCATGTTGATGGCCCGATTGTTCGAGAAGCGTGAATGGAAGGTGATGGCTGCCGAGATCGTGCTGATCTTTCTCGGCATCTCGGGCGCGTTCTGGGTCGAGCGATGGAACGAGACCCGGCTCGAGAAGACCCGGGAGCACGCCATTCTCGAGCAGATGATGGTCGATCTGCGGGCTGACACCGCAGACCTCCGGTCCAACCTGAGGAGCAACGCCTTCGCGCATGCCGCCCGGGACAGCGTCCTGGGATGGTTGCGCGGCAATGAGCCATTCGACTCGACGACCGAGGCTCTGTTCGCCCGGTCACTCAGCTTCATGCACTTCTTCTCCAGCTCGTCAGCGTACGAGAACCTGAAGAGCGTGGGCGTGGACCTGGTCCGCGATGACGCACTGCGGATCGAGATCACGCGCTACTACGAAGGTAGCTACAAGTTCGTGAATACCACGCAGGACCTCTTCGTGAACCAGCCATGGAGCCGCGAGCTGCAGCCGCGCATGATCGAACATTTCGAAACGGCCTTCTGGACGCGTACGGGGAGACCCCGCAGCGTGAGCGCGCTGCGCGCGGATGCCGCGCTCCGAACGGCCATCGCCTCCTTCAACGACATGGTGGAGTTCGCGGATTCCGCGTCCAGGGAAGCCCTGCAGCTGGCCGAGCAGCTTCTGCGTCACATCGCAGCCTACGTCGGGAGGCCATAATGCAGGACGGAACCCGACTTGAGGGCATTCGCCAGAGGATGGCCAGACTCGCGGCCGAGTTCCTGATCATCGTCATTGGCGTTCTGTCTGCCCTGGCCGTTGATCAGTGGAGGGACGACCGGAAGGATCGGGAACTGGCCAGGTTCTACCTGGCCGCCCTGGAGGACGATCTCCGGGCTGACTCTTCCGCGATCGCACAGGCCGTGGAACGAGCCGAAGAAGTCGGTCAGGCCGCGGTAGCGCTCGACCAGCTCGTGAGATCGGCCGACGCCCCACCGGATTCACTCGAGTTTCTGCTCGAAGTCGAATGGCTGCTGAGTGCAGTCAACGTGCGGCCGAATACGGCCACCTTCGAGGACATGACGGGCTCAGGTAACTCCAGATTGCTGCGGAACCCGGAGCTGCGCAACCGGCTTCAGAGGTATACCAATCTCGTGCGATCCATTCGGGAAGGAATCACGGAGAACGCACGCGGTGTTGAGCGAAACAGTCTTCCTCCCGCACTGCTGGATCCTTCGATATCCGAAGGACTGCGTCTCCGGCTGCAATCGCAGGGAGACAGCCGCGAGATCCTGCCCGCGGTGATGGATCCGGCCGCGGTCCTGCAGGCGCTGCGGAGGGACCCGGGCAACGTTGGCGAGTTTCTTCGACGGCGGCAGCTGCACGCAGCATACGTCGTGGGTGACCTCACGTGGTTGCTGGAGAACCGCACGATCCCGATGCTCGCGGACATTCGCAGCGAACGGGCCGGCCGTCCACTGGCCGTACGGGAATAGCCCCGTTTCCGGATGCACGCGAACGCCTGATCCTCCGCGTGAAAGCGCCCGTCAGTTGCGCGGCGCGGCGGCGTTCCACTCGGCCTCGGTGGCGTTCCACCGCACATTGGACACCAGGCTGAGCCATTTCCCCCGATTCACGAGAAACGCCTCAATGTGGCCGTAACTCGTTCTTGCGGTCCCGCCTGCGGGCGTCTCGATGAACCGCGCAATCGCGATCTCGTGGGCGGCGTTCGCGTCGTGAACGCGTTTCACGAACCTCCATTGAATATCAATGGTCCTTGCTCCGTTCCTGGTCTCCAGGAAGTAGCCGGCCTGCGCATCGTTCGCCTCTGTCATCAGGCCCATGCTGTACGTGTCTCCCTGCCAGTACAGGCCTACGGCATCGGGATGATAGACCCCGCGCATGCCATCAATGTCGCCCTCCATGATGGACCTGCCGAGTTCGGCCCAGAACGCGTCGAGTCCAGCGACCGGAGTGTCGACCTGTGCGAGGGCGGGCGAGGCTCGCATCACGACGCAGAGCAGCAATACAATGGGGAGCACTTTCCTTGGCATCGCTTCAAGCCTCGTTCTCGAGGTGTGCGTGGTGCAGTGCACGGGGACCGTCCTGTGATCAAGATGCCGGCGGTTCGCCCTCACAGCAATCCTGGCTGGCCTGCTCGAGGGTCCCACCGAGGTCCGGCTTCGGTGTACCGCCGCGTGCGTGAGGCTGGCGCCGTTGGATCGAAGCTTTACTTTGGCCTCATGGGCGCGCAGCCGTGCCCCGATCCGTCCGATGGCACCCGGGAGGCCGACCCATCAGCAACTTCTTCACCCACACGGTCGAGCTGGCCGTTGCCATGCGCAAGCGTACGCTGACGCCATGAGAGCGGTTGTCCGCAGCGAGTACGGCACACCGGACGTCGTCCGCATCGAGGAGGTGCCGAAACCGGTCCCGGCGGAAAACGAAGTCCTCATCCGGGTTGTTGCGGCATCGATCAACGGAACCGACCGGGAAGGCATCATCGGAAGACCCGCATACGCCCGGATCGGCGGCCTTCGCAAGCCGCGTCACCGGATCCTCGGCTCCGACATCGCCGGACGGGTCGAACAGGTCGGCGCGCGCATCCGCGATCTGCGGCCTGGCGATGAGGTCCTCGGAGAAATGCCGGGCTATCATGGCGGATTCGCGGACTACGTCTGTGCCCCCGAGAGCACCTTCGTCCGGAAGCCCGCCGGGTTGACGTTCGAGCAGGCAGCGGCGATTCCGCAGGGCGGAGCGATTGCGCTGCAGGGCATCCGTCTCCAGGGAAAGGTGCGACCCGGTCAGCACGTGTTGATCAACGGGGCTGGAGGCGCGGCGGGCAGTTTCGCGGTGCAACTCGCGAAGCTCGATGGGGCCGAGGTGACCGCAGTGGATCACGGGGACAAGGCAGAGTTCCTGCGTTCGCTGGGCGCAGATCATGTGATCGATCACACCCGTGAGGACTTCACGAGGAGCGGAAAGAGCTACGATCTGGTCCTCGACACGATCGCACACCGTTCGGTCCTGGCCTGCGCGCGGGGATTGCGGCCGAACGGTACCTGCTTCATCGCCGGCGGCGCGACCGGTGTGCTGGTCGGTGCGTTCCTGATGGGTCCATGGATACGGCGAACGAAGGGCAGGAACGTCCGTGTCCTCATCGTCCCACAGGATCGGAACGTGCTGCTCGCCGTGACCGGGCTCTGTGCGGAAGGTCACATTGCTCCCGCGATGGATCGGAGTTACCCGCTCAGTGAAGCGCGCGAGGCGCTCCGGTACGTCAGCGAAGGACGTCACAAAGGGAAAGTCGTGCTCACCTTCGAGGACTGAAGATCCGGTCGCTGAGGTTCGGCGGTAACGCCCGGGCAGGGAGGATCGCATGACCGACGAGTTCTTCACCCACGCGATGTGGCGGGTCCGCGAGGGCAGCGAAGCGGCGTTCGTCCGCGTCTGGGAACACGATCTGGCCGCCGCCTTCCGTGCTGCCAGCCCGGCCGCGACGGGCACACTGATCCAGAGTCTGGACGAGCCGACGCTGTTCTACTCGTTCGGACCGTGGCCCTCACTCGACGCGATGAAGGCGGCGCGCAACGTACCCGCGGTCCAGACGGCCGTGCAGGCCTTGCGCGCGCTGTGCACGGAGGCCACGCCGGGCGCGTTCCGCGTCGTGCTGCGGATCCCGCCGGACCAGGGGCAATGATGGCGCTTCGTCGCTCGGTGCTCGACGTGTAGTATGATACGATCAAAAGCATCCGAGGAGGCGATTTGAAGCGATTCATGCTGTTGCACTACGGATTCCAGAAGCCCACGCCGGAGATCATGTCGGCCTGGGGCGATTGGATGAAGTCCACCGCCGACCGGACCGTCGAGCACCGCGGGTTCCACGGCGGCGCGTGCGAGATCTCGACGAGCGGCGTCCGCGACCTGCCCATGGGGCAGGACTCCATCACCGGGTACTCCGTCATCGAGGCGGAGAGTCTCGACGCCGCGGTGGCGATCGCGCAGGCCAACCCCTTCATCGCGAGCATCCGCGTCTACGAGATCACGGGCGGCTGAGCGGGTGTGCGGATCCCGTAAGGCCGCCACGTCGAAGTGCCCGGCGGGTGTGTCGACGATCCTGATCCGCTCTGTCGCGCTCTGCATGGCCGCCACCGCGACGCCGGTGGCCGTGCTCGCTCAGGAGCCAGAGACGCAGCCCACCCGTCGCGGCATCCTCATCGGCGCCGGCGCAGGCATCGCCACCGGACTCGGCATCGCCCGACTCACGGACTACGAGCTGCAGGAGGGCGGCCTCTTCACCGTCGGCCTGCTGGGTGCCGCGTGGGGCGCGCTGGTGGGCAGTAGACTCGCCGCGACACTCGGAGAACCGTGGCAGGAGTCCGGGAGCCTCGAGGTGACGTTCCCCTGGGCCATGGGCTGGTCGGGAGCGCCCGGCGATGTCGAGTCGGCATTTGCCGTATCCGGTCTCGCCGGTACGGACACGCACCACGCGCTGGTCCCCGCGCTGACCGTGACGCTCGACATCATCGGCCCGATACGCGTGGGCGCCGAGGTGTCCGGCGTCCGGGCGGCGCGCGTGCACAGCGGGAGCGCGATCGCGCGGCTGCAGGAGACCGTGGACGGTCACACGGTGTCTGCGATCGCGCTGCTCGCGACGAGACCGTCCGCGACGCGGCGGTGGACGCTCGCCGCGGGCGGCGGCCTCGATCGCTCTTCTGTGACCGTGCTGAGCTGGTTCGATCAGCTGGACCCCGGCTCTCGACCGCCCGATACCGCACAGCCGCGACGATCGGAACGGTCCGAGGCCACGGGCTGGGATCCTCAGCTCCGCGCGGCAGTCGCGTGGCACCTCACGCACGGCGTGTCGCTGGGCGTGAACGCGATCCGGCGCTGGACCGATCCGGTCACGGTTCCCGCGATCGAGATCGTCGACGCGAACGGGGTCGCCGTGGCCCGACACGGCGCGCATGCCGTGTCGCCGGCATCGTTTCACCTCTCGTTCGGCGTCGGAATGCGCTTCTGACTGCATGCGGGAATCGCACCCGCTCGCGATGACGTCTCGGTCTAGCGCACGTAGTTCCGGGCGGCGGCCGTGAAACCGGTGACCTGACCGGCTGTCTGACCCGGGAACATCTCGACGCGGATCGTGCCGGGCGCCGTCATCTGGACGAGCATGACGCCGGCGACGGGCGGATCGGTGAATCGGGGGTCCGGCAGGATCAGCTCATACTTCACGAGGCCGTCCGCCTGGCCGATCGTCTCGGGCTTCGGCGCATTGCCCTTGATCCACCAGATGTCCGGGCGGCCGGGCCCGTCGATGCCGGGCACGTCGCGCATGGGCGAGCCATCGGCGATGAAGATGCGGTGCGCCTCGATGTGGTCGTAGACGATGGCAAGCTGCCGGCTCCACTGTGTGTAGCTGCTGGTGCCCTCGCGGAACCAGTTGCCGACAATGCGGCCGCGAACGTCATAATCGATCTTGCCGCCCCAGGGCGGCGCCGTCCGCATGGTGATGGCGAGGAGCTGCTGCTGGAGCGCGCCCTCGTAGTACGCGGTCACGTCGCCCGCGTAGATGTGGTCCTTCGGGTACCGGCCCGGATTCTCGAAGGAGAGGCGCAGCGTCCGGTCCGTGACGGAGAAGTCCATCGCGCCGTGCGGATCGACGTACCCGATGATCTGGCCGCCCTTCACTTCGACGCCGACCTCGCGCGGTTCCTCGTTCCTGGGAATGTTGCCGATGCGCGCCAGCACGTCCGGGTGCAGCTCGGTCACGTGCGCGTAGTTCACGGTCACGGCCTTGCTGACCTTGAGCCGGAGCGCCCAGTCCTCGTAGGTCCGGCCCCACAGGTTCTGCGGCGCGTCTTCGATCTGCGGGACTTCGCGGGTGCCGTGCCGGACCTCGAAGATCACGCCATCGCGCACCGCGTAGACGGGCGTCGCCGCGGGGAACCGGTAGGCGTGGCGCAGCGGGAACCCGCCATGGTCCTTGGGCTGCACGTTCGCTGCGCCCATCGGCACGAAGGACCGCACATTCGCGGGATCGATCGGCAGGTGCGTGAACGTGACCGAGCCGTCCGGGAACGGATAGGAATCGAGTACTTCGTTGCCGCACGCCGTGAGCGCGACGCACAGGAACGCGATCAGGCCGGGCGTGCGCATGGTCGCCTCCTCCGTTATCCGCTGCGTTTCGTTGGGCGAGATCCTGCAGCATACACCGGGACGGCGCCCGCAGAAAGTCCGCTGCCACGCGTCATCGATTCTGCCGTGCCGGTGCACCCGCCGGGACGCGCTCGTGCGCGAGCACGGGACGCGTGGCCGGGTGGTTGCCGACCTGGTCCATGGTGCGCGCGTCGTAGAGCCGGCCGTTGAGCATCACGAGGTCGATGTCCTCCGTATTGTGGATGTCGTCGAGCGGGTTGCTGCCCAGCACGAGCAGGTCTGCGAGCTTGCCGGTCTCGATCGAGCCGAGATCGCGGTCCAGCCCGAGCATGCGGGCCGGGTTGCTCGTCGCGGACTTGATGGCGTTCATCGGGCTCATCCCGCCCTGCGCGAACGCCCAGATCTCCCAGTGCGCGCCCAACCCCTGCAGCTGGCCGTGCTGGCCGATCGACGTGAGCACGCCGGCCTGGTTGAGCGCGTTCGTCGCGCGCGCGACGTCGATGTGGTGGTAGTCCGCATCGCCGGCCGCCATGGCGCGGCGGCGGGAGCGCGGCTCGACGAAGTTGCGCGGCGTGAATGTCATGAGCCGCTCGTTCTCCCAGACATTCCAGTGCTCGTAGAAGTAGTACTCGCCCGAGAGACCGCCGTACGAGACCAGGAATGTGGGCGTGTAGCCGACGCCGGTCTGGGACCAGAGCTGGATCACGTCCGCGTACAGGTTGGCGAGCGGCAGGTTGTGCTCGACGGTCGTGTGGCCGTCGATGATCTGCGCCAGGTTCTGGTTCAGCGTGGACCCGCCCTCGGGCACGACGTTCACGCCCTCGGCGTTCGCGGCCTGCAGGATCCACTGGCGCGCGTCGCGACGCCGCTGGTTGTAGCTCTTCACGCTGGGCGCGCCGGACGCCTTCTGTCTGCGCACGTGCATGAGCGCGTCGGCGTAGCTGTCGGTCTTCGAGCGGAACGGCGTGACCGCGCCGTAGAGGATCTGCCCCGTGCTGAGCACGCGCGGCCCGACCTTCAGACCCGCACGGATCATCTCGGCGTCCGTGAAGATCATCTCGTTGCTGTTCGACGGGTCGTGGCCGGTCGTGATGCCGAACGCCAGGCTGACCCAGTACTGCCAGTCGGTCTCTGACGTCAGCCCGCCGCCGGCCGAGCTGAAGTGCGCGTGACCGTCGATCAGGCCGGGCATGAGCGTGCGCCCCGTGACGTCGACGACGTGCGCACCGGCAGGGACCTGCACCTGCGCCGCCGGTCCGACAGCCGCGATGCGGTTGCGATCGACGACGACCGTGCCGTTCTCGATCACGCCGTTCACCGCCCCGTGCGCCGTGGGGTCGACGGCCGCCGTGATGATGCGGCCGCCGCGGAACGCGACGACGCCGGTCGGCACATCGGCGGTCGCGTCGAAGCCGATGTCGACACCGGCCGTCTCGGGCTGCGCGGGCTCGGCGGCCGCGCCCTCGAGGAACGCGAAGGTCTCAGCCAGCGTGCGCGTGAAGTACTCCGGCCCGACCGTCCAGTGCAGCGTCGCGTCGTTGGACCAGTGCAGGAACGTGCCGGACTCGGCGGAGACCTGACGGACCGGGTAGGCGGTCGAGCCGGGCGCGAGCGCGACGGAGCGGCCGGCCCGCGAGAAGCGCGCGATGTGCGTGCGCCAGCCCTGCACGAACGCGATCCAGCGGTTGTCCGGCGAGACGGCCCATTCCTGCACGTTCGCGCCGGTGAAATGCGTGACGACATCGCCGCCGTTCAGGTCCATGCTCTGCAGCGCGGCGTTGCCGCCCTCGGACCCGTTGAAGAACAGCCGCTCGCCTGTCGCGTCGAAGAACGCGCCGTTGCCGCCCTCACGCACGAGCCTGGGCTGACCGCCCGCGGCAGCGACGATCCAGATGCCTGTCTCGCCGACGTGCGTCGTGCCGCGGCGCGAGTCGCCGCCCATGCGGCGGAACACGATCCACTGCCCGTCGGGCGACCACGACGGCTCGACGAAATGGCCCTGCGCCTCGAACAGCACGCGGCCCGCGCCGCCCGCGGCCGGCACGACGCGCACGCGCCCGCGCTCCTCGTCGTCCCACGTGACGTAGACGATGCTCCGGCCGTCCGGCGAGAACTGCGGATGGCTCTCGATCCGGTCCGCCGTCGTCAGCCGTCGGGCCGCGCCACCGGACACGTCCCGGATGTACAGCCGGCCCATCGCGGAGTAGACCACGCGACGCCCGTCC
>JBFFZF010000158.1:0-11391 GCA_041568755.1 Longimicrobiales bacterium | reverse complement strand
CGGCGGGAGACGAGGGGCGGGAGACGTGGGGCGGGAGACGGAACGGCGGGAACGGCGGGGGACGGAAACGGCAGGACGTTTCCGGTTGCCGGGCTGGTCTCGTCGTCATGGCGATGGCATCCGCGCCTTGTGACGGTGCTTTCGGCACGGGCAGCGTAGCGCTGGGTCCCCGCCGTTCCCGCCATTCCGTCTCCCGCCCCAGGTCTCCCGCCGTCCCGCCCCGTTCACACGCCTTCCAACACCTTCTTCGCCTTCTTCGGGTCGTCGCTCACGAACGCGATCTCGACGAGATCGTCCGTGATGCCGGTCACGTACAGCGCCTCGAGATTCACGCCCGCCTCACCCAGCCGGCTCGTCACGTTGGCCAGCTCGCCGGCGCGGTTCTCGAGCAGCACCGTGTGCACCTCGGCCTCCGTGAAGCGCACGGCCGCCGCCTCGAGCGCGCTGCGCGCGAGCGCGATGTCGTCCGGCAGGATGCGTGTGATCGCCACGCCGTCGAACGAAAGCGCCGTGATCGCCCTGATGTTGACGCCGCGCCGGCCGAACGCCTGCAGGACCCTGGCGAGGTCACCCGGATGATTCGTGATCTGGATCGCACAGTCTTTCATGCCTCACCCCCGTATTCCGTTTCCCCACCAACCATCCCCACGCCCACTCCCCACGCGCGTCCGTTGATCCGTTGATCCGTTGATCCGTTGATCCGTTGATCCGTTGATCCGTTGATCCGTCGATCCGTCGATCCGTCGATCCGTCGATCCGTCGATCCGTCGATCCGTCGATCCGTCGATCCGTTGATCCGTTGATCCGTTGATCCGTCGATCCGTCGATCCGTCGATCCGTTTAATCCGTTGATCCGTTCCCCCATCCCCCATCCCCAGATCCCATCCCCCTACCCGCCGTCCGCTCCACCCTGACTAACTACCCTCGCCTCATCATGCGTCCCCCATTTCTCGAACCACTTCCGCAGATAGAGCTGCGTGCGCAGGAAGTTGGAGGGCATGGATGACGTGCCGTGCCATTCGTTCTGGTAGCGGATCATGACGGTGGGGATGCCCCGGTACTGGAGCGCCTGGTAGTACTCCTCGGTCTGGCCCATGGGCGTGCGCAGATCGTTCTCGCCGGTCATCAGCATCGTGGGCGTCGTCACGTTGCCGACGTAGAAGATCGAGGAGCGGTCCATCCATTCGGCAGGATCTTCCCAGAAGGGCTTCTCGAAGGTGCGCAGGTAGCTGATCGCATCGGACGTGCCCATCGCCGACATCCAGTTCACGATCGGGCAGTTCGCGGAGGCGGCGCGGAACCGGTCCGTATTGCCGACGATGTAGGTGGTCAGGATGCCGCCGCCGGAGCAGCCGTAGACGAACAGGTTGTCCGCATCGATGTAACCGCGGCCGAGGACGGCATCGACGCCGCGCATGAGGTCGGGCATATCGGCGCCCGGGTAGTCGTGGTTGATCGCATTGGCGAAGGCGGTGCCGTAGCCGGTGCTGCCACGCGGGTTGGTGTAGAGCACGACGTAGTCGTTGGCCGCGTGCTCCTGGAACGCGAAGTTGAACCCGCCGTTGTACATGCTGTGCGGCCCGCCGTGGATGGCCAGCATGAGCGGGTAGCGGCGCGACGGATCGAAGCCGGGCGGCTTGACGATCCAGCCCTGCACCTGGAACTCATCGGACTCGTACCAGATCTCCTCGACCTCGCCCAGGGTCACGCCGGCGAGCACGTCCGCGTTGGCCTGGGTGAGCCGCGTGACCGTCCCGGGATCCGAAAGCCGGAACCGGTAGATGTCATCGGGCTCGTGCGCCGTCGCGATCGTACCGACAGCAGTGCCATCCCGCGCGAACGACGACAGGTCGAACATCTGCTTTCCCTGTGTGAGCTGGCGGACGCCGCCACGCAGCGAGACGAAGTGCAGCGACTGGTAGCCTTCCCGGCTGACACTGAAGTATAGGCCGCTGCCGTCCGGCGCCCACTGCAATCCGCCGGACTGGCGATCGTAGTCCCCGGAGATCACGCGCGAGCCGGACCCGTCGCGGTTCATCACCCGGATGCGCGCGTTCCGGTACGTGTCGTTGTGCTCATCGCCGGCGATGTATGCGATGAGCCGGCCGTCCGGCGAAGGCACGGGGCCGGAGTCCGGGCCGCGCCGGTCCGTGAGCTGCCGCACCGCGCCATTGGCGACGTCGACCGCGTAGATCTCGGATTCCTGCCAGTGCTCGGGCCGGTCCCAGTCGCTCGTGCGGTACGACGTGAAGTAGATCTCCGTGCCGTCCGGACTCCAAGCGATGTTGCCGTGGTTCCAGTCGCCGTCGGTGAGCTGGCGCGCGGTCCCGCCGTCCGACGGAACGACGAACACGTGCGTCCAGCCGGTATCGATGTAGCCGGCGCGGTCGCGCTTGTACGAAGCTCGCTCGACGATCTTGGGCTCGGCGGTCCATTTCGCGCCCGGCGGCCGGGGTGGCAGCCTGACGCCCGCGAAATCGGCGCTGTCGTCGACGCGGCTGGTGAACGCGATCCACTTCCCATCGGGCGACCACGTCGCGCCGGACGGCCCGTTCACGAGCCGCGTGATCTGGGTCGTGGCGCCCTCGGCATCCATCCAGCGCACGAAGATCTGCGAGCCGGACGGCTCGCCGCTGGCGGTGAACAGGATGCGCGTGCCGTCGGGCGACCAGCGCGCCCCGCTGCCGTCGACGAGCTGCCGGCTCCTCGAGCCGTCCGCGTTCATGATCCACAGCGACGACTCGCGCCGGTCGTTCACCTTGTCGACCCAGCCCCGGGTGTAGACGATCCGGGCCGCGTCCGGCGAGATCTGCGGGTCCGAGACCGACTCCATGTCCAGGTACTGCGCGAGTTCGAGCTTGCGGAGCTCTCCGGACGGCATCTGTGCGGCCGAGGGAGCGGAGGCGATCGAGCATGCGATCGTGAGCACCATGGCGACAGGCAGGTGCGGCTTCATGGCAGGACTCCTCGAGCGGACCGTGGGCGCGGAACGGAGGAACGCTGCATGATGGGTGGCCCGACCGTTCGCGGCAAACGCGCCCGGGGGCCGAGGGCCCCGGACCGTCCCGGCCAACCGGGCGGGGTGGCCGCACAGGTTGGCGGACGGCGGCCGCGGGCCGATCTTCGGAGAACGGCAGAGACCGCGAGCCAGATCGTCGAGATCACCGGGGGCCGAGAATGCTCGAACTCGTTTTCCTTCCGTTCGCGATCCTCATCAGCGTGCCCGGCGGGGCGTTCCTGCCCACGGCGCTGCTGGGCACCTGGGTCCTCCGCCGCTGGTCCGGCCTGTCGACGGCAAGGCGGACCGTGGCAGGCGCTGCCGTCGCAGTCTGGGTCGTGTACGCGTGTTATGAGACGTGGATGTACTTCTGGATGAAGTCCGTCGTCGCGCCGATCCGCGTCGATCTGCTGCTCGTCGTTCCGGTGCTGATCGTGGTTACGGGGGGAGCGGTCTGGGCGGGACGGCGGGAGACGAGGGGCGGGAGACGAGGGGGCGGGAGACGAGGGGCGGGAACGGCGGGTGGGTAACGGCGGGTGGGTAACGGCGGGAGTAACGGCGGGGAGTAACGGCGGGGATATCGGCCCGTTCAGCCATTTCCGCGCCCCGGCGGCCGGATGATGTTGGCGCATGTCGAACGCGGGAGCGGGACCGGAGCGGTTGCGCGTGTACGCGCTGGCGCAGGATCTGGGGGCGGAGGTGGACGCGATCCTGCGTGGGTTGGACCGGCGCGACCGGATCTGTGAACAGCTGCGTCGCGCGGTGGACTCCGTGATCCTGAACATCGCCGAAGGTGCGGGCCACTACGGCCCTGGTCGCAAAGTCGCGCTGTACCAGATCGCCCACGGTTCCGCCACCGAGTGCATCGCCGCACTCACACGCCTCGACCGCCGCAGACCCACACGCGCCACTCGGGCCGCCCGCCGTACCGCGAACATGATCTGCATCATGCTGACGGGCCTCATCCGCATGCAGAGCGACCGCCGGCAGGCCTGACTGCCACCGCCCATGCACGCGCCTCGCCCAGTCCGGCGGAAACACCGAGCTGCTCGACGGGGGCGGGGGGCGGAACGGCGGGTGACGAGGGGAGCGGATGCAGGGTCGGAATGAAGGCTGCGAATCACGGTGCGTGTGAAGCTGCGCTGCGGGCGGTCAGGCACGCTGGTGCGAAGACTGGTCGACCGTGACCTCGCCGCCGGATCGGCGGACGTCGGTGCTGAACGACCCTTCGCGCGCGACAACGCGTCGCGGGCTCCCGGGTCGCCTGATCACCCCGGCCGTTGCGTCCCCCGCCGTTACGTCCCCCGCCGTTACGTCTCCCGCCGTTCCCGCCGTCCGTCTCCCGCCCCTCGTCTCCCGCCCCTCGTCTCCCGCCGTCCCGCTCTCCATTCCAAAACACAAAGTCTCGGGGCCCGTTCACGACACAGCCGCAAACCCGGGCTGGGCACGAGCTGCGGCCCCGCAGTGTCCAAAGTTCCAACGGGACCGAGAGTTACATCAATGGGCCTGGGTGGAGTTGAACCACCGACCTCACGCTTATCAGGCGTGCGCTCTAACCACCTGAGCTACAGGCCCCGTCTGGCTGCTGAAGAGCGGGATAATGTAATCCAGGGTCCCCTGCCTTTCAACCGATGTGTTGGGATCGTGGGGCCCGCGCGTCATCCTACCGGGAGGCGCCTTGGGCGGGTCGATCCGGGTGCGGCTTCCGAGGAGCGCGGCGACGCAATGCGCAACGGCAAGGTCGAGCACAGGGCCCCGGACGCCGGGCGTGGCAAGGCGAGGCAGAGCGATGAGAGGAAAGAGGCGATCGATCGGGTTGCTGCTGGCCGGACTGCTGGTGCTGACCGGCTGCTTCATCACCGGTCCGGGCGACGATGGTGAACGCGATCTGCTTCAACGCATGCGGGCGCGCTGGCGCGCGCAGGGCTACGATTCCTACAGCTTCGTGCTTCAGCGCCTGTGCTTCTGTGCGGGCGGCACGGAACCGGCCACGGTCGTCGTGCGCAACGGACAGCGCATCTCCGTGACTGTCGTGGAGACGGGCCAGCCGGTGCCCGCGCAGTGGACAGAGTACTACCTCACGGTGGACGAGCTGTTCGACTTCATCATCGACGCGTTGGATCGTGACGCGCACGAGGTGAAGGTGACGTACCACGCCCAGCTCGGGTACCCGACGTCCATCGACATCGACTACATCAGGAACGCCATCGATGAGGAGATGGCGTTCCGCGCCTCCGCTCTCGTGCCGAATCGCTGACCTGACGGACGCGGCCGTCGGCGTCGTGGTCGTGTGTGAAGGCCTCGATCGTTCCCGGATGGCAGGCGTCGCGATCAGCGGCCCAGGATCAGCGTGGCGATGTCGGCCGGTTGTTCGAACAAGTGATCCGGGCGCAGGGCGGCGAGCTCGCCGTGCGGGAACGGCCCCCACAGGGCCGCGCCGGTCCGGACGCCCGCAGCGCGCCCGGCGATGAGGTCGGCCGGTGCGTCGCCCACGAACAGGACACGTTCGGGCCGCGCCCCCGGGACGGCGGCGATCGCGGCCAGCACCGGCTCCGGGTCCGGCTTGCCGTTGCGCACCGATTCCGGTGTGATCACCGTTGCGAAGAGCGCCTCCATCCGGCAGACGCGCAGCGTGCGCTCGGTCATCTCGCGACGCTTGCTCGTGACGACCGCCAGCGGGCAGCCCGACCCGTGCAGCGCGTCCAGCAGAGCGGCCACCCCCGGGTACGGACGCACCATGTCATCGTGGACGGTGCGCTGGAAGGCGAGATACGTTTCGCGCATGGCCAGCGCCTCGTCCGGTGACCGCGCGAAACCGGCGAGCTGGCGGTCGAGCGGCGTGCCCAGCCCCTCCATCCAGCGCTCGTCTCCGGGGACATCGCCGAAGTGGGCCTGCATCGTGTGACGGTAGCAGGCCAGGATCAGCCCGATCGAATCGGCCAGTGTGCCATCCAGGTCGAAGAGGATGGCATCCCAGGTCGCACGCCGCGTCGATTGGCGCGGCGTCGCGTCGTCCTCCAGGTTCCCGTCCAACGTGGTCATGCGTGCCTCCGCTCGCGGGGCACGATGTTACCGGCCCCCGCGCAGGAGGAGCAAGTTCGTGCGACTCGCGGTGATCGTGTCCGCGTCCCGTTCCGTGGCTTCCGCTTCCGGTCGGCTCGAGAAGATCGCCCGGCTGGCCGAATGTCTGCGCGAGGCTGCGCCCGGCGAGGTGCCGGTCGTGGTGGCCTGGCTCTCCGGGGAGCTCGCGCAGGGCCGCATCGGCGTCGGACCGGCAGCCGTCCGGGCGGCGCTGCCGGACGCGGCCGCGTCTTCTGCGACGCTGACGGTCGCGGACGTCGAGCGCACGTTCACGGCGATCGCCGGCATGTCCGGTGCCGGCTCGACCGGACGCCGGCGGGATGCGCTGCGCGAGCTCTTCGGGCGCGCGACCGCGGAGGAGCAGCGGTTCCTGGCGGCGCTGCTCTTCGGTGAACTGCGGCAGGGCGCGCAGGAGGGCATCGTCCTGGAGGCCGTGGCGCGGGCGGCCGACGTCGATGCGGCCGTCCTGCGCCGGGCCGCGATGCTGGCCGGCGATCTGCCGGCGGTCGCGGGCGCGGCGTTCAGCGGCGAGCCTGCCCTGACCGCGTTCCGGCTGCGCCTGCTGCACCCGGTGCAGCCCATGCTTGCGCAGACCGCGAGCGATGTCGGAGACGCGATCGCGCGCCTGGGAGAGGCGGGCTTCGAGTACAAGCTCGACGGCGCACGCGTGCAGGTCCACCGGAGCGGCCGGGACGTACGCGTGTTCACGCGCGGCCTGCACGACGTGACGGCGTCCTCGCCGGACATTGTCGAGGCTGCGCAGGCATTGCCGGTCGAAGCCATCGTGCTCGACGGCGAGGCGATCGGAGTGCGCCGGGATGGCCGTCCGCTGCCGTTTCAGATGACGATGCGGAGGTTTGCACGCCGTGCTGATGCGGCCGGCACACGGCGCGCGCCGCTGCGCTGCTTCTTCTTCGACTGCCTCCATGTGGACGGGACGACGCTGATCGACGCTCCCGCCCGCGAACGCTGGGCCGCACTGGAGCGCACGGTGCCCGCGGAACTGCGCGTCCCCCGCATGGTCACGGACGATGCGGCCGTCGCGGCCGCGTTCCTGGACCAGGCCCTGCGCGAGGGCCACGAGGGTCTCGTCGCGAAAGCGCCGGCCTCACCGTACGAAACGGGCGCGCGCGGGGCCGCCTGGCTGAAGATCAAGCCGGCCTACACGCTCGACCTGGTGGTGCTCGCCGCCGACTGGGGACATGGCCGACGGCGCGGCTGGCTCAGCAACCTGCACCTGGGCGCGCGCGATGGACATGGGGGCTGGGTCATGCTGGGCAAGACCTTCAAGGGCATGACGGACGCGCTGCTGACGTGGCAGACGGCCGCACTGCTGGAGCGAGAAGTCTCGAGAACGGCGCACACCGTGATCGTCGAGCCCACGCTGGTTGTCGAAATCGCGCTGGACGGCGTACTGCTCAGTTCACGGTACCCCGGGGGCGTGTCCCTGCGCTTTGCACGGGTGCGGGGCTACCGGCAGGACAAGCGGCCGGAAGAGGCGGACACGATCGAGGCGGTGCGGGCCCTGCTGCCGGGATCGCACGGGCCTGCGGATCCGGGCCCGCGCTGAGGCGTCGTGGCGTCGAACGGCGGGAAGAAAACCGGGTCCGGTCGCGGTCGCACCGCGGCCCCGGACCCGGGTCAGTACAGGCGGCCGTGACTAGTACTCGTCCTCCTCCTCCTCATCCTCTTCCTCCTCATCCCAGTCATCGTCCCAGTCCTCGTCGTCCTCGTCGTCCCAATCGTCGTCGAAGTCTTCGTCCCAGTCTTCCTCGTCCTCGTCTTCGTCACTGGCGAGGAGCATCGGGTCCTCGACGAGATCGGCACTGATCCACACGTCCGGCATCGCCTGTAACTCTCCTTTGAAGTACGGCGGTCCAGAGTTGCCGCTGACGTCCGGGGGACGCACCGGAGGGCACACCACCCCCGACCGGCGCCAAGGTACACGCGGGTCCCGCACTGTCAAGGGTCCTTTTGCGGCCGGCCTCAGCCGGCCATGCGCGAGGCCTTTTTCCGCTCGTGGGCCTTGAGGTGCCGTTTGCGCAGCCGGATCGCCGCCGGCGTGATCTCGACCAGCTCGTCATCGGCGATGTATTCGAGCGCGGCCTCCAGCGTCAGCTGACGCGGAGGCTCGAGCTGGATCGCATCATCGGCGCCCGCAGCCCGGATGTTGGTGAGCTTCTTGCCCTTCGTGACGTTGACCTCGAGATCCCCGCTGCGGGCATGCTCGCCCACGATCATGCCCTCGTACGTATCCACGCCGGGCGCGATGAACAGCGCGCCACGCTCCTGCAGGTTCCACAGCGAGTACGCGACCGAAGCGCCATCCGCCATGCACACCATGACGCCGCGTTCCCGCCCCTTCACGTGCCCCGCCCACGGTCCGTACTCCAGGAACCGGTGGTGCAGCACGCCCTCGCCCCGCGTGTCCGTGAGGAATTCGCTGCGGTAGCCGAAGAGCCCGCGCGCCGGCACGCGGTACACGATCCGGACCAGCCCGCCACCCGTCTGCCCCGCCCCGGCCGCGCCCATCTCGAGCATCTGGCCGCGCCGCGAGCCCAGCTTCTCGATGACGACGCCGACGAACGCCTCCGGCACGTCGATGACGACTTCTTCGTACGGTTCGAGCACCTCGCCGTCCGCGCCGGTCCGCGTGATGATGCGCGGGCGCGAGACGCCGAATTCGTAGCCCTCGCGCCGCATCGTCTCCATGAGGATGCCCAGGTGCAGCTCGCCACGGCCGGACACGGTCAGCGTGTCCGGCGCGTCGGTGTCCTCGACGCGCAGCGCGACGTTGCGCTCGACCTCGCGGTAGAGCCGCTCGCGCAGCTGGCGGCTGGTCACGTACTTGCCGTCCCGGCCCGCGAACGGCGACGTGTTCACCGAGAAGTCGACCGAGATGACCGGCTCCTCGACGGCGATCCCCTCGAGCGGCTCGGGATGCTCGGGGTCCGCGATCGTCGCGCCGATCTCGATGCCCTCCAGTCCGGCCAGCGCAACGATGTCGCCGGCCGGCGCCGTCTCGACCTCCTCGCGGTCCAGCCCGTCGAACACGTAGAGACGCGCAACGCGTGCCTGCCGCGCGGCTGCACTGCCCTCCGGCGCACCGGCCTCACCGACCGCCTCGCGCAGCGGCGACAGCTGCACGATGGCGTCCCCGACCCGGATCGTGCCCCGCTCGACCCGACCGATGGCCAGCCTGCCGAGATAGGGCGAATGATCCAGCGTCGAAACCAGCATCTGGAACGGCCCGGCCGCATCGGACGGCGGTGCCGGGACGGTCTTCAGGATGGTGTCGAACAGCGGATGCAGATCACGCCGTTCGTCGTCGGGCTCGCGCACCGCCCAGCCCTCCCGGGCCGAGGCGTAGACGAATGGCGCGTCCAGCTGCGCTTCCGTGGCCTCCAGCTCCATGAAAAGCTCGAGGACCTGATCGTGCACGCGCAGCGGCTCCGCGTCCGCGCGGTCGGCCTTGTTGATGACCACGATGGGCTGCAGGCCCAGGCCCAGCGCCTTGCGCGTCACGAAACGCGTCTGCGGCATCGGACCCTCGAAAGCATCGACCAGCAGCAGCACACCGTCGACCATGCGCAGGATTCGCTCGACTTCACCGCCGAAGTCGGCGTGGCCGGGCGTGTCGACGATGTTGATCTTGTGGTCGCGCCAGCGGACCGCCGTGTTCTTGGACAGGATCGTGATGCCGCGCTCGCGCTCCAGCGGGTTCGAGTCCATGACGCGCTCCTGCACCACCTGGTTGGCGCGGAACGCGCCCGCCTGGCGGAGCATCTTGTCGACCAGCGTGGTCTTGCCGTGATCGACGTGCGCGATAATGGCGATGTTGCGGATCATGGGGCCCCTGTGCGCGCTTCGTTCCGCGCCCGTGCGCGGACCAGCCATCAAGGGTAGCGGCGCCCTCGACGTGCTTCAAGTGGTCCGGTCGGAGGCGACCGGGGCGGTGCGTGATCCGGCGGGGGCCGAGGGATCGATCGTGTAGAGCGGCGGGTCCTCGAGCTGCACCGTCACGTGCGAGATGCCGAAGGTGGTGTGCATCCGCTCGTGGATGTCGGCCAGGACCGAGCGGGAAGGCCGGAGCCCGTCGACCCGGGCGTGGCCGCTCATGGCGAACACGCCGCTGGTCAGCGTCCAGACGTGCAGGTCGTGGACGGCCAGGACGCCGGGGATCGCCGCGATGGCCCGCTCGACGGCCGCCAGGTCGATGTGGCGCGGCGTCGCCTCGAGCAGGACGTCGACCGACTCTCGGACGAGGCGCCAGCTGCTCACCAGGATGAGCGCGGCGACGAACACCGAGATGAGCGGATCCGCCGTGGTCCAGCCGGTCGCGATGATCACGAGCGCCGCGGCAATGGCGCCGACCGAGCCGAGCAGGTCGCCGAGCACGTGCAGGTATGCCCCGCGCACATTGAGGTTGTGCCCTGACGCGCGGTGCAGCAGCGCGGCCGCCACGATGTTCACGACGAGTCCGGCCGTGGCCACGCCCAGCATGAGACCGGTCTCGACGGCCTCGGGCGTGCGGAACCGCTGCCACGCCTGCCAGACGATGGCCAGCGAAATCACGACGAGCGTCACGCCGTTGACGAGCGCGGCGAGAATCTCGATGCGCAGATAGCCGAAGGTCTTCTCGCGCGTGGCGGGCATGCGGGACATCCAGAGCGCGAAGACGGACAGTCCCAGCGCGGCCACGTCCCCGAGCATGTGGCCGGCGTCAGCGATCAGCGCGAGTGAGTTGGCCAGCCAGCCGCCCACCAGCTCGACCACCATGAAGACGGCGGTCAGGGCCAGGACGGCGAGCAGGCGGGCCCGGCCCGCGCCACCGGCCGCGTGGCCGGCATGGTGCGCGTGATCATGATGCCCGCCGTGGCCCTCGTGGGCGTGGCCGTCGCCCGCGTGGCCCGGTGTCGGGTCGTGCGCTTCGGCACGGTGGGGGAAACGCGTTCCGTGGTGGCCGCTCATGCCCTGAGTCTACCGCACGGACGGGCGTGTCGTCCAACCCCTTCGCGCGCGTCGGTTGCCGGCCTGAGAACGTGCCGCTAACTTGCAGCGGAACGGTATGGAACGAAATGCCAAGTTGTTGCATGACAAATAATTCCGCGAGAATTGCCGGTTGGGTATGCGCGGCGGTCGTGGCCGGGTCGGGCGCGACCGGTTGCGACAGCATCCAGCGCACGCAGCCGGCGCATGGCGAGGTCACGAGCCTGATTGTCGTGGCGGTGGACTCGCTGTGGACCGAGATGGGCGCCGAGGTCGAGGCTGCCCTCGAGCCGCGCATCTTCACGGTGCGGGACGAAAAGGCG
>JBFFZF010000157.1:0-11396 GCA_041568755.1 Longimicrobiales bacterium | reverse complement strand
GGATCGACCGGCTCTGAGGCCGTCGAGCGCGGCGGTCCGCGGGTTGGGCCTGTCCGCCGCCTAACAGCACAACTTCGCGATGACCTGCAGCGTCCAGCCGCGGCTGTTCGGCATGGGCGGATACACGCCGATCGGCAGGCGCATCACGCCGAGCGTAAAGAAGGGCGGATCCTGCGAGTATTCGTCTTCGATCGGCTGACCGTTCGGGCTGCCCGCCGTATCGCCCGTGTCGTACGTGCTCTGCAGGTGCGCCATCTCGAGGGGATCGCAGGTCCCGGTGACACGACTCGAGTCCACGGTCGCACGCCGAACATGCAGGGTCCCGCCGCGCCGCTGCTCCGCATAGACCGTCAGCTCGACGTCGAACGAACCGCTCCCGGCGATGCTGATGCCGCACGGGACCTCATCGCCATTGGGAAGCCGCCGGTGGTGGCAGAAGTTGACACCCGTCGTGCGCCTGAGCGTGCCCCTGTACACGACGTCCTCGCTGGTCCTGGTCGGCTCATTGCCCCTCAACTGGCCGACCAGCCGGTCGACACCGCTGGAGCAGCCCGCTTCGCTGAAGGGCCCGTGCGTCCACAGTTCGACGGCGTAAGTGGCCGGCACACGCGGCACGGCTGGCGGTGCGACGCCCGGCGGGCCGGGAACGTAGGCAGCGGTGAACAACGCGGCGCTCGCCGCCACCGTGAGCATGCGCTTTGTCATGGGTTTGCTCGACAGAGCGGTGCGAGACCGCTGGAGGTTGACCTTGCCGTGAACGTGACTGTCAGATCCACCTTGCCCATGCTGCCCGTGTCCGGATGCACTGAGGTAAGACCCGGGCACCGGTAACGGCCCGAAATCAGCGTGGCGGTCACCTCGACCTGACCGGAACACTCGGATTCGCCCCCCGGCATGATGCCGCCCGTGGCGATCACCTTGACCCGTCCCACCGAGATGCCGGTCTCGCCGTTGTCACCATAGGTGATGAGCGCGTTCAAATCCTTCCAGCCGGAGTTGCCGAACTGGATCCAGGTCATGGTGCCGTCGCTGAAACTGGCCTGGCCGTTCATCTGGACTTCCTCCCGGATGCTCACCGCCCCCGTCACGGTCACTGTGATACTGCCGCCGGTGAACGTGCGGGCACTGATGGGCGGGTACGCCTGCGCGCTCGCGGAGGGCGCGAACGCCGAGAGGATCGGTACGAGAGCGAAGCTGGCAGCGGTTCGCAGAGGCAATGTCATGGAACCTCCATCGGGCGCCTGGTCACGATGTTCGAGGCTGCTACGAGCGCGGCACGTGGGACGGGCCCCGGCCCGCCGGCCGCGCGGACGCTGTGGCGCTGTCTTCGGAACGGTGGTTCGACGGCGTCACCACCAGGCCGAGAGGGACGGCCCGCCAGTTACTCCAGCGTTTGATCTCGCCATCCCCGCCGCGCAACGCCAGCTGACCGGAGATGCCGCCATCCAGGAGTACCGCACGCACGCAGCCGAGCGAACGCATGAATTCCGCCATTTCCACGACGGTAGGGCCCCAGGGAAGCGTTTCACCCCGCTCTCCGAGAGCGGTGAATCGCGTGAGGACTATGACGACAGAACCGTCCCGGAGCGTTCCGAGCGCGAGTCGCGAGTCGCGGTGCGCCAGGTTCACACCGCGTCCCGGCACCTGCAGCTCCCACGGCAGCTCGCCGGTACCCGTGAGCAGCGCCGGGTAGGACTGGAACGCAACGGCCGCGCCGGTGCGCACACCGGGCAGCTCGGCCTGCGTCACGAGTGACACGCCCCCGGCGCCGTCGGCGATGAACGACATGGCCAGAGTGCCCGTTCCGGGCTCCTGCAGCTCCACACCGTCGCGCACCAGCCAGCCCCACGGCCATACGCCGGTGAACTGGCCCGCGTTGAACGCGACGACCGCATCGGCAGGCATGTGGTCGATGGTCCAGCCTCCGCGCACGTCTTCGTCACGCTGCATCACGTCGAACCGGAGCTGCGCGGGATCGAGCCGGATCGCGATGGCCCGCACCGGGGACAGCGGCCCGTCGCTGGCCATGTCGATCTCAGCCTGCCAGACACCCGGACGCACGGCGTGCCACACGACGCCGAGCGCAAGGAGCGTGTGGACGAGCGTGTGCAGCATCGTCCGTCACCCGTGCAGATCGGGCCGGATCATGGCACGGCCTCCGGGAGATCCGGCTGCTTCGACAGGATGATGGCATCCAGGATCTCGAGGGTGATCTTCGAGCTCGGCTGGATGACGATTTCACCGATCTCCATGGTTATGCGCCGCTTGTTCTTCAGCTGGTCGCAGAGGGGCGCGATCTGCTTCGACTCCTCCTCGGTGTACACCCAGAAGATGTCCTTACCGGTCCCCGGGAACGTGACCGCCTGGCCCGGCTGGATCGCGCCGGCATTCAGAGCGTTGCAATACGCGTCGATCCGCTCCTTCATGATCGCGTAGGCCTGGGGCGAGAGACCCGTGTCCTGCATCCAGTCCGGGAACGCGGCTGGTGCGTCGGCGCCATGCTCGATCGGGGATGGACCGCCGTGAGGCGAGGGAGGGGAGGACCGCACCGGGCCGGCCGCTGCCGCGGCTTTCTTCTGGATCTCCTCGAGCGTCTCCCTTCGCCTGGCCGCTGGCCACTCCGCGGGGTCCGCGCCGCATGTCTTCGTCGTGAGCGCGAGCATGTCGCGGTTCATCTTCTCCATGGCGCGCTGGTATTCCTCCGCCGTGGCGTCATCCCGCAGGTTGGTGATCTGCTCCATGACTTTCATGCCCTCCGGCGACATGGCGACCTGCGCCTGACAGGCCCCGTATTCTTCCGGCGTCCTGAACGTCGCGAGCAGCTTCCCGAAGTCGACCAGCAGCGCGATCTCCGTGTCGAGGCCCTTCATGAACCCGGCGAGCACCGGGCCCGTGATCTCGATGACCGTCTCATTGAAGGGAGACTTCTGCTGTGCCTGCTCCGTGTTGTCCTTGCCGCCGGCGACCTCCGCGACACGCTGGCGGAGCCGCCCGCCCACACCCTGGGCCTCCGCAGGAACCGGGAGTGACAGCATCAGCGCGCACAACGCCAGCAGGTTCGCATTGCTCGACATGGCGCAGACTCCTGCTCGAAGAGTTCGACGGCGCACGCCGCGCGCTGGCGCCGGACCTCGATGAGGGGCTTCCGACGTACGCATCATCCGCGGCCCTTGATGATGATCGGAGGCATCTCGATGATCTGCTGGATCTTGCCGATCTTCAGGACAACGCCATCGCAATGGTCATCCATCTCGATGATTTCCTGCGCCGTGAAGACCCACGACACCTTGCTGGTCCCGCCATCGAGTGCGCTCGCCGGGAAGGCCAGGTTGTAGCCGTCGCCCGGCGTCACGGGCATGTCCGGGCCTCTCAGCTTCTTGTAGAGGCAGTACGCGTTGACCCGCTCCTTGAAGGTGATGTAGGCCTGCAGGGTCATGCCTTCCTGCTGCTGTGCAACGATCCAGTCGGGCCCATCGTCCGATGGTGACGGCCCGCCCGGCGGGAGCGGCTCGGGCGAGCGGACCGGCCCGGCCGCGGCTGCCGCCCTGGTGGCGATTTCCTTGAGCCTGTCCGTGCGCGCGGATTGCGGCCAGTCCTCGACGATGCTCGGGCCGCATTTCTTCTTCTTCAGCGCGAGGAAGTCCTCGTTCATCTTCGCGATGATGCGCTGCATCTCTTCGGCCGACACGTTGTCGGGCATGTCGGCCATCCGGCCCAGGATCGCCATCCCCTCGGGCGATTGGGCGGTTTCCTGCTCGCACCGCTCGTACTCCTCGGGCGACTTGTACGTGTCGAGCAGCGCGGCGAATTCCGTGAGCAGCCGGATCTCGGTGTCGAGGCCGTTGTGCAGCCCTTTCATGCCGGCCGCGCTGATCTCGATCACGTCGCCGGTGAAGACCTTCGCGCGGTCGATATCGGTCTTCTCCTCCTTCTTCTCATCCTTCCTGTCAGCGCCAATGGCTTCCTGCGCGCGCTGGCGCAGGCGTCCACCGACGCCCTGGGCGTCGAGGGATGCGGGCATGCCGAGCGCCGCCCACAACAGCATCAGGCACAACGTTCGCTTGCTCATGGTCTCCTGCCTTCGGGCATCGGGTTGTCTCCGTCAGGGACCGGTTTCCTGTACGCGTCCATCAGGCTGGTGAACTCCTCGAGGAGGCCCAGTTCCCCGCGTACGCCGTTTCATGAGGCCGTCAAGACCGGTTCCGTGCCTCTCCGTGCAGTGCACTAGCGCGGCCGCTCCAGCAGCTGGTTGAATGCTGCCCAGTCGAGTTTGCGGAACGTCTGCAGCAGCGCGTTGCGCACGTTGGGGTTGAGGCCCGTCCCGGATATGCCGATGCTGACGTCGATGCTGCGCACCTCGACCGGTGACCGGCGCGCGCGCCAGAAGTCGTAGTTGGGCGTGAGCACGCGCCACGCCGGCGGCGTCGAATCGGTCCCCAGCCGCCAGCCCGTCGCCACCGGGCCCTCGTCCGATGTGTTGTTGACGTACGCGGGCATCCTGCGTTCCGCAGGGCTCATTCGTTCCAGCTCGACGAGCAGGCTGTCCCTGAGGCCGAAGGACGCCGCGAGGGCTTCGCTGTTGCGTTCACGATCGCCCGCCTCGTTCGCCCGCAACTGCTCGGTGACCTCGCGCTCGGTTCTCTCGAGCAGCTCGCGCAACTGTGCGACCTCCGCGGCAGACTGAAACCTCGCGGCCTCGGCGAGTTGCTGGTCGCGATTCCGTTTCCGTTCGGCCGCACCCTCCATCCACTGCTGGTACGGCGTCTTCTCGAGGAGCCCGCGGTACTCCGCCAGCCTCTCGCCGGACGTGCCTTCCCATTCGAACAGCGTCGCCTGGTAGAATTCCTCGCGTGTGACCGGCTTCCACGGCAGTTCGCCCGCACCGACGAACAGCACCTTCATGCCGCTCCGCTCGCCAACTCCCTCCCGGATGTCGCGGGACGGTTCCCACAGCTCGCCGTACACCTGCGTCGCCCCGGGCACCTGCCACAGGATGCCGGCGGTCTGCTCCGGCGTGCCGCGCGGCTGCATTGCGCGCGGGTTTTCGATGAAGATGTGGCGGCCCTGCGCGTCGTACATGCGGGCAAACTGCGTCCGATTCACTCGAACCGAGATGCAATCGCACCCCTCGCCCGCCTGTGCTCTCGATGGCACGTAGAACATCAGCGTGAGGATGTACTCCACGACGGATCCGGCCATCGGCTTGTTGCCCGGCCCGTACTGTATGGCGCCGCCCAGGAAGATCGGCTGGATCTCGAAACCATCCGGGTTGGCCAGCTCGGGCACCTGCCGGAACAGCTGCATGATCCGGTCGAGCGTCGCGGTGGCGGTGGCGCGCTGCGCTGCCGTGAGCCCGGCGATCGGTCTCTGGTCCCGGGGCAGCCAGCCCGGCCGTTCCGCCGATCGCGTGTCCCGCTGTGCAGCCGCGGGAGCCTGCGCGCAGAACGCGAGCATGAGCGCGGCCGATGCACGGAAGGCGAGATGGCGTCGAAGAAAGACGCGCATCATGCAGAGCCTCGCTGCGTCGGCCGGCTGGCGCCTCGATGCGGCATCGCGGACCATTCAGGTCTTCACGATCTCGACGCGCCGGTTCTGGGCACGCCCTTCCGGCGTCGTGTTCGGTACCGCCGGCTTCGTGTCGCCCAGGCCCTGCGTGGTGATCCGGCCCGCATCGATACCGAAGTCCGTGACCAGCGCGTTCTTGACGGCCGCAGCGCGCGCCTCGCTCAGCGTGAGGTTGGACGCCGCCTGGCCGACGTTGTCGGTGTGGCCCTCGATCAGGATGTTGAGGTCGACGTGATCCTTCAGCGTTGCCGCGATCTCCTTCAGCACGGGTCGCGACTCGGGCTTGAGATCGGCTTTGCCCGTCTCGAACAGGATGCCCTGTGTGGCCCAGCGGCCGTTGGCCGCGAGCGCGTCGTACAGCACATCCGTCTCGCTCTCCGCCACGCGGATTCCGGTGATGAACACGGACTGTCCCGGTTCCTCGGAGCCGTTCACGAAGACGCGGATGACCGAATCCCGCCTGAACGTCAGCTCGGGGATGTTGTACATGCGGCGCTCGTTCGTGTACATCTTGAAGTAGGCGCCGTCCATCAGGACCCGGATGTGGGCCACGTTGCCCATCATCTCCGCCTGCTTGTCCTCGGGGATCTTCACCGGGCTGTTGGCCGCGTCCCGGCCGCTGCCGAGCATGAGGGTGCCGGTGTAGTGCCAGTTCACTTCGACGGACGCATCGCCGCGATCCATCTGAGCGCCGCCCTCGAAGGCGAGGAGGTCGTAGCCACCGAAGCCGGTGGAGGGCGGGATGACGTCGATCTCGAGCGTGAACCGCTCCGGCAGTCTCGTGCCTACGGGAATCAGGAACGTGGAGCGGCCCTGGCTGCGCAGCACCTTCGCCCCGTCCCGTTCCACGACCTCGACCGGGCCGCTCACGTACTTGAGCCGGCGCGCGAAGTTGCCGACGCGGTCCTCCGAGAAGTCCGTGAAGAACAGCACCTTGCTGCCCGGCACGAAGTCGTAGTTGTCCCAGACCTTCGGGTCCTGGCGGGCTGGCGTCGCAGTCGGACCGCTCGCGGCCGTCGCCGCGCCTGCGGCTCCCGGATTCGCCCTGGCGGCGCTGTCGGCGGCCGCCTTCGCCTTCGCGGTGCTGTCCGCCATGACCCTGGCCTTGGCGGCACTGTCCGCCGCCGCCTTCTTCTGCGCCTCCTCCATGGCTCGGCGGGCGGCTTCCTGCGCGCGGTTCCGGATCTGTCCGTGCGCGGGCCGGGGTGCGGCGACGCTGACGAGCCCGAGAAGCAGAAGGGTGGCAATGGAGAGCCGGGTCTTCATGGTGATGCCTCCGATGCGAAGCAGCCGCGGGGGATCCGGCGCCGGAAACTCGTCCCGATCCGGGAATCCACTGGAACCGAAGAGAAGGATGGAAGTCGGGCGTCAGGGCCTGATCAACAGGGGATCAACGGGGGATCAACGCCGTCAGGATCGTGCGGAAGTGGCGGCCCGTGCGCGCTTCCACCGGGGCCGGAACCGCGGACCCGGGCGGCGCAGGGCGCGCTCGACAACGACCCGGGTGTGGAGCGATCCGCCACCGCAGCGGATTCCGTTGCCGGATCCCCGCTCAGCGCGCAGTGCTGTCCGCCGGGATGTGGGTCGGGATGATGGCAGGCCAGTCCAGCCGCTGGCTGGGCGGGGTCGGCGCGGCCATGCGATGGTCGGCGGTGATGGCCCAGTCCTGTGAAAGCGGGATGTACAGGGACGGAAGCGGATTCGGGCCGAGCAGCGGGCCGTCCCCGTAGGCCCAGACCACCGGGAACGGAACACTGACGCCGTCACTGACGATCGTCAGTCCGTTCTGTGCGGTCGCGAAGAGGAAGAGGCGGAGCTGTTTCAGCTCCGTGTCGATTTCCCCCATGCAATCGATGGCGTTCGGACCGGTCGACGTGCTGAGCCGGTTCGACATCGTGGCCGTGCCGCGCCAGCTCGTCGTGCCGTCGTTCCCGCTCGCCGTGACCTGGCCATTCGTGTCAGGCGCACACCGGAAACTCACCAGGCGATGCTTGGGCTGCTGCCGGTGTTCCTCCCGGAACGTGTGCACGTCCGCCCGGAAGTGCACGCGGATCACGCCATCGAAACGCAGGCTTCCCTGACCGGGCGCGAACGTCCAGAAGAAATCGCCACGCCAGTCCGTCAGCGGCCGGGCGTTGCTCCTGCGGTTCCGGCTGTAGACTACGACGTTGCCCGCCGAGCCGTTGCCCGTGACGGGGATATCGATCTCCACGGTGTCCTCGCTCCACCGGCGCACCGGCCGCGCCACGCCGTCGACTTCGGCGCGGCCCATCTCGGAACCGAACTTGCCCGCCAGCACGAGCCGGCCCGTCTCTTCGTTCATGGACATGTGCTGGATGGACGGCGCGAGAAGGCCGGAGATGCCGTTGGATCCGGGCAGGAAGGTGAACTCGGAGATCACGGGAATCCCCGCCGCGGTGCCGATGCTCTCCTCGTCGTACGGTGCCATGTTCGACTTGATCGACACGTAGTCGAACGGGCGCTGCCGCGGCGACTCGGGCCTGTAGAGGTTCGCGCCGAGCAGCCGGTCGAACACGTACATGGCGGTCTGGGCATCCTTGCCCGAGCTGAAGCTCGAGGTCCATCCCGCGACCACGCCGCCCTTGTCGGCGAAGGCCTGCGCGAGCTCGATGTTGGCAGGAGACATCGCACTGCAGGCGCCGAGATAGATGAAGCTGTCCTTCTCGAAGCTCATGTACCTGCGCACGAACTCCGCGGTGATCGCGTAGTACGCGGGCAGGGAATCGTTCACGCCCCAGGACGGCAGGAAGTTGCGGGTGACGCGCGTGGTGTAGACCAGTCGGAGGCTGTCCCAGTCCTGCTTGTACCGGATGTCGTTGAGGACGGAGATCTGCGTCGCGCTCGCGATACCGTACCCGCGCGAACCGTCCCGCCGCCGGCCGGGGCCGCCGTGCGAGGTCCAGTAGAAGATGCCGTCGCCCGAGACGTTCTTGAGGTCGTCGATCGTGCCGATGCCGGCTCCGGGCGTGATCACGTAACCGCGACTCTTCACGATCTGCTGCAGCCAGGGGATCACGGTCGGGTACCCGGGGGGCTCTCCCCCCAGGTAGAAGCGCGCGTTTTCGCTCTTCGGCAACCCGTTCGGCGGACCGGGCAGCGAGGCGGCCGCGAGACCGGCTGGGGATGCCGGTGCCGAAGTCAGGTCCAGATCCGCGACGATCGAGTCCACCTCCGCCTGCGTCAGCGCGTCCCGGTTGGCGATGATCACGAAGAGACGCCCGTCCGTGAACCGGGCCCAGAGAGAGCCGTCCTCGTCCTCTCCGACCTCCTCGAACTCGGGTCGCCCGCGGAGAACCGCGAGCATCTCCTGCCGGCGCGCGTTCGCGTCGGATCCGGTGAGTGCCGGTATGCGATTGATGACCTCCCGGAGCGTGGCGATGCGCCTCTCATCGGTCAGAGGCCCGGAACTTCCGCCCTCGTCGATGTCGTCCGGGCCCGACGATTCCCCCGCGCAGCCTGACATCGTCGCCGCGAGTGCGACCATCAGCGACGCATGCGTCATGGTCCACCTCATCGACACGCTCCCCTGTCTGATCTTCGCTGCTCGTGCACTGGTCCCCGGGCTCCGGCTGGACCGCACGATACGGGGAGCGGGTCACATCGAGATCAAGCCATCATCAACCGGGCATCAATGCGACCGCCGAGGGCCGGCAGCGCGCCCCCGAACGCCGGATCAGCGTGCGTTCCGTCGCGTCAGGATCGGTTGGCGGAGGCCTGGCGGGCGCGCTCGTAGCGGGGGCGGAACTGGGGATCGGCGTTCCGCAAAGCCCGTTCGACCGCGCGATGGTGGACGCGTGCGCTGTCCGGCATGCCGGCGGCCGTGAAGGCGTCCGCCAGAGCCTCATGCAGCTCCGTGCGCGTGACGTAGGTGTTGCCGCCATCGACGCCGCCGCGCAGCGCAGGCTGCAGGATGGCGATCGCGTCGCGGGCCCGGCCCAGCGCGAGCAGGCTGCGCGCCATGGCCAGGTTGATCCGGGTGTAGCCGTCGGTGGTCGAGAACAGGGACCTTTCGAACGCGGGGATCGCGTCGGCATGCCGGCCGCGCATCTGCGCAAGCAACCCACGCAGGAAGTGGTGCAGTCGAGCGTCGCGGCCGAACGAGCTGCCGCTGCCCGTCTGCTCGACCGTATCCGCGAGGGCGCGAAGACCGGCCGTGTCACCGGCGGTGGCGAGCGCCGTTCCGGCCAGCGTGAGCGACCACGTCACATGGCGAGCCTTGGTCCCGGCCGGATACGCCGAAGCCCGCTGCGAGGCGGCGATCCCGCGGAACCGTGCGGCGGATTCATCCGGCTGTCCACCTTCCAACGGGATCACCGCCAGGTGCACCAGCTCCGGCGGCAAACCCACGATGCGGGAGTCCGTTCCGGGGATCCTGCCGTCACGCGCCAGCGCCAGGGCCTCGGCCAGCCGGCCCTGGTCGCGGAGCGCCAGCAACCAGAGCCAGCGCGCCTGCGCACTGGCTTCAGGAGACGCGCCGCTCGCTGCCACAGCGAGTTCGCGGTCGACATCCTCGTAGCGGCCGGCGCGGATCAGGTCGCGGTGGAGGAAGAAATGGGGCGACGCGACCGAACGGCGCACGATTTCCACCTGGCGCGCGGCCTCTTCGCCTTCGACACGCCGGCCCTGCCGGAGGAGCGGTTCGATGAGCGCACCCCAGCCGCTGGGGTTGTCCGGACGCAGCGCGATCAGCCGTCGGGCCGTGCGTTCCGCAGCCACGGCCGAGTCCCACCAGAGGTAGGCCGTCGACACGCTGGCGAGGGCGCTGCACACCCGGCACGCCGCGTCGGCCGCCAGCCGCGCGGTCGAGTCGAGTGCCACGACGCGATCGAACGCGGCGATGGCACCTGCCCAGTGGCCGGCCGCGAAGCGTGCCGTGCCGAGCAGCATCAGGCCGTCCGGATCGTTCGGGAATCGTACCGCAAGCGTGTCGGCGATCGCGAGCGTCGTCGTGAACGGCGCGTCGACTTCCGAAACGGATCCCTGGATCAGCAATCGTTCCCGTTCGGAAGCGCGTGGCGCCAGTCGCTGCGCTCTGAGCCGGGCCTCCTCCTCCTCCGCGGAGGAGATGCTGCCGCGCAGGGACTGCCACACGTAGAACGCGGCCATCGCGAACGTCGAGTCGTAATCGAGCGCTGCGCGCATGAGGCGCAACGTCGTTGCGCTCTCACCCGAGTAGTGCGCGCGCAGGCCCTCGTCGTACAGCGCGTAGGCCTGCACGGAAGTTGTGCGGATCGTCGCGAGATCTTCGACCGGGGCGGTCAGCCCGAAGTCTCGTGCAATGGCGACCGCCGCGCTGTCGATGAGCGAGAACCGGTCGGCGGCGCGGACGATGTAGCCGTCCCGGACCACGCCGTCGATGAGCGATACGCGGCGCAGGTTCAGCGTCATGCCCGATTCCGTGAACCCGAACTCGCCCTCGACGATCTCGCCCGCGCCCGCGCGCCGGGCCGCATCGTTCAGCGCCGCCGCCGCCGTATCCGCGACGGCGCCCGTCAGCTCGACGAGTCTCGAGTTTGCGATGACGTCGAGGCCGGGGATCCCACCCAGCTTCGTCGCGAGCATGTCGCGGAGGATCGGGCTCAGGCCCGTCGAGTCCGTGACGCCCGTGACACGAACGGAGCCTACTGCGAGCAGAGGTGGGGAGGTGGATTCGCCTCGGAGAATGGATCGCAGGCCGAGGGCGGCCACGCCGAGTACGACGATGACGGCCGCGAGCCGCCATGGCCGGTTGCCCGACTTCGCGGCGCTCGGCGCGCCTTGCGCAGGAGGGACGGCCTCCACCGTCGACGAGGGCAGGGTCTCAGAGGCCG
>JBFFZF010000156.1:0-11469 GCA_041568755.1 Longimicrobiales bacterium | reverse complement strand
CGACCAGATCGCCGCGGGCTGCCTGGAGTGTCACGAGCAGGGCGGTCGTGCGTCCCTCGTGGGAACGGAGATCCAGGAGCGCGTGGAGCGCGCGACGCTGGAGATCGCTGAAGCGGAGGACGCCATCCGGGAGATCGCTCGGGCCGGGCGTCCCGTCGGAGACCTCCGTTTCCGCCTGCTGAACGCGCGCACCTCGTACCGGATGATGTCCGAGATCCAGCACAGCCTCGACCTCGAGCGGCTCGAGGACCTGGCGTTGCGCGTCACCACCGTTTCGCGGGATCTCCGCGGGGCGGCCGAAGCGAGCGCCGAGGCCAGGTGGGAGCACCGGCTGTTCCTGATCCCGGTCTGGTTTCTGATCCTCTCGGCGGTCGCCTTCGCGTCGTTCCGGCTGCGGGAGCTGAGGAGGGAACCGGAATGACGCGCGGACGGCTGAGCGGCTGGCTGAGTCGCGCGTCTCGACGTGCGCAGATCACGGTCCAGGTCGGCGTGGGCGTCGTCATCGTCATCGCCCTGACCACCGTAGGGTTCATTGAATACAGCGGCCAGCCGAGCTTCTGCGTCAACTGCCACATCATGGAGCCCTACTACGAATCCTGGGTCACCTCCACGCACAACGACGTCAAGTGCATCGAGTGCCACTACGCGCCCGGGATCAAGGCCGAGGCGATGGGCAAGCTCCAGGCGGCAAACCAGGTCGTGCGCTACGTCACCGGGGCGTACGGACTGAAGCCGTGGGCCGAGATCGAGGACGCGGCCTGCCTGCGCTCCGGCTGCCACTCGGAGCGCAAGCTGGAGGGCGTCGTCGCGTTCCAGGGAGTCCGCTTCGATCACGCGCAGCACCTCGGCGAGCTGCGGCGCGGGAAGCAGCTGCGCTGCACGAGCTGCCATTCCCAGATCGTCCAGGGCGACCACGTCGCGGTCACGCAGACGACCTGCAACCTCTGCCACTTCAAAGACCGCCCGCTGGGGGAGCCGATCGCGGGTTGTACCGGCTGTCACGCATCGTTGCCGCGGGTGGAATCGCCCGCCGGCTTCGCGGTGGACCACCCGAAGTACATCGAGGACCTCACTTCGTGCGTCGGGTGCCACGCCGAGGTTACCGCGGGCTCCGGAGCCGCGGAGCCCGACCGCTGCTTCAACTGCCATAACGAGCCGGAGCGTCTGAACAAGTTCGACCAGGTCACGCTCGTCCACGAGCAGCACATCGCGATCCACAACGTGGAGTGCCAGCAGTGCCACACGCCGATCGAGCACCGCCTGGTCGCGCTACAGGCGTCGTTCGAGCTGGATTGCGCCAGCTGCCACCGCCGAGCCCACGAAGCTCAGATGGACCTGTACGCAGGGAAGGGGGGACACGGGACCGAGGAGCTGCCGAGTGCGATGTTCCAGGCCCGCGTCTCGTGCCAGGGATGCCACGCCCTGCCGACGGAGATCCGTGGCCACGAGGAGGTTCAGCTCGCCGGCGAGGCCACCTGTCTCTCCTGCCACGGCATCCGCTACGCCAACATCCTCCCGGCGTGGCAGGAGGGGATCGAGCGGCGGCTGAGCCGGGTGAGCGGGGTCGTGCGGGGGGCGCGCGCCGCCCTCGGCTCGGCGCCGGTGAGGGGGCGGGCGACGGCGGACAGCCTGATCCGTCTGGCCGAGGAGAACGTGGAGCTCGTGCGCATCGGCAAGGGGGCGCACAACATCGAGTACGCCGATCGGCTGCTGGCTGTCTCCGTCGACCTCGTGCGAGACGCGGTCGACCGCGGCGGCTTGGCGTATCGGGTGCCCGACGTCGCGCTCGGGCCGTCGGTCGGTGAGAACGTCTGCCTGCGCTGCCACCTGGGGCTCGAGGGGCGCCGGGTGCAGTTCCAGGGCGGCCCGTTCGACCACGCGCCGCACGTGCTGGGCGGCCTCGACTGCACGACCTGTCACACGCCGCTGGAGGATCACGGCGGCACGCGGATCACCGACCGGGCCTCGTGCGACGCGTGCCACCACCGCCAGGTCGCGCCGCTGGTGTGCAGCCGCTGCCACGACGGACCGGGCGGCGCGCCCGCGGCCCCGCTCGCCACGCCGACCGGCGAGTTCTCTCACACCGTGCACCGGGAGGAGGGACTGCCGTGCGCGGTCTGCCACACCGCGCCGGCCATGCGCCCGGCGGAAACGGTGTGCGAGGGCTGCCACGCGCTCCACCACCAGCCCGAAGCCTCGTGCACTTCATGTCACCGCGAGTCGGTCATGGGCATCCACTCGCGAGCGGCGCACGAAGGGTGCGAAGCGTGCCACGGGACGCGGGTGGCCGGCATCGAGCGCTGGAGCCGTCAGGTCTGCACGGTCTGTCACCAGGATCGCGTCGAGCACTACGCGCCGGCCCCCTGCGACGGTTGCCACAAGATCCCTCCGCCGCGCGAGCCCCCGCCGCGGGAGCAGCCGGCGGCGAAAGCGAGGTGACGCGTTGCTCGCGCGGGGAGGTGTGCCGATCGCCGTGCTTCTCGCCGCGGCCGGCGCCCTACCCTGTGCGGCGACGGCTCAGGCGCGAGCGGACGCGCGGTCCACCCAGGAGGTCGGGTGCGAAAACTGCCACGGCAACCGGGCGTTTCTGAGCGGAAGGACCGCTACGCCGGCAGGCGACTCCGCCCTCTTCGTGACCGAGACGACCCTGGTCGGAACCGTCCACGACGGGCTGGCCTGTGGGGCTTGCCACCCCGTCCACTCCGAGGGCTATCCGCACCCGCCCTCCGACCCGGCGCTGCCGTGCCAGACCTGTCACGCCGGGCCGTGGGAAGAGTGGGAGGCGTCGATCCACGCGGAGGATGTCGCCCGGGGCGGAGCGGCGGCGACATGTATCGACTGCCACGGCTCACATGTCGTCCACGAGGCCGCAGATCGGCGGGCGGCCACCCACCCGCTCAACGTGGCCGCGATGTGCGCGCGCTGCCACGCGGACGAGCATATCGTGCGGGAGTACTTTCTCGCCCCCGAGGAGACGCAGGCCCGTCTGGCCGTCGAGCAGTACTACGAGACGGTGCACGGCACGGCGATGTCACGGGCGGGGCTCGCGATCTCGGCGACCTGCAACGACTGCCACCGGGGTCACAAGGTGCTGCCGTCCGAGCACCCGGAATCGTCCGTGAGCCGGCGAAACGTGGCGGCGACTTGCGAAAGCTGCCACCTGGGCATTCGCGAGCGCTACGAGCGATCCGCGCACGGCAGGGCCGGCCCGACGGTGACGCCGGAGGGCGAGGTCCTCGAGCCCCCGGTGTGCACCGACTGTCACTCGTCGCACGAGATTGTGCGCGCGGACCAGCCGGCCTGGTTCGTCGGCGTGGTGGAGGAGTGCGGCCGGTGCCATCGGGAGCTGTACGAGACCTACTTCGAGACGTATCACGGCCAGGTCACCGCGCTGGGCTACGGCCTCACCGCGAAGTGCAGCGACTGCCACTCTCCCCACCTGATGCTGCCGGCCTCGGACATGGAGTCGACGGTCCACCCGGTCAACCTGGTGAGGACCTGCCAGCAGTGTCACCCGGAGGCGAACTGGAACTTCGCCCGCTACTACTCGCACGGCGACCACCGCGATCGGCGGCGCTTCCCGGCGCTCTTCTGGACGTGGGCGATCATGACCACGCTCCTGGTGGGCGTCTGGTCGTTCTTCGGCGCCCACTCGCTCCTCTGGCTCGCCCGGGTGGGGATCGACCGGCTGCGGGGACGGCGCACGGGGGGCGGCGGGACCTCGGAGGTCCGACCGTGAGCTGGAAGGTCGCGTCATCCGACCGGGGCGAGGGTCCCTACGTATGGCGGTTCACCGCCTTCGAGCGGGTACTCCACCTGATGGTGATCGTCTCCTTCTTCGGCCTCGTGATGACGGGGACCCCGCTCCTCTTCTCGCACACCGGCTGGGCGCGCGCGATGATCCGGCTCTTCGGCGGCTTCCAGGCCGCGGCCTACATCCACCGGGTGTGCGCCGTGATCACGTTCGCCTACTTCGCGCTTCACCTGGGCCACCTCACGTACCGCATCGCCAGGAGCACCGACCGGAAGCGGTTCTTCTGGGGCCCCGACTCGATGGTGCCGCAGCCGAAGGACTTCCGCGATCTGGCGCAGACGTTCCGCTGGTTCTTCGGCCGCGCGTCGGCCCCGCGGTTCGACCGCTGGAGCTACATGGACAAGCTCGACTACTGGGGGGAGTTCTGGGGCATCGCGATCATCGGCGGCTCGGGCTTGATCCTGTGGTTCCCGACCTTCTTCGCGAAGCTGTTGCCCGGCTGGATGTTCAACGTGGCAACGATCGTGCACGGGATCGAGGCGCTCTTGGCAGCCGGAGTGATCTTCACGATCCATTTCTTCAACGTGAACCTGCGACCGGAGAAGTTCCCGATCGACGTCGTGATGTTCACCGGACGCGCGACCGTCGGCTACATGAAGCACGAGCACCCGCTCGAGTACGAGCGCCTGGTCGAAGAAGGACGCCTCGAGGCGCGGTTCGCCCCGCCGCCGACCCGCACCGCCTACCTGTGGTCGGTGTCGCTCGGCCTCGTGGGGCTAAGCATCGGGCTCTTCCTGATCGGGCTCATTCTGTGGGCGCTGCTGGCGGGGGGGAGATGAGAGGGAGGGTCGGACGCGTGCGCCGCGAACGGTTCCGCCGGGCATTACGGGGCTCGCTCCTGGCCGGCTGCGCGGCGCTGCTCGGGCCCGGGCTCGCGACCGTCGCCGCGCAGGCGCCGGCGGAAGGCCAGGCGCCGGCGGAAGGACAGAGCTCCGGACAGCCGGGGGCGCAGGACGCGATGTGCGTCGCGTGCCATTCGAACCCCGACTTCTTCCAGGGCCAGCCGAACCCGGCCCGCCTGGTCGTGCGTCCCGGGCTGGTGGCGGGCTCGGTGCACGGGGCGGCGGGCTTCACCTGCACGACGTGCCACGGCGCCCTCGCGTTCCCCCATCCCGAAGACCGGGCGCGCGTCGACTGCGGCTCCTGTCACGTGGAGGGCCAGCGACACCGGGAATCGCTGCACGGGCAGGCCGCCACCAGGGGCGACCCGCTGGCCCCGACGTGCGCGACCTGTCACGGGGTGCACGCGGTCAAATCGCACACCGACCCGACCTCGCCGACGACCGTGCTGAACATCCCCAGGCTGTGCGGGGAGTGTCACCACGAGGGAACGCCGGTCTCCCGCACCCGCGATATCCCTCAGGACCGCATCCTCGAGAATTACTCCGAGTCGATGCATGGAGAGGGGCTGCTGCGGCAGGGGCTCACCGTGACGGCCGTCTGCACGTCGTGTCACACGTCGCACAACATCCTCCCGCACACGGACCCGCGCTCGAGCATCCACGAAGACAACGTCGCGGCCACCTGCACGCAGTGTCACGCCCTGATCGAGCAGGTGCACCTGCAGGTGATCGAGGGCCGACTGTGGGAAGAGGAGCCCCACAAGATCCCGGCCTGCGTCGACTGTCACTCTCCGCACAGGATCCGGCGGGTGTTCTACGATGCCGGCGCCGCCAACCAGGACTGCATGCGCTGTCACGGCGACGTGGAGCTTCGAGGTTCGGCGAACGGCGACAGCGTGTCGCTGTACGTGGACGAGACGTCTTACTACGCCGCCGACCACGGCGAGACCGCGTGCGCGCAATGCCACACCGACGTCACGCCGACCCTCGGGTCGGGGCTGCGCTCGTGCGCGACCGCGGTCGCGAACAGCGTGGACTGCAGCATCTGCCACGCTGAGCAGGTCAACGACCACGAGACGAGCATCCACGGCCGGCTCGTAGCCGAGGACGATCCGGACGCTCCCACCTGCCTGGACTGTCACGACAAGCACGCCACGCTCAATCACGAGCTCCCGGCCTCGCCCACCTATCCGCGCAACGTGCCCGAGCTGTGCGCTCGCTGCCATCGCGAGGGGGAGCCGGCGGCCGTCCGCATCGGTCCCGGCCACCCTGAGATCGTGCGCAGCTACGAGATGAGCATCCACGGCAAGGGCTTGCTGGAGAGCGGCCTGGTCGTGACCGCGACCTGCTCGAACTGCCACACGGCGCACCGCCCGCTGCCGGCCTCGGACTCCATGTCGACGGTCCATCCCGAGAACGTCGCGACGACGTGCGGGACGTGCCACCACGGGATCGAGGAGAAGTTCCGAACGAGCATCCACGCAACGAAGCGCGGGGAAGGCGGCGAGCGCGAGCTGCCGACCTGCGAGGACTGCCATACCTCGCACACCATCAGCCGGACCGACCGGAGCGATTTCCGGATGGCGATGATGGACCAGTGCGGGCGGTGCCACATCGACGAGTCCGAGACGTTCTTCGACACTTTCCACGGCAAGGTGTCGCGTCTCGGCGAGGAGCGGGCCGCCAAGTGCTACGACTGTCACGGGACGCACGAGATCCTCCCCACCAGCAACCCGGCGTCGATGCTCAGCCGGCGCAACATCATCGAGACCTGCTCGCAGTGCCACCGGGGGGTGAACCGGCGCTTCACGGGCTATCTGACGCACGCCACCCACCACGACCCGGACCAGTACCCGTTCCTGTTCTGGACCTTCTGGGCGATGACCGCGCTGCTCATCGGGACGCTCGGCTTCGCCATCCTGCACACGCTGGCGTGGCTCTTCAGGCTGTGGCGGTCGCCGGAGAAATGGCGGGTGCGTCCCGTGCTGAGGCCGGGGGAGAAGGTCTACGAGCGGTTCAACCGCTTCCAGCGCACGCTCCATCTGGTGATGCTGCTCAGCTTCTTCACGCTCGCGCTGACCGGGATGGCGCTGAAGTTCTCGCACATGGGGTGGGCGCAGGGATTCGCGCGGGCGCTGGGCGGCTTCGCCACCACCGGAATCCTCCACAGGCTGGGTGCGGTGGCGCTCATCGCCGTGTTCCTGATCCACCTGTGGGATCTGCGCAAGCGGAAGCGGCGGGCCGGGAAGACCTGGTGGCAGTTCATCACCGACCCGGACTCGCTCGTCTTCAACCTGAACGACCTCCGGGAGCTGTGGGGCTCGATCCGCTGGTTCCTGGGCCGGGGCGAGCGCCCCCGCTACGGGCGCTTCACCTACTGGGAGAAGTTCGACTATTTCGCAGTCTTCTGGGGGATGGTGGTGATCGGGTCGACCGGCCTCCTGCTCTGGTTCCCCGAGCTCTTCACCCTCGTGTTGCCCGGGTGGACGGTGAACGTGGCGACCATCATCCACAGCGATGAGGCGCTGTTGGCCGTGGCCTTCATCTTCACCGTGCACTTCTTCAACACGCACTTCCGACTCGACAAGTTCCCCATGGACCCGGTGATCTTCACGGGCCAGGTGCCCGTCGAGGAGCTGAAGCGCGACAAGCCGCGGGAGTACGAGGCGCTGGTGGAGTCGGGTCGGCTGCACGAAAAGCTCGTCCAGCCCTACCCCGGGACGAAGGCGAGGGCTTTCAAGATCTTCGGGATGACCGCGCTCGCGATCGGCGTGACGCTCATCCTCTTCATCGTCTACTCGATGCTGTTCGGATACCGTTGACGGGAAGGAGCTGGTGCTCCGATGAATCGAAGTCCAACTGTGAGGAGGCGACCATGAGCCCCAGATGGCGTGCGTCCCTCGGGGCGCTGGTTGCCCTGGCGCTCGGCGCGACTCCGCTCGTCGGGCAGGGATACCGGGCCGAAGTGGGGGTATGGGGAAGTTACCTCGAGCTTCGCGGTGCCGCCCGAGACAGCCTGCCGGAAGACCAGGTGCCGGGCGAGGGACTCCGGCGTCGCCTGGCCGACGGTACGCTGGTGTCCTGCATCCCACAGCGCTTCTGCTACTGGTACCGGGCCGCGGGCGAGGAACCGGTCACGATCCTGAGCCAGGACGTGAGGGTCACGGCGTGGCCCGGGGCGACCGTCCCGGGGCTCGCGCTCCACGTCCACGCGCGCGGGCGCTTCGGCACCGACGACTTCTGGCCGCGCAGCAGCCAGGAAGTCGATCTGATCACCGCGTACCTGAGCTACGATCGGCACGGCTTCGGGATCAGGGCCGGCCGGCTGGCGCGCTTCGACGGGCTGGGCTATCGGAATTTCGACGGTGCCTCCGTCGCCTGGTACGGACTGAAGTCGCTCAGGGTGGAGGCGTTCGGGGGCTGGAGCCTGGCCCCGAACCTCAACGCGCCCCGCTCGGGCTCGCTCCTGACGACGGCGGATGCCTTCGCGCCCGACGACCGTGGCCTCCTCTTCGGCCTCAAGGTCGGCGGACAGCTCGGACGCACGCTGGTGGGCGACCTCCTGTACCGACGGGAGATCCGCACCGACCTGCTGGCCCTGTACAGCGAGCGCCTGGCGCTCGACGCGCGGGCCCTGGTGGGCCCGGTCACGGCCGAAGTGTCGGCGGAGTACGACCTCTCGTACGAGGAGGTGAACGACGCGCGACTGAGGATCAGCGCTCCGATCTACGGCGGGCTCGAGCTCGCGCTCCAGGCACGCCATTACACGCCTTTCTTCGAGCTGTGGACGATCTGGGGCGCCTTCTCGCCGGTCGGCTTCAACGAGGGACGGGGCTCGCTCCTGTGGGCCGTCCCGAAGACCGACCTCGTGCTGGAAGCCGGCGGCGCATACCGGAAGTACGAGGAGACGAACGCGGGCTCCGAGTCCCTGCCGATCAAGGACCATGGGTGGCGCGCGTTCGCCAGCGGCCGGTGGAGCAGCGGCGGCTGGTTCGCGGATGGCGACTACCGGGCCGAGACCGGGTTCGGCGCGGTCCGCTACGGAGGTGATCTGGGGTTCGGGCGGCGCTTCGGGTCGGGTAGCTACATTGCGTTGCGCGGATCCGCCACGCAGACGTTCGGCGAGTTCCGACTGGGCGAACAGGTCGTCTCGGGGGGCGGCCTCGAGGGCGCCTTCCGGGCGGGCGACCTGAGCCTGTCGGGTGGCGCCGGCCTTTACCGCATCACGATCGACGAGAGCCCGAGCAGCGACTGGACGCAGGCCAGGCTGCACGGCGGAATATCCTATCGGTTCGGGAGCGATACGTCCGGCTCCCGGCGCGCGAGCTCGGGAGGCGACCGATGAAGAAGCCAGAGAGGAAGTTCAAGGTCGCGGGGTCGGTCGGACTCCTCCTCCTGCTCACCGCGGGAGGCGCCGTCGTGCTCTCGGGAACGCGATCGCAGGAGTTCCCGCACGAGCGCCACGCCAGCCTGTTCCCGACCTGTCTCGGCTGTCACGCGGGCGTGCCCGAGGGCGACGCGGAGAACGTGTACTCGGTGGCGCCGGAGTTCTGCGCCGGCTGCCACGACGGGCGCGCGCGCCCCGAGGTCGCCTGGAGCGGCCCCACGCCGGTGCCCGGCAACCTCGCCTTCAGCCACACGGACCATCCACCGCTCGAGTGCGCGGTCTGCCACGCGAGCCCGGGAACGGACCCGGTCGAGATCGAGCGCGCGGTGCTCCCGACGTGCCTGGGCTGCCACGCGCCCGGGGCGGAGGGCCATCAGGCGGCGGGCGTGAACTGCGCGGGTTGTCACCTGCCGCTGACGGAGGCGACGGAGCTGCCGGCGGAGCGGATCGCCGCGTTCCCCGTCCCCGCCGATCACGCGGCCGACGACTACATCGGCGCCCACGGCGCGATGGCCGAGGCGGATGCGGCCCGCTGCACCGTGTGTCACGCGCGGGAGAGCTGCAGCCGCTGCCACGTGAACGACGAACAGGTGCCGTTGATCCGTGACCTACCAGCCGACGCTCGCGTGGCCGAGCTCGTGGCCGGTCGCCCCGGCGAGTGGCCGGCGCCCGAGAGCCACGGGAGGGAAGACTGGAGCCTCGCCCACGGGGTCGAGGCGGAGGAGTCGATCGCGAGCTGCTCGAACTGTCACGTGAAGGAGAGCTGCGCCGGGTGTCACGGCTCGGCGACCGAGCGGATCGCGGCGGGGCTGCCCGAGCGGCGTCCCGGCGGTCCCGCAGGCGCCCAGGTCGCGGTCGCCCGCCCGCCCGGGCACACGCCGGGCTTCGCGTCGGAGCACGGGACGGCCGCCGCGCTCGGGTTGCCCGAGTGCAGCTCCTGCCACAGCGAGTCTTTCTGCACCGACTGTCACGACGGTCCCACGGCGCCCGGGCTGACGGGTCGGTCGGTATCGGGGCCGACGCTGACGAGTGCGGCGGGGTTCCACCCCGCGAACTTCGTCGTCCGGCACGGCGCCGAGGCGTACGCCGGGCTGACGGAGTGCAGCAGCTGCCACTCCACCGAGGTCTTCTGCCGCGACTGCCACCTGCAGATTGGTGTCGGGCAGGGGGCGGTCACCGCGAGCGGGGCGTTCCACGATGCGCAGCCGCTCTGGCTACTCAGCCACGGACGAGCGGCTCGCCAGGGGCTGGAGCAGTGCGCCTCGTGCCACGTCCAGCAGTCCTGTCTCCGCTGCCACTCGGCGAAGGTCGGCTGGCGTGTGAACCCGCACGGCTCCAACTTCGACGCCGAGCGCCTCAAGGACCGGAGCACGATGTCCTGCGGAATCTGCCACTTCGGGTTCCAGCTCCTGGACCCGTGAGCCGTCGGGTGGGGCGGAAACCGTGGTCGAATCAGGCAGGCTCGTGATGAGAAAGACGGCCAGGAAAGGCAGGAAGGGAGAATTGGTCGGCGGCTCCGGGTCCTTGCGGGGCGGAGCCGCGGACGGCCGCAGCAGGTTCGCATGGCTCCTCGCCTCGCTCTGGATGGCTGGGGCCGGCTCGCTCGCCGGACAGGCCCCCACGGGTCCGACCCAGAACGCGGCTTCGGGGGCGAGGGTGTTCGGCGTCAAGGGGTGCGGCGGGTGCCATGCGGTCAACGGCTTGGGTCCGAGCGTGGCGCCGGACCTGGGCCGGATCGAGGAGCGCCGCTCCTTCTTCGACCTCGCCGCGGTGATGTGGAACCACCTGCCTCCCATGCGCGCCCGGATGGCGGAGTTCGGCGTCGTGCGCCCCGAGCTGAACGGCAAGGAGGCCGGCGACCTCATGGCCTTCCTGTTCACGCTCGACTACTTCGACAGCTCGGGCGATCCGGAGCGGGGCCGCCGAATGTTCGCCGAGAAGAACTGCGTGCGCTGCCACCAGGTTCGTGGCTCGGGCGGCGTGATCGGTCCCAACCTGGACTTCCTGAGCCAGTACAGCTCGCCGATGTTCGTGGCCGCGGCCATGTGGAGGCACGGCCCGGGCATGTCCCAGAGCATGCGCGCCCTGGGCATTCAGCGAGCCGCCTTCACCGGCACGGACTTCCGCGACCTGATGGCCTTCCTCCGATCGGTGTCCGAGCAGCCCTCGGAAGGGGCGCTGTACGTGCTACCGGGCCGGAGCGACGTGGGACGCGAGCTGTTCACGAGCAAGGGCTGCCTGTATTGCCACGGGGCTCGGGGAGCGGGCGGCCCGATCGGCCCGCCGCTGAGGGGGCGCAGTCTGAGATGGAGCACGTCGGACTTCGTGGCGCAGCTCTGGAACAAGGCCCCCGCCATGCAGGTCGCCATGCGTGGCGCCGACATCCAGGTGCCGGAGCTCAGCGCATCCGAGATGGCCGATCTCGT
>JBFFZF010000155.1:0-11554 GCA_041568755.1 Longimicrobiales bacterium | reverse complement strand
TTCTTGACGGGGATGCCCGCTACGCGTTCAAGCAGCTCGTAGGAGTAGAAACCAGCTCGGTCAAGTCCGAACTGCACGACCCACGGCCACAATGCTGAGGCAGGCGCCTCTACGTGGATCCCACGCGTGTGCTCGTGGCGCTCTGCTGGCACGTACTTGTCACCGGGCCAGTTTCGCTTCCGTTCGGCGGGGAGGGAGCCCCAGTTGTTCAACCATCGTCGGGAGAGCGGCCAACTCAGAACTGCGCCGGTGAGTACGGCCAGGGCTTCAACGCTTTCCAGGACAAACCTGAGGCGTGCTCGATATCTCATGATGCAAGAACTTTCACAAAACGCCATGCCGACGTCGAGTCAATGACTCGGAGAACGAGGCCGGAGCATTTCCGCTAACGTCACGCCATCCCCGTCCTTGCCGCCCGGAACCGAAGCGATCCCGCCGGCCCGGATGGCGGAAACACGCGCTATGGCGGAGGTGCGGCGTTGCCGCCCGACAACCCAATTAGAGCGCTGCCCCGAGGCGACGCAAGAACAATCGGAAAACGCAGAGCTTCGGGAATGCGGCCACCCGGCTGCGGCACGCGAACGCTGGGGCGCGAACGCGCCGACCGGCACCGGCGTTCACGAGCCCAGGCCGAGAGCGCCGTCGCGGTGCGGGATCAGCCAGCAGCGACGCGACCGGTCCAGCGGCGACCGGGGAGCGCGCGATCGCTTTGATCATCACCGCGTCATAGGGAACGCACCGGACGGCGAGCAGGTTCGGGTGCTACGATACGCACGGACAGTACGACCATGCAGACACGAATGCGACTGCCGCGGGGCGGCGCCATGCCTGTGGCGGCCGTCCACAGCTTCGACACGCGCAAATCGATCCGCTTGCGCACCACGGCAATCGGCGCGGACTGTAGATGCGATGAGGAAGCTCGTCCACGCGATCGGATTCGATGACGCGCCGTTCGAGCGCGCGCACCGCGGCGATGTCGCGGTCGTGGGCGCCGTGTACTCGCGGCTGCTGCTGGAGGGCGTGCTGATCGGTCGCGTGCGGCGGGACGGCCGCAACGCGACGCGCAACCTTGCTTCGCTCGTTCAAGAGTCACGCTGGGCCGGTCACGTGCAGGTGATCCTGCTGCAGGGCATCGCGCTGGCGGGCTTCAATGTCATCGATGTGCAGGGGCTGGCGCGTGCGACCGGCCTACCGGTGCTGGTCGTGGCGCGGCGCCGGCCCGACTCGGATGCGATGCGGCGCGCGCTCGAGGCGCTGCCGGGCGGGCGTCGCAAATGGCGGCTGATCGAGCGGCCGGGTCCGATGGAGCCGGCGGGCGGCGTCTACGTGCAGCGGGCCGGCCTGACGCTCGAGGAGGCTGTGCGTGTTCTCGAGACGTTCACGACACGCGGTGGCATCCCGGAGCCGCTTCGCGCCGCGCACGCGATCGCGGGTGCGCTCGTCTACGGAGAGAGCCGGGGTCGCGTCTGAGCGGTGAGGTCGGGGGCCTCTCCCGATATGCGATCCCCGGGCCCGGTACTGCGGCCCGGGGACCCGCCGGCCGGGGGTGTGTCAACGGGCGATCGTGCCGGCGTACTCGAGCGACGCGGCCGGCGGCGAGGCCGCGAAGTTGGCGGCGCCCGTCAGCTGGCCGCTGCCCTGCATGCCCGCATAGCGCCCGGTCCCGCTCTCGATCCGCCACGATCCGGAGATGGCGGCCGTTGCGGGGCTGTTGAACGCCAGGTTCGCCGAGCCCGTCACGACCAGCGTGCCGTCCTCGCCCGTCAGCGTGCGGCGGAAGGTCAGCGGGACCGGCGACTGGTCGAGCGGCCCGCCGAAGGTCATGTCCTCGGTCGTCGCGCCGCGGTCCGCGAGCGCGCCGGCCATGCGGAACGTCCCGCTCGATGTGGTCTGGCCGGTGAGCGACTGCTCGATGTTGATCGTGACGGGGCCGCCCTCTTCGGGTTCCGTGGCGCAGGCCGCGAGCGGCAGCGCGAGGACCAGGCCGATGGAAAGCTGTCGGATCGTCATGTCTTCCCCCTTGGTGGTGGTGGATCGTTGCCCGTGACGCAGCCAAGGTCGGCGGCGTCCGGGGTGGCGATCACCCCCCAATTCGGGTGGCGACGGGGTGGAACGTGATGCGGGCGGTGGGGGCCCCCTGGGGCGTCAGTCGGGGGGTCGGGCGTCCTGGAGGGCCCAGGCGGACGCGGGCGCGCTTGCCGCCCCTTCCGCAGGCAGGCCGCGTTCGACGAGCGGCAGTGTGGCACCGCTGAGGATGTCGCGCAGCGTGTTCGAGACGAGGATCTCGCCGCGGCCGGCGCTGGCGCCCAGGCGCTGCACGGCTTCGGCCGCCGCAGGCAGCGGCCGGTCCTCCGTCACGGAGCAGGCGCCGATGTGGAGGGCCAACCCGGGCCCGCGGCCGTGGGCGAGATCGCGCAGCAGGCGCGCGGCCTGCACGGCGCGGTTCGGCGCGTCGAACACCGCGGTCCAGCCGTTTCGCGTCGTGTGGATGCGCCGAACACCGGTTGCCTCCAGCACCGCGGTGGCGTCGTTGCCGGGACGGGCGTCCGGACCGGTTGCGGCGAGCAGGATCGCGATCCACGTGTCGGGCTCGGCCGGCTCCGCGTTCGACATGAAGTCTGTCAATGCGGTCGCGATGGGCGCGCCGTCAATGAAGTAGATGTGATCCTCGCCCGGCAGTTCGATGAACGTGGCGTCCGGCAGCTGGTGCGCCAGCCAGCGGCCGGCATCGAGTGGGACGATGCGATCGCCGCTGCGGTGCACGACCAGCGCGCGCGTCCGGACCTGCGGCACGAGCGGGCGGATGTCGATGTCGCGCACGTGCTCGAGCACCGCCCGGACGGAGGACGGGCTGGCCGCCGCGCGGACCACCTTGGACCACCACGCCGCGAACCGCTCGTCCTGCAGGCGGGATGGGGCGAAGCGCTCGAGCGCCCAGGGCCGATCCAGCGACGCAATCATCATGGCGATGCGCTGATCGAAATCGTGCCGCGGCACGGCCCACGGAGGATCACCGCCCGTGTTCACGACACACGGCGTCGCCGCGATGAGGATGAGCCCGCGCACGCGATGCGGGTGCATGGACGCGAGCAGCACGGCCGCGGCGCCGCCCTCGGATGTGCCGGAGACGAACGCCCGCTTCGAACCCGCCGCGTCGAGCACGCAGAGCGCGTCCGCGATCGTCTGCTCGATGGTCGGCGCGCCCTGCAAGCGATCGGACAGTCCGACGCCGCGCTTGTCGAAGAGGATGACACGGACCGACTGGCCGAGCTGCTCGAAGAACGCGGTGAACTCCGATTCCTCCCACGCGGCCTCGAGATGGGAGAGGAACCCGTGGATGAACAGCAGGTCGACCGGGCCGCTGCCGATCGTCATCCACGCGATCGAGATGCCGCCGTTGTCCGCGTAGCGCACGGAGGAACGGGGCACGGGCGGTCGCGGCGCGGGCGGGACGGGCACATCGAGCAGTCCGAGGGCAGCCGCGCGATGAACCGCCTGCGTGCGGTTGGAGACCTCGAGACGCGCGTAGATCTGCTTGTTGTACCAGCGGACGGTCTGGGGTGAGATGCGCAGCTGCTTCGCGATGGCGCGATCGGAGAGACCCCGCGTGAGCAGAGCCAGGATCTCGAGTTCCCGGACCTTCCAATCCGCACGCTCGGCCATGGGTGCGGCAAGCTGTGGGCGCGGCGGAGGGCCGGCAAGACGCGGAGCGCTGTGGGGCGGTTGGAGCGGCGCCGGCGAGTCACAGCGAACCGGGGTACCGGACACGACATGCCCGGTACCCCGTCCGTGTTCTGCGGCGGCTGGCGTCTCCTGCTCAGCGCGCCGGGGCCATCATGCTCGCGAGCAACGCCTCCAGCCGGGCCATGCGCTGGCGCAGCTCATCGTTCTCCGCTTGCAGAACGGCCACCTCCTGGCGCAGTACGGCAGTCCGCTTCTCCAGCGCCTGGATGGCCAGCATGTTCACGCCGTCGAGATCCGTCGTCGTGATGCGGTGCTCGTCCTCGCCCAGCCGGAACGCGGCGTAGAAGTCCTCGGCCACCGGGCCGAGATGGCGGGTCGACGCATCCTGCGCCTTGTAGCTCCAGCTCTGGATCGACAGCCCCGCGATCTTCGAGAGCGTGGCCTCGCCGTCTTCATCGCGGAAGTCGCGCTTGGACGCGCGCGCCGAGAGCGTCGACCAGGCGCCGGCGCCCTGGGGCAGCTGCACGCCTGTGAAGGATCCGGCCACACCGCCAAAATTCAGCGCGTCCGAGATGATCCGCGTGCCGCCGACGGCCATGACCGTGAACTGATTGCCGGCCGACGACGACACCGTTCCACCCGTTGCGCACTCCGCTGCCCATACGAAGCTGCCGCCGTGCACCGCGTTCGCTTTGCAGCCCAGCGAAAGGCTGGTCAGTGTATTGAACGAGGTGGCGGTGGTCTGTGTGGTGCCATCGGGGAACTTCACCCCGCCGGCCCGCGATTCCACGATGCCGTTGACGCTGAGGCCACCCGGAAGCGGGTTGTTCAGGCCGATCCCCACGCCGCCCCTGGCCAGCACCAGAAACTGCTCCTTAGCCGTTGACTTGAAAAATGGTTGCGAGCCATCCGAATATACGAACGTGTGATCATGTTCTGAACTCGCTTGGTCCCCGATCCCGACGGAGACGAAGCCCAATGCGAAGCTGTTATGACCGATCGCCGTGGAGTACAACCCCTGCGCCACGCTACCAGAACCGAGCGAAATGGAGGCTTCGCCGGTAGCAACGGAGTTGTCCCCCATCGCTATCGAAGCCCTGCCTTGGGCAGTCGCTTCACGACCCATCGCGACCGAGTAACGCCCGACGTTGACGTCATTCGCCTCGTCACTGAGGAATGAGCCCGCGCGAAAAGCGGCCTTGTCGCCGTACCACATCATCCTGTCACCGGGTCCTTCGATCGGGATCGCGCCGCTCCCCGTCACGGCGAAACTCCCGGCGCGGACACCGTTGGCCAGAAGGTACTGTGTGTGATCGTCAGCGGTGAGGCCGGAAAGATTGGAGTGATCGGAGATCACCATTTGCGCGTTCATCGGCTTCCAGGACGACGTCGCCGCGTCCCAGCCCAGAAGCTGTCCGTCCGTCGGTGCAACGGCGTTGACCGCGTTGCCCTGGATCGCGATCACGGTCGGGTTGGGGAACGTCCCGCCCAGGTCGCCACCGGCCGCGTCGCCATCGACCACGGCCTCGTCGATGCGCACCGCATCACCCGAGGCGGTCGCCGCGGCCAGGCCCGTGAGCTTGTTGCCGCCCGCCTTGAGGGCGCCAGTGAGCGCCCGCACACCGCTGATCAGCAGGTACTGAGGGTGGTCGTCAGCCGAGAGTCCCGTGAGCGCACCGTGATTCGCGCCCGCCCCGTCCACCCAGCTGAACGTGATGTGCTTGCCCGGGTTTGCGCAGGCCGTGGGCAGCGAGCCGGGCCTGGTGCCGCCCGGGTCGATCATGTACAGCACGCCCGTCTTCTCGATGTAGCACGCGTCGATGATGGTCTGCGCGGCAAGCCCGGGAGCCAGAACTGCACCGAGAGCGCCGGTCAGAAACAGGCAGGCAAACGTTCGTCGAAGGGATATCATTCCCTGGTTCTCCTGTCGGATTGTAAAGGGGTCTGGTTCTACAGGATCAACGCAGCCCGGCCGCGTCGAAGTAGCGTTCGAGCATGGACCACAGGATCGCGGTTTCGAGGTCCGCGCCCGGCCTGGCTTCGCGTGCCGAGACGGCAGCGGAAACCCTGCCCACCAGGCCCGCGGCCTGCGTCAGCTCACCTGCCATGAGGGCGCTCATCATTTCGCGGAGCGGTGTCGCGATACCCGGTTCGGTGATGCTCTCGATGAGCGACTGGAAGAACGGATCCGCGAGCATGTCCTGGATGTCCAGCGCCCCGGCCGGTCGGGTGCTCGCGGCGGTCACTTCCGGGTCCAGCCCGGCGCGAGGCTCGACGGGACTGTCCCGGTCGCACGCGGTCGGTGCGAGCAGGCCCAGGGGAATCAGGTACGGAGTCAGGCGATGGTGCATGGCAACTCCGGGATCGGGGTGGACATCGGAAGGCGTGGTCGGCCGACCACGCCCGGGAAGTCGGATGGACAGGCTATGCAATACGCGCCCGCACAGCCGTGAGTGGCTCGAGGGCCGCCATGGCCCGGTCCCCTTTCTGTCGGATAGAGTGCGTGAATGTATGCAGCTGATGGAATGGCTGCAAGCTTCGTATTATGCCGAACCGATCATGGCCTTCGAAGAACGACGAGGAACCGACATCGAGCTCAACCGGGGTTACGTCGGCTTGTGCGTTACACGGGCGTGGAAGCCAGCTGCTTCTCGAGCCGCTCCCACTCGACCATGAGCTGGTCGATCTCACCGACCAGTGCCGCGCGTTCGGTCTGCAGCGCCTGAATCTCGTCGGCCGAGGCCGCATGGAAGAAGCCGTGCCCGGCAAACGTCGCGTCGATCCCGGCAACACGCCGTTCGTTCTGCTCGATCCGCCCGGTGATCTCGGTGAGCCGTTCCTCCCGTCTGCGCCGTTCGTCCTGATCGCGGCGCGACGCCGGCCGGTCCGTGGATGCCTCGGATCTGCGATGTCCACCGGCCCTCTTCGGCCTGTCTTCGCGCTTCGCCTTGAGCACGACGGTGTCCACGTCGAGGTGGTCGTCGCCGCAGGCGTGCACGTACTCCTCGTACGTGCCCGGATAATCGAGGATGCGGTCGCGGCGGATCTCGACGACACGGGTGGCGAGCTGTGATACGAACCAGCGGTCATGCGAGACGAAAATGAGCGTGCCCTCGTAGTTCTGCAGTCCGATGACGAGGGCCTCGATCGATTCGAGGTCGAGGTGGTTGGTCGGTTCATCCAGCACGAGCACGTTGGGCTGTTCGACGCTCAGCCGACTGAACACGAGGCGCGTCGCCTCGCCGCCCGAAAGTGCCGATACCGGTTTCTCGCTTTCATCACCCGTGAACAGCATGAGGCCGAGCTGGCCGCGCACGTAGCCGCGGTCCCTGCCGGGACAGAAGTCCCAGAGCCAGCTTTCGGCGGTGCGGTCCGAATCCCCGAGGGCTTCGTGATGGTCCTGCTCGAAGTATCCGGGCTGCGTGCCGTGGCCCCACTCGACGGTGCCGGCGTCGGCTTCGAGCCTGCCCATGATGATCTTGAGGAGCGTGGACTTGCCGATGCCGTTCGGGCCCATGATGACCATGCGGTCGCCGCGCTCGACGCCGAGATCGACGCCGTGCAGGACTTCGTTATCGCCGAACGCCTTGCGGATCCCCTTGATCGCGAGTACGTGGCGCCCGCTGTTCGCGCGCTGCGTGAAACGGAACTTCGGGTAGCGCCGCGAGCTGCCGGGCAGCTCTTCGAGGTCCTCCGCGACGCGCTCGATCATGCGCAGCTTGCTCTGCGCCTGCCTGGCCTTGCTCGCCTTGGCGCGGAACCGGTCCACGAACTTCTGATGGTGCGCGATCTCCCTCTGCCGGCCCTCGATCTCCTTCTCGCGCCGTTCCCGCTCGAGGGCTTTCGCCTCGAGGAACCCGGTGTAGTTGCCGTCATAGAGGGTGACGGTCTGATAGTCGACGTCGAGGATCCTCGTCGCGATGTTGTCCAGGAAACGGTGGTCGTGCGAGATGACCACGGCCGGCCCGGGGAACCCGACGAGGAACTTCTCGAGCCAGCGAATCGACAGGATGTCGAGATGGTTGGTCGGTTCGTCCAGCAGCAGCACATCGGGCGTGGCTGCGAGTACCTGGGCGAGCAGCACGCGCAGCATGAATCCGCCGGACAGCGTGGACATGGGTCGACGGTGGAGTTCGGTCGGGATTCCCAGGCCCTCGAGGATCGTCGCCGCGCGCGCCTCCGCCGTGTAGCCATCGAGGCGCTGCACGGTCTCCTCGAGTTCGGAGAACCGCTCGGCGTCGAACTCCTCGTGCGCCCGTGCGAGCAGAGCCTCCTTCTCGACCATGGCGGGCCACAGCTCCGGGTGACCCATGAGCGCCACCTCGAGGATCTCCCGGTCCTCGTAGAGGAACTGGTCCTGGCGCAGGACGCCGAGGCGCGCGGACTTCGGGATCGAGACGGTGCCGTCCGTCGGCGGCTGGTCGCCGCTCAGGATGTTGAGGAGCGTCGTCTTGCCCGATCCGTTCGCGCCGACCAGCCCGTAGCGCTCGCCCGGATTGAGCAGGAACGTGGCGCCTGCGAAGAGGACGCGGTCGCCGAACTCCATCTTGAGACTGGAAACCGAAATCATGGTCCCCAAGATCGCGTGGGACGGGCCACTGCTGAACCCCCGGGCAGAGCCGCAGGCTCGTCGGGACCCTCGAAGCGGTGAGAACCTGCGATCGACCGAGGCCGACTCACCGTGCCCGGAGCGCCTCGATCGGGTCGAGTCCCGCGGCGCGGCGGGCGGGCAGCACGCCGGAGGCGAGACCCACGGCGAGCGCGGCGCCCGCCGCGATCGCCACAGCGGGCAGGGACACCTGCGTGGCCCACTCGGTGGTCCGTCCGACGATGGAAGCCGCGCCGAGGCCGGCCGCGATGCCGACGACGGCGCCGGCCGCGCCCAGCAGGAGGGCCTCGGCCAGGAACTGGGTGAGCACGTCGCGGCGGCGGGCGCCGACGGCCATGCGCAGCCCGATCTCGGGCGTCCGCTCCTTCACGGACAGCAGCATGACGGCCAGGATGCCGGCGCCGCCGAGCAGCAGGGCGACGGCGCCGAGGCCGTTGATGAGCCGCCGGAAGGCGGTGTTGCTCGCGCGCTGCGCCTCGAGCAGGATCGCCTGATTCTGGATGGCGAAGTCGTCTTCCCGGCCGAGCGCGTCGAGCCGATGCCGGTCACGCAGAACCGTGCGCATCTCGGCGATCGCCTCCTCCATGCGCGCGCCGTCCGCGACCTGCACGTAGATCATGTTCAGCTCGTCGACATTGAAGATGCGGCGCAGCCCGGTGTTCAGCGGCACGACGATCTGGTTGTCCTCCGCCGAGAGCCCGTCGATCGTGACGCCCTTGCTCTCGAGCACGCCGATCACCTCGACCGGCACACGCCCGACCCACACGATCTGTCCGAGCGGGTCCGCGTCCGGGAACAGGGTCTCGCGCACGCGCGAGCCGATGACGCCGACGCGGGCGAGGCGCCCGTCCTCGGCGTGCGTGAAGAAGCGGCCGTCCGTAACACGAAAGTTACGGATCGCGGCCCATTCCGGCGTGGTCGCGCGGATCGTCGCCATCATGTTGATCGTGCCGGCCTTGACGCGGCGGCCCTGGTCCCGGGCAGGCGCGGCCAGCGCGACGGACGGGCTGCCGGCCAGCAGCGGCGCGACGTCGGCGCGGGTGAGCGTGGTGACCTTGCGCGCGGTGCGTGGCCGGGTGACGGGGCGCGGCGCATCGCCCGCGTTCACGACGAGCATGTTGCGGCCGAGTGCCTCGATTCGCGCGCTGATCTCCGCTTCCGCGCCCCGCCCCACGGCGATCATGACGAGCACGGCGCCCACGCCGACCGCGGTGCCGGACAACGCGAGCAGCGTCCGCGCGCGGTGACGCAGCAGCGCCTTGCGCGAGAGGCGCAGGTTGCGGGCCAGCCTCAACGCAGCGTCTGCACGGGATCCAGCGCGGCGGCGCGGCGGGCCGGGACGACGCCGGCGATGAGCCCGACGGCGATCGAGATGCCGAGCCCGGCCAGGATCGCCTGCCACGGCATGCCGCCGGGCGAGCCGAAGTGCGAGGATCGGAACCAGATGAACCCGCCGGCCGCGAGGATGCCGAGCACGCCGCCGGCGGTGGTCACGAGCGCCGACTCGAGCAGGAACTGCAGCCAGACGTCGCGCGATTTCGCGCCGACCGCCTTGCGCAGGCCGATCTCGGCGCGCCGCTCGGTCACGCCCATGAGCATCAGGTTGGCGACGATGATGCCGCCCACGATGATCGAGATGCCGGCCACGAGTGGCAGGAGTGTCGAGAACACGCGGTCCGAGGAGCCGACCATCTGGCGCACCTGCACGGCCGTCGTCATCGAGAAATCGCTGGGCGCGTCCGGGGCCAGGCCGTGGTGCTCACGCAGCGCGGCTTCGACGGCGGCCGCAGCCGCATCGAAGTCCGCATCCCTGCGGATCAGGATCTTGGCGGCACTGATGTGGTCCGCGTTGTCGAGCCGGCGCTGCGCGGTCGTGACGGGGACGTGCGCCTCATCGTCCCGGTCCCAGCCGTGTGGGTCGATGCCCTGGACGGCGAGGATGCCGACGACCTCGAAGGGCACGGCGCCGATGCGGATCTGCTGGCCGATGGGGTCGACATCGCCGAACAGGCTCGTGGCGAGCGTCTGGCCGAGCAGGGCGACGCGTGCGGCGGATGCGACGTCGTCCGCGGTGAACGGCGAGCCGCGTGAGACCTCGCGGTTCCACACGACGGGCGCACGCTCGGAGTGACCCATCACGCGCACGTTCCGGCTGTTCCCTTCCCAGACGACCTCGCGCATGCCGGGCATGTGCCACGGGTCCCAGGTCTCGACGGCGTCGACCCGCGCGCCGACGAAGGCCATGTCCTCGAGCGTGAGCGTGTTGCGTGCCGCGCCGTGCGGCCCGCCGCGCGACGATGGTGTGCCGCCGCTCACGAGGATGCTCGAGCCGCTGAACAGCAGGTCCATGCGGTCGAGCAGCTGCTGGCGCGAGTTCCGGCCCATGGCGAGGATCGCGGTGAGCGCGGTCACGCCGACGAACGTCCCGAGCATCATGAACGACGTGCGCACCCGGTGCCGGCCCATGTCGCGCACCGCGTGGCCGAGGAGTCTCCGCATCTTCTTCATGGCGCTGTCCCCTGGAGCTGGCTGTCCGTGCCGCTTGCGTGTTCGAGTTGTGCGCGCGCGTCGAGCGGGTTGCTGACCTTCTCGTCGCTCGCGATCCGGCCGTCCACGAGACGGATGACGCGCTGAGCGTGCTGCGCGAGCGCGGCGTCGTGCGTGATCAGCACGATCGTGCGGCCGGCGCGGTGGAGATTCTGGAAGATCGCGATCAACTCGAGCCCGGCGCGCGAGTCGAGGTTGCCGGTCGGCTCGTCGGCCAGGATGATGTCGGGCTCGTTGACGAGCGCGCGCGCGACGGCGACGCGTTGCTGCTGGCCGCCGGACAATTCGCCCGGCTCGTGGTTGGAGCGGTCCGAGAGGCCGACGGCCGCGAGCGCGCGGTCCGCGAGTCCGTCGACATCGGCGCGGCTCGAGTAGATGAGCGGCAGCTCGACGTTCTCGCGGGCGGTCGTGCGCGGCAGCAGGTGGAACGCCTGGAAGACGAAGCCGATCTTCTCGTTGCGCAGCCTGGCCAGCTCGTCCGCGTGCAGGGCATCGACGGCGCGGCCTTCGAGCGTGTACGAGCCGCCGTCCGGCCGGTCGAGCAGCCCGATGATGTGCATGAGCGTGCTCTTACCGGAGCCGGACGGGCCGGTGACGGCGACGAACTCGCCCGGTTCGATGCGCAGGGACACACCGGCGAGCGCGTGAATCTCCTCGCTGCCCTTGCGGTAGGTCCTGCGGACGTCTTTCAGCTCGATCATGGCTCGGGTGGTG
>JBFFZF010000154.1:0-11601 GCA_041568755.1 Longimicrobiales bacterium | reverse complement strand
GGTCTAGGCACGGATGGGGGACGGCGGGAACGGGGATGGGGCGTGGAGGATGGGGATGGGGTCAACGGCGGGAGTGGGGATGCGTATGGGGATGGATGATCGGGAACGGGTGATCGGGGACGCAGTCGCGTTCGTACGGGCGCGGACCGACATCCAGCCGCGCGCGGGTATCGTGCTGGGGTCGGGGCTGGGTGCGTTCGCGGATGACGTCGAGGGTCCCGTGCGCGTTCCGTTCGGCGAGATCCCGGGGTTTCCGGACGCGTCCATCGCGGGGCATGCGGGCACGCTCACGGCCGGCCATGTGAGCGGCGTGCCGTGCATCGTGATGCAGGGCCGCTTCCACCGCTACGAAGGGCACGACGCGGCGACGACGGCGCTGCCGGCCAGGTTGCTGGTGCGCATGGGCATCCGCGTGCTGGTCCTGACCAACGCGGCGGGCGGCATCCAGCGCACGCTGCAGCCGGGCGATCTCATGCTGATCGACGATCACATCAACCTGACCGGCGCCAACCCGCTGATCGGATCCGTGCTCGAGGGCGAGACGCGGTTTCCGGACATGTCCGAGCCGTGGGATCGCGAGCTGCAGCGCCTGGCGGAAGACGTCGCGGCCGGCGAAGGCATCCCGCTGCGTCGCGGCGTGTACTGCGCGCTGCATGGACCGAGCTACGAGACGCGCGCGGAGGTGCGCATGCTCGAGCGGCTGGGCGCGGATGCGGTCGGCATGAGCACCGTCCCGGAGGTGCTCGTCGCACGGGCCGCAGGCGTGCGCGTGCTGGGCATCTCGCTCATCACCAACCCGGCGGCCGGGCTGGCGGCCTCGCCGCTCGACCACGATGAGGTGCTCGAGGTGGGCCGGCGTGCGGCCGATGCGCTGCGTCGTCTCCTGCGTGGCGTCCTGGCCGCGGGCGCGGCGAGCGCTTGATCGCGGCGTGGCCGCAGCCGAGATTGCGGCTGGTTCCCCCAGACCGTTCCAGCGCCGGAGGCACCATGTCGCCACGCTTTGGACAGAGCCGCACGGCCGTTCGCCTGCTCGTCCCGCTCATCGTTTTCCTCGCGGCGTGCGGTGAGCGGGCCGGCGAGCCCACGGCGGGTGGCGAAGAGCCCGTCTACGGCGGCATCGCCGTGATTGCGGGCGCCAACGACCTCGATTTCGCGAACCCGCTGGTCAGCCAGGAGCGGTACGCGCAGGAGCTGGTCCGGTTCGCGCTGTTCCTGCCGCTCGTGGCCTACGATTCGGCGCTCGGGTTCACGCCCGCGCTCGCGCGCAGCTGGGAACTGACCGGAGACACGGGCGTCGTATTCGCGTTGCGCGAGGATGTGCGCTGGCACGACGGCGTGCGCACGACCGCGGCCGACGTGGCGTTCACCTTCGAGCGCCTGAAAGATCCGGCGACCGGCTCACCGCAGTCGGAGGCGTTCCAGGCGTGGACAGGCGTCGAGGTGCTCGACTCGATGCGCGTCCGTTTTCGCTGGACGCCGCATGCCGATCCGCTGGCCGGGCTGCCGTTCGCGCCTGTCGTGCCACGCCACCTGCTGGACACGGTCCCGGCCGCCGCCATGCGCAACGCACCGTTCAACAAACGGCCCGTGGGCAACGGCCCGTTCCGGTTCGTCGAGTACGTGCCCAGCGACCGCTGGGTGTTCGAGGCCAATGCGGACTTCTCACCGGAGCTGGGCGGCCGGCCGTACCTCGACCGGCTGGTGTGGCGCGTGATCCCGGACAACACGGCACAGGTCACGGAGCTGCAGACCGGCAACGCGGACGTCGTGCTCAACGCGCGGCCCGAGACGTTCACCCAGCTCGCCGGGGCGCGGGGTTTGCGCACGATCGAGCGCGAGGCCCGGCAGTACGCCTTCGTCGGCTGGAACGGACGGCGCACGCCCTTCGCCGATGCGCGGGTGCGCCGGGCTCTGACCATGGCGATCAACCGGCAGCGACTGCTGGATGGCCTGCGCGACGGCAGGGGCCGCGTCACGGTCGGACCGGTCGGCCGGTTCCACTGGGCCTACGCGTCCGACCTGCAGCCGCTGCCCTACGACACGGCCGGCGCGCGCGCGCTTCTCGCCGAGGCCGGCATCCGGGACGGCGATGGCGATGGTCTGCTCGAGCTGCCCGATGGCCGCCGCTTCGGCTTCGTGCTCAACCTGCCCGCGGACAACGCGCTCAACCGTGACATGGCCGAGCTGATCGCCGGCGACCTGCGCGCGCTCGGCATCGAGGTGCGCCCGCAGCCGCTCGAGTTCGGGACGCTGGTCGGTCAGATCACGTCGCCCCAGCGCGACTTCGACGCCGTGCTGATGGGCTGGGAATCCGATTTCCGGCTCAACCTGCGTGCCCTGTTCCACAGCGGTGCGCTGGGCGGGCCCTTCCAGCTCGCCGGCTACGCCAATCCCGAAGTCGATCGCCTCATCGATGAGGTCGGAACGCAGGTCGATCGCGCGACGGCGAGGCCGGCACTGGCGCGGCTGCAGACGATCCTGCGCGACGAGCAGCCTTGGTCGTTCCTGTACGCGTGGGACGATCTGTACATCGTGCGCGACCGGCTGCGCGGCGTGTCGATGGACATCCGCGGCGCGTTCGTCAGTCTGCCGCGCTGGTGGGTGACGGGTCCGGCGCGATGAAATGGTCGAGCGGTCCATTACCCCCGCCGAGCGCCGGCGCGGAGCGGATCGCGCGGTGCACGAAGTCGAGCGCGCCATGAACCGCCGCCCCCAGCGGCGCGCCGCGCGCCAGTCCCGCGGCGATCGCGGCGGACAGCGTGCAGCCGGTCCCGTGCGTGCTGCGAGTGTCGATCCGGTCACGCGTCCAGCTGCGGTGCTCGCGCCCGTCCCAGAAGACGTCCACGACGCGATCGCCCTCGAGGTGCCCCCCCTTGATGAGCGCGGCCCGCGCGCCGGCTTCGACCAGCGCGACCGCAGCTGCGCGCATGGCCACGGGCGTGCGCACCGGCCGGCCGGTCAGACGCTCGGCCTCATCCAGGTTCGGGGTCACACACGTGGCCAGCGGTACGAGGTGTTCGAGGATCGCGGCTTCGGCGCCGGCAGCCAGAAGCGCGTCACCACTGGTCGCGATCATCACCGGATCGAGGACGTAGCGCTCCAGCGCCGCGTCGCGCAGCGCGCCGGCGACGACCTCGACGAGCTCGCGCGTGGCCAGCATGCCGGTCTTGCACGCGGCCGGCCGCAGATCGGATGCGACCGCATGGATCTGCGCGATGACCAGCGCGGGCGGGATCGCGTGCACGGCCTGGACGCCGAGCGTGTTCTGCACGGTGACGGCCGTCACGGCGCTCGTGCCGAACACACCGAAGGCGTGGAACGTCTTGAGGTCGGCCTGGATGCCCGCACCGCCGCCGCTGTCGCTGCCGGCGATCGTCAGGGCGACGGGACGGGTGCGGTCTGCCACGGTGCTCACGCGGGGAAGGTACTGCGAGCGGGCCGCGTGTCCATATCGGAGACCCGTTGATGCTGTCCCGTGTCGACGAGCGGCTGTTCATGGCCCTGCGGCAGCGCGCGCAGCGGGAGCGGCGCGGACTGTTCCTGGCCGAAGGCGTGCGCGTCGTCGAGGAGCTGCTGGCGGCCGGCGTGCCCATCGAGCGGAGCGTGATCACGAACTCGCTGCCGGACACGCCGCGCGGACAGGCCCTGGCGGCTGCGCTCGCCGCCGCAGCACCCGTGCTCACCGTGCCCGAGCACGTGCTCGCGCGCATCGCCGCGACCGACGCGCCGCAGGGCGTCGTCGTGGCCGCGCGCGTGCCCGACGCGACGCTGCAGGAAATCGATCCCGCCGCCGCGCGCAAGGCTCTCGTGCTGGACGGCATCCAGGATCCGGGCAACGTGGGCACGCTGGTACGCAGCGCGCTCGCGTTCGGCGCCGCCTTCGTGCTGGCGCTCGATGGTACGGCCGACGTGTGGAACCCGAAGGGCGTGCGCGCGTCCGCCGGTTCTGCGTTCCGCATGCCCATCGTGCACGCGGACGCCGACTCCGCGTTGCCCTGGCTGAAGGAGCACGCGTTCCGCATCCTCGCCGCGGACCGAGGGGGCACCGACGTGGCCCGGGTCGAGCCCGGCGAGCGCTGGGCGCTGGTCGTCGGGAACGAGGGCTCGGGCGTGCGCGATGCCGTCCGCGATGCCGCGGACGCGTTGATCGCCGTGCCGATACGCGCGGGCGTCGAATCGCTCAACGTGGCGGCCGCGGCGGCGGTGCTGCTCTATGCGCTCGGCCGCTGACCAGCTGGGCGGAAGCGCCGCGCGTGTCGACACTGGATGGGCCGGGTATCCGCCCGGCGCTTCCCGGAACGGGTAGGAGGCATGCCGGATCAGGCGCTGTGGATTCTCGCGACCGCCGCAGGCGCGGTCGTCGGGTCGTTCCTGAACGTCTGCATCGTCCGCTGGCCGGCCGGCGAGTCGGTCGTGCGGCCGCGCTCGCGCTGCCCGGGCTGCGCGCAGCCGATCGTGCTGTACGACAACATCCCCGTGCTCAGCTGGCTGCTGCTGCGCGGGGCGTGCCGTCACTGCCGGGCACCCATCTCCGTGCAGTATCCCGTCGTCGAACTGGCGACCGGCCTGATCTGGCTGGCCGCCTCGATCCGCTTCGGGTTCAGCCTGCAGGCACTCCACTCCGCGCTGTTCCTGACCATCGTGCTGGGCATCGCTCTCACGGATGCGCGCGAGATGGTCATCCCGGATCAGCTTTCGCTCGGCGGACTCGTGCTCGGGCTGCTGCTCGCGCCCGCGGCGGGACCGCCCACGATCGTCCGCGCGCTGATCGGCGCCGTCGTGAGCTACGCCCTGCTCTGGGTGATCAAGGTCGTGGCCGAGAAGGCGTTCCGGAAACCGGCGCTCGGTGTGGGGGACATCCACATGATGGCGATGGTCGGTGCCTTCCTCGGGCCGGGCGGCGCGCTGCTCACCATCCTGCTGGGTGCGGTTCTCGGCCTGGTCATCGGGCTGCCCGTGCTGTGGGTGCGCGGCCGCCTGCAGCCCATGGCCTCGTATCTCCCGCTGGGCACTTTCCTCGCACTGGGCGCGGCCATAGCGCACGGCTGGGGGGAGCCCATCCTGCGCTGGTACCTGTCCACCGTGCTCGGCCTCTGACCCGGACCGCGGGTCAGGGATCGGAGCAGTCGCGCTGGTAGCCGCACACCGTACAGACGATCCGGCAGTGGCGCTCGATCATGGGGCCACCGCACAGGTCGCACCGGTATCCCGTGTCGCCGTCGTCGCCGGTACGGACCGGCGCGTCCGGCTCGACGGGTCCGGTTTCGCGCGTCTCTCCGTCTGCGGGCGTCGCGCTCATGCGAACCGGCCAGGCGAGAAGGGTTGCAGATCCGTCCAGCGCTCGCCGGCGACGAGGGCGGCGATGCGGTCGGCCGTGATGGGGGCGAGCAGGATGCCGTTCCGGAAATGCCCTGTCGCCCAGACCAGGCCTGCCAGGCGCGCGTCGGGACCCAGCAGAGGCAATCCGTCCGGCGTCCCGGGGCGATAGCCGGCCCACGTCTCGCGCATCGGCAGGGTCACGATGCCCGGCACGAGTTCGCCGGCCATGGCGATCATGCGCGCGATGCCGCCCGGCGTGGGACCGGGCGCGAATCCCGTTTCGTCGACCGTGGCGCCGACGAGGACATCGCCGTTCCTGCGCGGGATCAGGTACCCGTGCGGGCCGTGGATCATGCGCCCGACGATGGGCCGGTCGTGCGCGGCCGGCCCCACCGAGAACATCTCGCCGCGCACGGGGAACACGGGCGGGCGCGTCGCTGCCGGAGCGAAGCGCGCGCTCCATGCGCCCGCCGCGATCACGACGACCGGCGCCGTCAGTTCCTCGCCATCGTGGAGGCGGACGCCGCGCACACGCGCCGCCGCCGCATCGATGAGCAGGCCGGCGGCCTCCGTGCCGGGTCGGACGACCGCGCCCGAACCCTGTGCGGCGTGCCAGAGCGCGTGTCCCAGACGCCGGTTGTCGACGCTGGCATCGCCGTGCACGAGGACGGCACTGCGCACGGCCGGGGAGAGCGCCGGCTCGAGGGCACGCGCCTCGTCTCCGGTCAGTGCGTCTGCCGACCCGCGGCTCGAGAGGTGCACATCCTCCAGCGCCGCATCATCCGCCTCGCGCAACGCGATGTGCAGCGTCCCGCCGGGGCGCAGCTCGACGTCGATGCCCGTCGCTGCGCGCAGGGCGTCCGCGAAACCGGGCCACGCCGCCAGGCTGGCCACGCCCAGCTCCGCCAGGGCCGGGGCGTGCCGCAATTCGCCGAGCGGCGACAGCATGCCTGCGGCGGCCGCTGTCGCCGCCGTACCCGGCACGCCGCGCTCGAGCACGGTGATGCTCCAGCCGCGCTGCGCGAGCCGCCACGCGATGGCGCAGCCGATCGCGCCGCCGCCCACGATGATGCACGTGCGCTCGCCGGCGCCGGTCATGGCCCATCCACGCGCCCGATGCCGGCTTCGAGGTAGCGGGCCGCGAGTTCGACGTAGTGGTCCGCACTGTGCCGGATCCATTCGGCGGCGGCGTCGCTCAGCGTGCGGCGCACGCGCGCCGGTGCGCCGGCCACCAGACTGTGCGGCGGCACGACCATCCCCTCCGGTACCACACTGCCCGCGGCAACCAGCGCCTCCTCACCGATGACGGCGCCGTGCAGCAGCACCGCGTTCATGCCTACGAGCGCGCTGCGCCGGACCTCGCACGACTCGAAGACCGCGCCGTGGCCGACCGTGACCTCGTCCCCCACGACGGTCGCACCGCGCGCGCTCACATGCAGCACGCAGTTGTCCTGGATGCTCGTGCGTGCGCCGATGCGGATGCCGTAATCGGGGTGATCGCCGCGCAGCACGGCGCCGAACCAGATGCTGGCGTGCGCACCGATCTCGACATCACCGATGAGCACGGCCGTGGGCGCGATGAACGCGCTGGGGTGAATGCGCGGCGTATGGCCGCCGAACGGCACGATCAGGCCGTGCCGGCCGGCGCCCGGCTCAGCGGCCAACGGTTCCATCAGCGGCGCCATCGCCGTCGCCGTCCGGGCGCGTGCCGGTCAACGTCTCGGCGTGCCGGCCGTCCACTGCGCCGGACCCGTCGGACGAGCCGGCCAGCCGGCGCAGGCGGACACGTTCGACGAGCGTGTCGGTCGCTTCGACGATGTCGATCTGGATGCCCTCGCGTTCGAACCGCTCGCCTTCCTCCGGCACGCGGCCCAGCTCGTCGAGCAGATAACCGTTGAGCGTACGGTGCTCGAGCTGCGGGAAGCTGGCATTCAGGTAGTGGTTGATCTCGCGCAGGTCGGCATCGCCGAAGGCAAGGATCTCGGTTCGCGAGACGCGCGTGATCGGCTCTTCGGCGATGTCGGTCTCGTCGACGATCTCACCCACCAGCTCCTCGAGGACGTCCTCGAGTGTCACGAGCCCGTCCGTGCCACCGTACTCGTCGACCACGATCGCCAGATGGATGCGCCGCGTCTGAAAATCACGCAGCAGCTTGTCCACGGACATGGAGCCGGGCACGATGAGCGGTTCACGCGCGAGGGCGCGGATCGGCACGTCGCGCTGCCCTGCCACCAGCGCCTGGTACGCGTCGCGCACGTGCAGCACACCGGTGACGTTGTCGATCGTGTCGCGGTAGATCGGGATGCGCGAGTAAGGCACCGACGCCAGCTCGCTGACCAGCTCGCGGACCATGCGATCGTCGCGCCAGGCCATGACGTCGACGCGCGGCGTCATGATGTCCCAGGCCTTCGTCTCATCCATGCGAAACGCACGCTCGATCAGCGCGCGTTCGTGCTCCTCGATGGCGCCCTCCGTGTGGCCCAGCACCGTGAGCTGCCGAATGTCCGTCTCCGTGATGCCGGCACCGGTGTCCAGGCCACGCGGCTGCACCCGCGCGAACCGGGCGGCGATGTCGAGGAACGGACCGAGCACGCGCGTGACGATGAGCAGCGGCGGCGCGATGACGAGCCCGAAAGCGGGCGCGTGCGTCCGGGCCACGCCCAGCGGCAGAAGACCGCCCAGATACAGCACGAGCAGGGAAACGATGCCCACCGCGATGGCCAGACCCAGGCCCTGCAGTTGCACGTATGCGGCGTAACCGACCAGAGCGCCGGCCATCACATCGGCCGTGGTGTCACCCAGCCGCAGCAGGAGCAGCGGGCGTTCCGGCCGGGCGCGCAGCTGCAGCAGCGCACCGCTGCCCCGGACGCCCTCCTCGGCCAGGGCGCGAACGCGCGACTCGGGAGGCGCGAACAGAGCGGCTTCGGCGGCTGTGAAGAAGGCGGACAGAAGAATCGCCGCACCGATCGCCGCGGCGAGCAGGAGCATCATGGCGACGCCACCGACCGGCATGTCCGCCGGGCAGGCGGACTACTGTCGTCTACGTCCATTTTCGGCTCAGCTGGATGAGTTCCTCGACGAGATCCCCCGCCGACCGGCCATCCGCCTCCGCCTGGAAATTCGTCACGATGCGATGGCGCAGGACCGCGGGCGCGATCGCACGTACATCATCGAAGTTGGGTGCGGCCCGGCCGGACATCGCCGCTCTGGCCTTGGCTCCGAGCACGAGATTCTGCGAGGCGCGCGGGCCCGCACCCCAGCTCACATAACGACGCGTCATCTCCGGCGCATCCTCGTCGTCCGGCCGCGTCGCACGGGCAAGACGCACCGCGTATGCGACCAGCGAGGGCGGCGCCGGCACCCGGCGCACCAGCCGCTGCAGCTCGAGCAGCTCCGCACCGCCCAGAACCTGATGCACGGCCGGCTCGTCTGCGCCGGTGGTCTGCATGGCCACGCGTTCCTCGTCCGCCTTCGACGGGTAACCAATGCGCAACTCGAGCATGAACCGGTCCAGCTGCGCTTCCGGCAGCGGGTACGTGCCTTCCTGCTCGATCGGATTCTGCGTCGCCAGCACGAAGAACGGCCGGTCGAGCGCCATCGTCTCGCCCGCCGCCGTGACCGCCCGCTCCTGCATCGCCTGCAGCAGCGCAGCCTGTGTCTTCGGCGGTGTCCGGTTGATCTCGTCCGCCAGGATCACGTTCGCGAAGACGGGCCCGTGCACGAACCGGAACAGCCGCTTGCCCGTCGAACGGTCCTCCTCCAGAACCTCCGTGCCCGTGATGTCCGTCGGCATGAGATCCGGCGTGAACTGGATGCGACTGAATCTCAGGTCGAGCGCGCGCGCCATCGTCGAGACCAGCAGCGTCTTGGCCAGACCCGGCACGCCCACCAGCAGCGCGTGCCCATCCGCGAGGAGCGCCGTGAGCAGCCCCTCCACGATCTCGTGCTGGCCAATCACGCGCCGCTCGATCTCCGCCTCGAGCCGCGCACGCGCATCCGTCAGCCGCTCCAGAAGCCGGACGTCGTCGCCTTCCGATGAACGCAATACCGTGGCTTCCATCCGCTCTCCGCTCAGCCTCCGGCCAGCTCGAACGGCGTGCGCAGTTCGAGGGGCCGCGTCGTCGACGTCAACCAGGCCACCGCCTCGAATGTGCCGCTCCGGCCGCCCGCCGCCCACACCTCTTCCCAGCCCAGCGTCGCGCCGGGCGCCAGCTCCTCCAGCCCGATCATCTGCACGAACCCCATCCCGGCGGACCAGCGCCACACCTCCGCCCCCGCGCCATCGACGACCGCGAAGTCGTAACGCTGCCCGGACGCGAACTCCAGCCGCACCGACTGCTCGCCCACGTTGGTGACCTGAAGCACGAACCGCACCGTGTCGCCTTCCACACGCACCCCGAGCGTCGGACTCAGGGCCGGCGTCGCATCGGCTCCATTCACGGCTCCCCCGGTCGTTTGCGTGGATCCTGAAGGGCTGCAGCTCAGGAGGGCGGCGATGAGGAGGCCGGCGAGGCGGGAACTCGAACGCGGCACCTGGAGGTTCGGACGGGTCTCGGGTTCGCCTTGCAACTCCGTGCCGGCTCAGTATTTCCGTGACTTGTGCGCCCGTTCGGGCGCAGCGTGGAGAAGATAGGGAAGCCCGTCGAAGGGCGTCAAGCGGGGCTGCTTGCGAAAAAATTCACAAGCGGGTATCCTTACGCGCGCACGCGTTCCGTGACAGAGCGGCGGAGCCCGCGGGCGGAGCCGACCCGGGAGGCGATGGGTGACCGGAAACGGGGGGCAGCAGACGCCGCCGACGTGGGGCCGCTACCTGGGTGCCGGGCTGTCGTGGGCGCTGGTCACGCTGGCCTTCGTGTTCGCGGGGATGTGGGTGGATGGCAAGCTGGGTACGCGGCCGGTGCTGACGCTGGTGTTCGCGTTCGTGGGCGCGGCGGCCGGCTTCTGGTCAATGCTGCGGCAGGTGCAGCCGGGCGAGGACGGCGGGGGACGGGGCCGGTGACCGGGGGAGCCGGGCGGGCATGGCGCTCCTACGCGGCCGCGTCGCTGGCGCTCGTGCTCGGACTGGTGGTGGCGGGCGTGCTCGTGGTCGATGCGGGGGCCCGGCCGGGCCTGCTGGTGGCGGCGGGCGCGGCGTGGGTGCTGCAGCTGGCCGCTTTCGCGGGGCTGCTGGCGGTGCGCGATCGGCCCGAGCTGTTCCTGCTGGGTTTCGTGGGCGGGATGCTGCTCCGGCTGGGCATGGTGGTGGGTGCGGGGTTGTGGCTGCGCGCGACGGCGCTGTTTCCGCCGCTGCCGACGATGATCGGGTTCGTGACGTTCCTGTTCGGGCTGTTGCTGCTGGAGGCGGTCTACGTGCGAAAGGGTGAAACCGCGGGATGATGGCCAAACTGTGGGCGGCACTGCCCAGGGCGGAAGACGACGGCGGGCCGTTCGACATCACGGAGATGATCCTGCACCATCTCGCGGATTCGAACGAGATCGAGCTGCCGTTCGGCGTGATTCACCTGCCGCAGTTTCCTCCGCTTCACCTGGGTCCGATCACGCTCGACCTGTCCCTGACCAAGCACGTCGTATTCATGATGCTGGCGGCCGTGATGGTTGTCGTGCTGCTGATCCTGTCGGCGCGCGGCGCGCGCCGCGAGCAGGCGGCGGGTGCCGGCCGCGGCCCGCGCGGTGCCGCGAACGTCGTCGAGGCGTTCGTGCTGTACCTGCGCGACGAAGTCGCGATGAAGAACATCGGGCACGGCGGAGAGCGCTACGTGCCGTACATCGTGACCGTCTTCTTCTTCATCCTGTTCTGCAACCTGCTGGGTCTGATCCCGTGGGGCGCTTCGCCGACCGGCAACATCTCCGTGACCGCCGTCCTGGCCATCATCACGTTCGTGATCGTGGAGGGGGCGGGCATGGCCGAGCTGGGCGCGAAGGGTTACGCGAAGACGATCTTCTACATGCCGCCCGGCGTGCCGACCGTGATGAAGCCGCTGATGTACCTGATCATGACGCCGGTCGAGTTCCTGTCCAAGCTGACCAAGCCGTTCGCCCTGGCCATCCGGCTGTACGCGAACATGACGGCGGGGCACGCCGTCGTGCTGTCGCTGACCGGGCTGGCGGTGATGGCTGCGCTGGCCAGCCGCATATTCATCGCACCGGCGCCGGTGGTGATGGCGGTGGCGATCATGCTGCTGGAGATCTTCGTCGCGTTCCTGCAGGCCTACATCTTCGCGATGCTGTCGGCGGTGTTCATCGGGTTGATCCGGCACGCGCATTGAGGCGGGACGGCGGGAG
>JBFFZF010000153.1:0-11605 GCA_041568755.1 Longimicrobiales bacterium | reverse complement strand
GTGTCGCCGGTCGCGAGCGAGCGCACTTCCGCCCACTCGATCGGCTGATCCTCGTACGGTTCGGGGACCCACTGGAAGCCGCCGGCATCGGCGGCGTTCCACGCGTCACGCGTGCGGAACTGTTCGTCGCTGAACAGGAGCAGTTCGTTCGGGTGGATGGCCCGCGCGCCCCAGTCGGACTGACGGCCGGTGTGCAGCCGCTCGCTGCCACGGTGCACGCCGGAGAACCGTTCGAGTGACTCGCACAGGGCGCTGACGCGCGCGTCCAGGTCGCTCGTGCCCTTGCCGCCGCTCGTGTCGCGCCGCGCGCGTTTCAGTGCGCCCAGGTCGCCCGTGCCGTAGTGGAGCGCGTGGCTGGCGGTGTAGACGTGCACGAGGTCCGTGTCCTCGACGGGCACGCGGCGGACGTGACGGACCACGCCGGTCAGCGGGCTGATGAACGGGGTCAGGCGATCGAGCGTTACGGCAGGATCCTCGGTCCGGTAGCCTCCGCCCGAGCGCGCGACCTTGACGCGCGAGGCGAGCGCGATCCGCGCGCCCGGTGTGCCGATCGCCGGATCGCCGCACGTCGGACAGTGCGGCAGCCGGGGCACGTGGTGGTGTTGCCGCTCGCTCCTCTCGTCGAAGGCCATGGCCACGACGCGATCGCGAGGCCACCGCGTGCGCGGCGCTGTCCGGATCACCGCGATGCCGGTGGCAAGCCGTGCGAACGCCTGCGCCGGGATGTCGCGCTCGAGCCGTTCGACGCGCAGCTCGCCGGCGTGCTCTGCATCGGGCACGTGCAGCAGCGTGCGCGCCGCCAGGTTCAGCCGCAGCCGGTCCTGCAGGCAGGCCGGACACGGGCCCGGCTCGTCGGAGAAGCAGGGGCCGATCAGCACACGCCGCCGGCCCAGGCACGCCAGCAACACGGGCGTTACCCCGTTGCGCTCGCACAGCCCGGGCAGCTCCGGTACCAGACCGTCGTCCGTCAGGACGATGTCGACATCGCGGCTGGCGTCGTCGCGCAACGCGATGCGCACCGCCCGCGCATCGCCTCGCCCCTCCCATCTGGTCCGGAGCAGGCCTGGCAGCCCGGCCATGCCCACGTCGGGCGCGGCCGAGCCGTCGGCCGGAACGACGGCCCGCGTGATACCCGCGCGCTCGAGACTGAGCAGCACGAAGTGGACGAGCGCGGCCGGGTGCGCGTCCGCCAGCGCCTCGGCGATCTCGACCGCGGTCGAGCGGCCGTCCAGCAGGGGCAGCACGTCCGTCGCGGCCGGCACCTCGAGCAGCAGCGCGTCCTCGTCGCCCACCAGCACCCGGCACGCGTCCACGGTCACGAGGTGCGTGAATCGATCGTCGAGGCGCAGTCTGTCGTTCATGGTTGGCTCACCGGGTTCGGCCTTTCCCGAACATTTCTGTTATATCATGCCGATTCCCGCCGAAAAAGGCCACGTTCGGGACCGGATATCCCGCGATTGCGTGACTTGACACAGCACCGGCACACGGGCAACGTAGCTTCGTACCTGCAAAGGGGACTTCGGTGGCTCGTCTGCGCGAACGCATCACGGCTTTTGCCCGGGAACTCTACCGGCGACGTGTCCCGCGCGTCGTGGTGGCGTACCTGATTGCCGGTGGCGTTGCGTTCAATGGCGCCGAATTCCTGACCGAGATCTTCACCGATCTCCCCGACTACACGATGCAGCTGGTCCTCGTGCTGCTGCTGGTCGGGCTTCCCATCGCCATCGGTCTGGCGTGGGCGCTGGACATCACCTCGGGCGGCATCGTCCGCACGCCGGCCGAGCCCGATCGCGCGCCTCGCCTGGTGGTGAAGCGGCGCCGGCGTGTGGCGCCCGTCCTGCTCGGCCTGACCTTCGTCGCGCTCGTGGTCATCACCGTCCTCCGCTTCGTGGACCGCGACGGGCCCAACCGGCCTGGCGCACCCGTCGCGGTGATCCCGTCGGTGACTGGCGTGGCCGGGTCCGCTCCCCTCGAGGATGCACTGGCCGTCGTGGTCACGACACGGCTGGAGAGCGCGGGCTGGAACACCGTCGATGTCAACACGGTGCGCGAGCAGGGTCGGCTGCCGCTCGAGCCGGCGGCCGTCGCGCGCAGGGCCGGCGCCGGCTTCTTCGTGGATGCGCGTCTGGAAGTCGATGGCGAACGCGCCACGGCGAGGACATCGCTGTACGCCGTCGACGACGCGGTCGAGGAGATCGGCACCGGCGGGCGGGAAGGCGACGCCGCGGACGTGCTGCGCCTGGTCGATGATGCCGTGGCGCAGCTCACCGGCTTCGCGCACGGCCTGCTCGATCCGTTCCCCACGAATCCTTCGCCCGAGCGCGTCGCCATCATGCCGGGTGTGGTCAGCGGTTCGGACGGAACCGAGGATCTGGGCGAGGGTGTGGCGGTGCTGCTGGCGGCGAAGCTCGAGCAGCTGGGCTGGCCGGCCAGTGATCCGCGCGCGGTGTTCGGCATCCTGGCGCAGCCCGCGATCGCGAACGCGCGCAGCCCGTACGCGCTCAGCGCGCGCCGCGCCTACGCCAATTTCTTCGTCGAGACGCGCATCGAACTGGGCGCCGGCGCGACCGCGTCGAGCGGCTGGCGGTGGCCGTGGCAGGCGCCGCCGGAGATTCGCATCGAGGCGCAGCTCTTCCACGTCGACGAGGATGGCAGGCCGTTCTCGACGGTCGCGCGGGCGGGCCGGCGCGATGACATCGCTCAGCTCGTCGCCGGCATCGCGGAGGAGCTGGCCCGTGAGATGGACATCGGACAGCGCGGCGCGCGCGTGGCCGACGATGCGCCGACCGGCTCGCTGGCCGCGCTCGAGGCGTACATCGAAGGCGGACGGCTGTTCCGCGCGGGCGAGTACCAGCGATCCGCCGAGGCGTTCACGAGGACCGTCGAGTCGGACCCCGACTTCTCGCTGGCCTGGTACCGTCTCAGCATCGCGGCCGAATGGGCCGGCGATGTCGCCGCTTACAACCCGTACCGTGAGGAGGGCATCCGGCTGGCCATTGCCACGGACCGGTGCGGCAGCGCGTTCATCGAGGAAGCCGGATCCTCATCCGCGGACTGCGCCGATGTCGCCGAGTCGCGGCGTCTGACGTGGCGCACGCGTCTGCTCGCCGAGGCCAGGCGCATGGCGCAGGTGGGCGACCTGGCCGCCGCGCACCGCGTCTACGACTGGATCCGCGTCGCGCACCCCGACGACTACGAAGCCACGTTCCAGCTGGCCGAGATCCTGTTCCACCACGCGCCGCGGGACGGCAGCGATGTGCTGGCCTCCGATTCGCTCTGGCAGGGCGTGCTCAACTTCCAGCCGCGCGATTTCGGCGCCCTGCTGCACGCCGCACGCCTGGACGCCGTCGCCGGCCGGCAGGCCGAACTCGAGAGCCTGGCCTCGAGCGCGCTCGAGATCGAGCCCGACGGCATCCGTGCGATCGAGATGAAGGCCTACGTCGCGTTCGCACAGAACGATGCCGCGCGTATCGACAGCACGCTGCTCGCGCTGAGCCGGCTGCCCGAGCCGCGCTCGATCTGGTCGATCGGCGGCCGCGTGGCCATGTACACCGGCAACCTGGCCGGCGCCGCCCGCATCATGCGCCTGCTGACCGACTCCTCGCGCTCGACCGACGCGCGCGTGCTGGGCCACGTCACCGTCGCGCACCTGTTCGCCGCGCAGGGCCTGCACGGCGCCGCCCGGAACGAGCTGGCACAGGCGCGCGCGCTCGACGCGCTGCCCGCGCTCGTCTTCACCGTCAGCCTGCACGAGGCGCCCTTCTCGCCTCGCCCGTCGCGCACGGAACTCGAGGCGCTGCGCGATCGTCTGCTCGCCACGACGCCGGGCTCGCCGGGCGAGGCGCCGGTCACCGAGCTGACCGTGCATGACAGCGTGTACGACCGGCTGCGCCTGTTCACGCTCGGCCTGCTCTCGCTCCGGCTGGGCGAGGAGTTCCGCGTCCGCTCCTACGTGAGCGAGATCCAGTCGCTGCCCGGCGGCCCGGAAGCCATCGCGCTCGGCGAACAGCTGGGCCAGAACCTGCTGGCCTGGATGGAATTCGAGAAGGGCAACTACGTGACCGCGGAGCAGCTCATCGAGGGCATCGAGGTCGAGGCCGCCCAGCTGAAGCTCGAGCTGTCCCCGTTCTTCGCGCTGACCATGGTGCGCTTCCTGCGCGCCCGCATCTTCGAGGAGCGCGGCCGCATCGACGACGCGCTGCGCCAGTTCGCCTCGTTTCACGCCACGTCCGTTTACGACCTGGCCTGGCTCGCACCCGCCGCGTTCGAGCGCGCCCGGCTGCTCGACGAGCGCGGCGAGGGCACGGCCGCAGCGCGCGAGTACCGCCGCGTCATCGCGCTGTGGCCCGAGCCCGACCCACAGCTCTCGTCCATCGTCGACCAGGCCCACCAGCGGCTGCGCGCGCTCAGCGCGACCGTCACCGCCGCAGTGCCCACCGCCGTCGCATTGCGCGCGCCGTCGCGCTGACGAGCGGGCCCGTCGCGCGCGCCGCCTTTCCCGCCATGGCATCGCCCCGCCAGGCCGGGAAGATTCCCGACCCTCGTCCGCGCCCTCACCGCGCGGCAGTTGACACAGGATATGGGTGCACGTATTATGTGCGCCATGAACATCACCATGTCGGTCGACGACCAGATCGTGCAGCGGGCGCGGGCGGTGGCGGAGGCCATGGGGACGAGCCTCAACCAGCTGGTCCGCGAGTACCTGGCCGGGCTGGCCGGAAGCGACGACGCGGAGGCCGACGTCCGGGAGTTGCGCGAGTTGTCGATGGCGTCGGGCGGCCGGTCCGGCGGCTGGACGTTCGACCGCGACGAGCTCCATGGCCGGGCGTAGTTTTCTCGACACCAACGTCCTGATCTACACGGACGATCAGGACGCGCCGGAGAAGCAGGCCGTGTCGCTCGAGTTGTTCGAGCAGCTGCGCGGCGAGCGTTCGGGCGTCGTGTCGACGCAGGTGCTGCAGGAGTACTTCGTCGCGAGCACGCGGAAGCTCAGCGTCGATGCGGAGCTGGCCCGGCGCAAGGTCGAACTGTTCGGCGGTCTGGACGTCGTGGTCATCGACCTGCCACAGATCCTCGGTGCGATCGATCTGGTCCGGCTGCACCGTTTCTCGTTCTGGGACGCGCTCGTCGTTCAGGCCGCGCTGGACGCGAAGTGTCGTGTGCTCTACAGCGAGGACCTGCAGTCGGGCCGGGCAGTCCGGGGCCTCCGGATCGTCAATCCGTTCGAGTAGCGCCGATCAGGCGGGCGGGGTGCGCCCGGGAGGCGCATCGCCGCGCCGGTGCGGCCCCGCGCGCGAGCGAGGTTTGCACGGGTGCCCCGGCCGGCGTACGATCCGGGCCGGCCGGCGATGCCGCTTTCCGCACTCGCGCACTCGCCCCCGCAGCAGGAGGTCCCCGCATGGTCAATCCGGACCGGTTCTGCAGCACCGGCGCCCCGGAGTCCGACCCCTTCGACACCGCGCCGCTCGGGAACGGTAGCAACGTGAAAAGGCGCGACGTCGTGACCGGGGCGTGCACGCTCGTCGCGTCGGGACTGTCCCTGCCCGGCGCGATCACGGTCGACTCCCGGGCGGCGCGTCGTGGATCGCCGCGAACCGTGCGATTCCGGGCGGGACCGCGACGATCCGCGCGCTGCGCTGGACGCCGGGCCAGGCCGCGCATGGACCGCGACTGATGGCGACGACATCCGTGCGAGCGACGAGCCGTGCACACGCATCCGTTCGGGTAACGCTGCCACGGGCGATCGCGCGCGGACTCGAGCGCGCACCGCTTCCGCCTCTCGTCGTCGTCGGAGCCCACGTTACGGGCCTGACGCTGGCGCGGGCCGTCGCGATCCACGAGGTCCCCGTGATCGCGGTCGACGAGGCGCGCCGCGGCCCGGCCAGCCATTCGGACGCGGCGATGTTTCTCCGTTGTGAGACGTTCTACGGCGAAGGCTTCATCCGCTTCCTGGAGGACCTGGCCACGACGCTGCCCCGGAAGGCCGTGCTGATGCTTTCCATGGACGAGCATGTCAAGCTGGTCGGCGCCGACGGCGGACACCTGCGGGACATGTACACGTTCGAGTTTCCGTCGGCGCAGGCGGTGGAGCTGTTGATGAGCAAGAAGCGGTTCGGCCGGCGTGCGGAGGCCGAAGGCTGGCCGGTGCCGCCAACGGCGTATTGTGAGACCGCAACCGAGGTCGAACATGCGATCGCAGATCTGACCCTCCCGGTCATCCTGAAGCCGCAGGTCAAGAATCTCGCGTTCCGGATGAACGCGCCGGCCAAGTCGTTCCGCTGCAAGGACGCCGCTGCACTGCGCGCAGCCTGGGATCTGGTGCGGCAGTGGGAGCCGGAGGTGGTCATTCAGGAGTGGATTCCGGGAGACGATTCGGCGATCCACTTCTCGCTGCACTATCACGACGCGTCGCTTCGTGAGGTCAGCAGCTTCGAAGGCCGGAAGCTGCGCCAGTGGATCCCGGAATGCGGCAGCACGTCGATGGCCGTGGGGGTGGCGGTCCCGCAGGTTGCGGAACTGTCAAGGCGCATCCTGCAGACTTGCGGATGCGTCGGGTTCGGCGCCGTCGAGTACAAGAGGGACGCACGCACGGACCGGTTCTTCATCACGGAACCGACGGTCGGCAGAATCAACCTGCAGGCCGGTGTGGCGCAGGCGAACGGCGTGAACTACATCGCGCGTGCATACTTCCACCTGATCGGCAGGCCGTACCCCGAACACGAGCGGCCGCGCAGCGACGTGAAATGGGTGCTCGCGCGGTCCGACTTCAAGTCGGCGCGATTCTACATCCGACGCGGAGACCTCAGCTGGTTGGAGTATCTGCGGTCGCTGCGCGGACCGAAGGAGTGGGCGGTCTGGCGATGGTCGGACCGGGGCGTGGTGGCCGCGACGGCGAGAGCGTGGCTGCTCGCGCCGGTTCGACTGGCAAGGCGCCTGTTGCGCCGGCTCGGGTAGTGAGGCCAGCGGCACGGCTCGTCGCACGGTGGGCCGGAGAGCCGGCCCGACGCAGGCGCACCTCCGTGCGACACGGTCGGCGCGCCCGCCTGACCCCGAGTCGGACCGTCGAACGCTTCGCCTTTCCGGGCGTGTACGTGTGGTCCCAGGAACAGCATGGTGAACAGCAGCGGACGGATCGCGCGCGCGTCGATCATGGCAGGCGCCATGCGAAATGGCATCGATGCCGGTGGACACACGCCGCCGGCAGGCGGACCGTAAGGCCGACTGCGCGACGCCAGCGCCGCCGCGGCGCTGGGATTTCGCGGGCTCAACCCGTACTTTCAGGCGTCCCTGCGTTTCGCCCGGTGCGGAGCGCCGTCCTGTCGCACAACGCCGATGTGAGAGCCAGGTCTGTCGCATGACTGCCTCTGACCCCATTGCCCGTCTCAACGCAGCCCTGGAAGGCCGATACCGCGTCGAGCGCGAGATCGGCCAGGGCGGGATGGCGACGGTCTATCTCGCCGACGACCTGAAGCACGAGCGCAGGGTCGCGCTCAAGGTGCTCAAGCCGGAGCTGGCCGCGGTGGTCGGGGCCGAGCGATTCCTGACCGAGATCAAGACCACGGCGAACCTGCAGCATCCGCACATCCTGCCGCTCCACGATTCGGGTGAAGCGGACGGCTTTCTGTATTACGTGATGCCGTACATCGACGGGGAAACGTTGCGGGATCGGCTGGACCGCGAGCGGCAGTTGCCGGTCGACGAGGCGCTGGGCATTGCGACGGCGGTCGCGAACGCGCTCCAGACGGCGCACGACAAGGGCGTCGTTCACCGCGACATCAAGCCCGCCAACATCCTGCTGAGCCGTGGCGAGCCGCTCGTGGCGGACTTCGGGATCGCGATCGCCGTGGGTGCGGCGGGTGGCGGGCGGCTCACCGAAACGGGTTTGTCGGTAGGCACGCCGTTCTACATGTCGCCCGAACAGGCCACGGGTGACCAGACGGTGGGGCCGGCAAGCGACATCTATGCGCTTGCGTGCGTGCTCTACGAGATGCTGGTCGGCGAGCCGCCGTATCTCGGCAATACCGCGCAGGCCGTTCTGGGCAAGATCATCCAGGGCGTTCCGGTGTCGGCGACCGCGGTCCGGAAGTCGATCCCGCTCAACGTCGACGCGGCCATTCGCAGGGGGCTCGAGAAGACGCCGGCCGACCGGTTCACCGACGCGCGTGGTTTTGCCCGCGCGCTGGCGGACCCGTCCTTCCGTCATGGCGAAGACGAGGCGGCAGCGGCCGCACAGGCCCCACCCGGCCCGTGGAAGTGGTGGGCGGCGGCGACGACGGCCACGACCGTGGTGCTCGCGACCGTTCTGGGCCTGTCCCTCACGCGGCCCGAAACGTCGCGGCCGGTCGAACGATTCGGTGTGCCATTCCTGCCAGGCCAGGAGCCGACGTTCACCGGGTCGGCCGGGTACGACCTGTCTCCGGATGGCACCATGCTCGTCTATCGCCTGGCCGTCGACGGCCAGCAGATCCTGCTGGTTCGCCACTGGGACGATCTGACGGCCGTTCCGATTCGCGAGACCGTGAACGCGCTACGTCCGGCCGTTTCTCATGACGGGCTGGAACTGGCGTTCGAACAGAACGGGGCGATCAAGGTTCTGGCCTTCTCGGGCGGCCCCGTGCGAACGCTGATGACCGGAGAGGATCCGGAGTGGGGACCGGACGGCTTCGTGTATGCGGCTACGGACTCGGGCGCAGCCCGCGTGCCCGCTGCGGGTGGGGCCGTCGAGCAGCTGACGCGCCTGGCCGACGGGGAAACCTGGCATACCGTGTACGACATCCTGCCCGGTGGTGAGCGGGCACTGCTGGCAGTCAGCGGCATGACCGATGAGATCCGCGGGCTGGATCTCCGCAGCGGCGACATGAAACCGATCGTTTTCGGCGAGCGCCCGCGCTACCTGCGCTCCGGGCACCTTGTCTACGAGGCGGAAGGCGGCACCATGATGGCCGCGCGATTCGATCCGGTGAAGATGACGCTGCTGGGCACACCGATCGCAGTGATGGATGGGGCCGGGTACTGGTCGCTGGCGGACGACGGCAAGCTCTTCTACACGACTTCCGCCACCGGAGGCGGCAACATCACGCAACTCGTCTGGGTCGACCGGAGGGGCGAGCCGACACCCGTAGACCCGGCGTGGAGCGTCGATCTCGGACCCAGCCCGCGACACGGGTGGGATCTCTCGCCCGACGCGTCCATGATCGCGATCCGGGCTTACACCGCCGAAGGATTCGACATCTGGGTCAAGCGGCTCGAGACCGGCCCCTTTTCCCGACTCACCTTCGGAAACGCGGACGAGAGGCTTCCGGTATGGAAACCCGGCGGGCAGTCCGTCACGTTCCTCTCGGACCGGAACGGGAACTTCGATGTCTGGTCCAGACGGGCGGACGGCACGGGCGAGGCGGAGTTGGTGCTGGACGCCGCCGAGGATGTGGAGACGGCCGCGTGGAGCCCGGACGGGCAGGTCCTGCTCCTGGTCACCAGCCGCGGCGACGGCGACATCTCCACGTTCCGGCCGGGCACGGACAGCGAACCCGTTCCACTCTTCACGGGACCGTTCAGGGAAGACGCACCGGCCGTCTCACCCGACGGTCGCTGGATCGCCTACGCGTCTCAGGAGAGCGGCCGTTTCGAGATCTATGTGCGACCGTTCCCGGACGTGGGCACGGGTCGCTGGCAGGTCTCGATCAACGGCGGCCGCAACCCTCGCTGGGCGCACAGCGGGCGAGAGCTCTTCTTCGAGGGCCCGAGTCCGGGTCGTTCGCTCATGGCGGTCACGGTCCAGACCGGCGCGACGTTTGTACCCGGCACACCGGCTGCACTTTTCGACATGGCCGCCGAGTTCGAAGGCACTGCGCAGGTCGGTATGGTCTACCGGGTTGCGCCGGATGATCAGCGCTTCCTGCTCGGCCTGGCATCGACGGCCGGGCTCGCAACCGACGCTGCCGGGATGCCCAGGGTCGTCCTGGTGAACAACTTCGTCGAAGAACTCAAACGCATCGTGCCGAAGTAACCTCCGCGCGCATCGCAGGACCTGTTCCGGACCCGCGGAGGTCCGGCGCAGGGCGGACTGCCCCGCGCCGGACTCCGCGTCACGATGCCCGTGCCGCGGACACGTCCGTCGTTACGGCACAATCACGGGACATGCGGGCACGCCGCTGGTCGTGCAGTTGATGCGCCCCTGGATCGCCGGCGTGATGGGCGTGTTCGCCGAGATGTACGAGGCCACCAGATCGTCGAGCAGGTCGCGCGTCGTGCCGCGGGCCAGGAAGTTCGGATAACCGTCGCCGCCAGCCGCGATGAAGTCGTTGATGACCAGGCTGTAGCTGGATGCGGCGGTCAGGTCGATGGCGACGCCCGTACAGCCGATGCCGGGAACGTGACGCACGGCACCGGTCACGCGGCCTGAGGCCGGCGCCGAAATGTCGTACGTGAAGCACAGCCCGGCAACCTGTGGGAATCTGCCGCTCGCCCCTGGCATGGCGGAAACGCCGTTCTCCAGCATCGTCTTCAATTCCGCGCCATTGACGTTCACTGTGACTGCCCGGTTGCCGAACGGCAGTACGGTGAACAGCTGACCGCGTGTGATCGGGAAGGGCGGCGGCGTGTAAGCCGGGCAGAAGTCGGACGGAATGTCCACGATCGGACACGTCAGATTCGCCCGGATCCCGCCCGAATTCGTGAGGGCGAAGTCCACACCATACGCCTCGAACATCGCGTCCGTGATGACGTCGCCAATCAGCGATTCGCAGATCCGGCCGTCCGCCCGGCCACACGCATCGGCGCGCGGGACGAAGACATTGGAATAGCCCACGACTTCGTTCGCATCGATGACGCGGAGCGCTGCGCTACCGGACACGCCACCCGCCGTCGCGACGATCGCGCCGGAGCCGGCTGCGGCGCCCGTCGCGGTCGTGGCGTGCTGACCGGCCGCATCCGTCGCGCCCGAAGCCGGCGACACGGTGGCAAGCGAGGACGGGTTCGCCGACCAGTCGACCGTCACACCGCTCATCGGGTTGTCGTACAGATCGAGGACCGTCGCCGTGAAGGCCTCGTCCAGGCCGATCGCAGTCGTGCGGTTGACCGGCGCGACCGTCACCGTGCCGACCATGTTGGTCTCCACGCGGAACCGGATCGGCACGGCGGAGTTCCGGACCGCACCGACCCAGCCGGCGGGCACGCTGCGCAGGTCGCGGCCGCTCGTGACGACGCGGATGTCAGCGAAGCCGAGCATGATGCTCCCCGCGAAGACGCGGGCACGGTAATCGCCTGCGGGTGACATCATCCACACTGCGCCGTAGAGCTCGCCGGCCAGGTCGAGCGTGAGTGCGGGCGAGGAAGTGGCCGTGAAGACCGCGACGTCGGGACCCGTGCACACGCCCGCAACGCTGATCGGGCAGATGCGGACGGCCAGGATGGGCAGCAGCGTCGGATCGAAGGTGCCCGGGTACGTCGTGGCCGGCGAGGTCGGCGGCCGGAAGTAGAACCCGGCGCGCCCGCCGTTCGCCGCATCGGAGATGGCGAAGACGGGACCGTCCGGCGGTCCGAGCGGCGTGTGGTCCTGCACGCAACAGGCGGTCGTTGCACGAGCGCACAGCAGGATGTGGACGAC
>JBFFZF010000152.1:0-11633 GCA_041568755.1 Longimicrobiales bacterium | reverse complement strand
GGGGCGAAAGCCTGGGCAAGCGGCTGGACCTGCAGGGCCGGGAGGTGTTCCGCGGCCCGACGCCCGTGACGGCGCTCGGCGCCACGGACCAGCACTCGCAACTCCAGCTGTGGATGGAGGGACCGTTCGACAAGACCGTGACCTTCCTGACGGCCGCGACCCAGCCGGCGGACATCGACATCCCACGCCTGCACGATGACATCGACGCCGTGGCCTACCTCGGCGGACACACGCTCGGCGGCCTGCTCGACGCGGAGCGGCGAGGCACGACGCTCGCCCTGACCCGCGCCGGTCGCATGAACATGACCATTCAGCTGCCCGCCATTACGGCGCACGCGGTCGGACAGCTCATCATGCTGTTCCAGATCGCGACGGTCTATGCCGGCGCGTTCTACGGCGTCGAGCCGCTCGACCAGCCCGGCGTCGAACTGGGCAAACAGATCACCTGCGCGCTCATGGGTCGTCCGGGATTCGAAGCACCGGACGATCCGGCGCCGCAGCCGCGCTGGATCCAGCGGTGACGGACGCGGACGCCTGCGCGCAACGGCGCGACGACGCCGCTGCCGATCGCATCCGGGCGGTCGAGCGCTGGGTCGCCGATGTCGCCCACGACATACGGACGCCCCTGCAGGCCCTGCTCATGAACATCGAGGTCGTCCGCAGCGCGACGTCGCGCAAGATCCCGGCAGCCGGCCCGCTGCAGGTGCTGGAAGAGGAAACGCGCAAGCTGGCCGGGCTCGTCGACGCGTTGACCGCTGTCCTGCACGCGCCCGGGGCGACGTTCCTCACGTTCGATGTCGATGGCCTCATCGATCGCCTGACACCGCTGCTCCAGGCCGGGACACGGACCCGGTTTGTCATGCAACCGTACGGGCGGGCCGGTGACGGCGTTCTCGCGTGGACGCGCACGGACCTGTTCGCCTACGCCGTCGCCCGCGCCGCACTCGGCGTGCGCGAGGCCATGCCGGCCGGCGGAACGCTGCGCGTGGACGCGCTCGCCAACCCGCGTGACATCGCCATCCGGATCACGGGGACGCCCGCACCCGACGCCGACGTCGACCCTGCCCCCGTTCAGGCACTCCGTGCGGCATTGCGCTCCGTCGCGGAAGAAAGCGACGGAACCATTTTCCTCCCGCCGGGGTCCACAGCGGGGCGGGAAGTCGAGGTTCATCTGGTCGTGCGGCGCGCCGGCATCGCTTGACCCGGGATTCCGTATCCGCGTAATTTTTCGATGTGACAGGCGCACGTTTCCCCGGACAGACGGACGACATGACCAACCTCAGGCTGCTGATCGCCGACGACGAGAAGAACGTCGCCGAGGCGCTCCGCCTGCTGCTGGCCGAGGAAGGCTACGAGACGGAGTCCGTCGAGGACGGTCCGTCGGCCTGGGAACGCATCCGTGACGGCGATTTCGCCGTCGTGCTCGCGGACCTGCGCATGCCGGGGATGGACGGGCTCGAGCTGCTCACCCGCATCCGCGAGCACAACCTGGATGCAGAACTGATCATCTTCACCGGCGAGGGCAGTGTGGACTCGGCGGTCGAGGCGATGCGACTCGGCGCGTACGACTACCTGCCCAAGCCGCTCGACGTCGCCCGCGTCAAGGCCCTGATTGCGAAGGCGCTCGACAAGTACAACGTCAAGACCGCCAACAAACAGCTGCAGCGCAAGCTGGAAAGCCTCACGCACTACGGCGACATGCTGGGTCAGTCCGACGAGCTGCGCCGGGTCTGGGCCGTCATCGAAGCGGTCGCGCCGTCCGCTGCAAGTGTGCTGATCGCCGGGGAGAGCGGGACAGGCAAGGAGCTGGTCGCCCGCGCCATCCACAGCAAATCGCCGCGCCGGAAGGGTCCGTTCGTCGCGCTCAACTGCGGCGCGTTCCCGCGCGAGATCCTCGAGAACGAGCTGTTCGGGCACGAAAAGGGTGCCTTCACCGGCGCGATCGCCGAGAAGCCCGGCTCGTTCGAGCAGGCCAATGGCGGCACACTGTTCCTCGACGAAGTGGCCGAGATGGCGCCCGACGTGCAGGTCAAGCTGCTGCGGGCGCTCGAGCAGCGCGCGTTCCGCAGGCTGGGCGGCAAGAAGGAAGTGTCCGTCGACATTCGCGTGATCTCGGCGACGAACCGCAGTGTCGAAGACTCGCTGCGTGACGGGAAGTTGCGCGACGACCTCTACCACCGCCTCGCGGTCGTGCCCATCCTGGTGCCGCCCCTGCGCGATCGGGCCGGGGACATCCAGCTGCTCGCACACGCGTTCCTGCGCCGCTTCGCGGAGGAAATGGACAAGCGGATGGACAGCTTCTCCGCCGGTGCCGTCGAGTGGATGGAAGCGTACTCGTGGCCGGGCAACGTGCGCGAACTCAAGAACGCGGTCGAGCGCGCGGTCATCCTGGCCAGGACCGACACGATCCAGGTGAACGACCTGCGGCCGCGCCACCTCGCCCTCGACGAGGCGCAGTGCCGCGTTCCCATCGGCACATCCCTCGAGGATGCGGAACGGCTGCTCACGCTCAAGACGTTCGCCTTCGCGGGCGGTGACCACGCGAAGACCGCCACGATCCTGGGCATCGAGGAGCAGGTTCTCCGCGATCGGCTCTTGACCTATCTTCAGGAGCCCGTTCCGGTTACCTGACCGGAACGGCCATCCCGGACTCACCATCCGCGCCGGTCCGCAGGACCGGTGCGGCGACAGGAGGCAAGATGGGCCAGCACGACGAACCACCCTACGTCTTCATCGAGCGCCGCGGCGGCGGCATCGGGTCGTTCCTGCTCGGGGCACTCGTGGGCGCGGGTCTCGGCATTCTGTTCGCCCCGCGGTCGGGGGAGGAAACCCGCGAGGAGCTCCGCGAGGGTGCGGCGCGCCTCGGCCGGCAGGCGGAGGACACGCTCAGGCAGGTCCGCGGCGCCGTCGGCGAGACCGTCGACGAGATGCGGCACGGCATCAACGAAAAGGTCGAGGCGGCGCGGGAAGCCTTCGAGTCCGGTCGCGTCGCCGCGCGTGAGACGCGCGAGGAGATGGAGCGCCGGGTGCGCGAGGCGCGCGAGCGCGTGCGCGCGGGCATTGATGCCGCGCGCCGGCCGCCGGAGCCCGGCGAAGGGCTCACGCCCGGCACACCCGAGGCGGCCGCCGGCCCGGAGTCGAAGTTCGGCGTTTGACGTCCGGGCCCAGCGCACCGTCGGAGGGGCCGGCGGTCGTGCCGTCCGCCGGCCCTCCAGCGTCCCGGGCCACCGGGACCGGGGAAGCCGCCCCCTCCGCTCCCGGGCCGGCTCCGCCACCCGACAAAGACGGGCAGCCGCCGGAGCCCGGCCGCGCCGCCGAAGCCTGGGATTTCGTCCGGCGCGTCGCCAAGAAGATCGAAGAGGACAACATCATGTTCCTCGGCGGCGCGATCGCCTTCAAGGTCCTGATCGCGATCGTACCGCTGATCCTGGCCACCCTGGGCATCGCCGGTCTGCTCATCCAGTCGCGGCTGGGTGCGACCGCGGCCCAGCAGGTGCGCCGCTACATCCTGCAGGCCATTCCCCAGCTCGGGCCGGAGGTGCAGGCCGCGCTGGACAACGCCCTGAACGAACTGCTCAGCGCATCAACCGGTCTGCTCAGCGTGGGCATGCTCGTGCTCATCTGGCTGTCGACCAGCCTCATCGGCACGTTGCGCACGGTGCTGCGCGAGATCTTCGATCTGCAGGACGATCGCGGCATGGTGCGCGGCAAGCTGTTCGATGTGCAGATGGTGCTGGCCGCCGGCACACTGCTCGCCATCAACGTCATGCTGACGGTCGTGTTCGGCATCATGGGCTCGCTCGGCACCGACGTGCTGGGCGTGGACCCGGCCCGCTTCGCGGTGCTGGACCGCATGGTCGTGAGCGCCGCCGCGATCATGTCCGTCTGGTTCATGTTCGTCCTGATCTACCGGTATCTGCCCAGCCGGCGGATCCCGTGGCGCATCGCGATGATCTCGGCGACCTTCACGACGCTGCTGTTCGAACTGATGAAAGCGGGTTTCGGCTGGTACGTGACGAATGTGGCGTTCTACCGCTCGATGTACGGGAACTTCGCGACCGTGATCGTGTTCCTGCTGTGGATCTACTACATGAGCGTCGCGTTCATTCTGGGAGGGCAGGTGGGCCAGGTCGCGGCACTGACACGCATCCGGCGCCGACAGAAGGAGCGCCTCCGCTAGCGGAGCCGGCGCCATGGCCAGGACGCCAAACGAAGGTCGCAAGGTGCTGGCGCGGAACCGCAAGGCCACGCACGAATACCATATCGCGGAAACGTACGAGGCCGGGATCGTGCTGCGCGGCCCCGAGGTCAAGTCGGTGCGCGCCGGCAAGGCCAGTCTGGCGGAGGCGTTCGCGCGCGTCGAGGGCGGTGAAGTCTGGATCCACGCCATGCACATAAGCCCGTACGATCCGGCCAGCCGCGAGAACGCGGACCCCGTGCGCCCGCGGAAACTGCTGCTGCACCGCCGCGAGATCCGTCGGCTCATTGGCGCGACGCAGCAGAAAGGCTTCACCCTCGTACCGCTGGAACTCTACCTCAAGGCCGGTCGCATCAAAGTCACGCTGGCGCTCGGGCGGGGTAAGAAGCTGCACGACAAGCGGGAAACGATCCGGCGCAAGGACGCGGAACGCGAGGCCGCCCGGGCCATGAAGGAACGATGAAGAGACTCATCACGGCGGCCGCGCTGCTGTGCGGCGTGGCCGGCCCGGTCCACGCGCAGGCCGGCCTGCGGCTCGAGGGCGTAGCCGGCGTCACCGGCATCGAGACCCTCAGCACGCCACAGGGCGAACGGGTCTCCGCCGCGTCGCTGTCCCTGTTCGGCGCGACACTGCGTCCGACCGCGGATGGCTGGATCGTCGTTCTGCTCGGCGATACGCTGGTGTTCCGCAGCGGGTCACCGGTCTTCACGGCCGGCCGTGACGTCGTGCAGCTGGCGCACGAGATCACCGCCGCGGACGGCATGCCGCTGTTGCCCGCCCAGTTCTTCCGTGAATGGCTGCCGGCACGCTGGCCGGACCGTTTCGCCTTCCGCGAGGGCACGCTCCGCGTTCAGGGCGTCGTCACCGCCCGCCCGCCCGCGGACCCGCGCCCCCGGCTGGTGGTCCTGGATCCCGGCCACGGCGGCCGCGACAGCGGCAAGATCGGCCCCAACCGCCTGCACGAGAAGGATGCCGCCCTGCAGGTCAGCCGGCGCATCGCGGACGCGCTGACGCGGCGAGGCATCGAGGTGCAACTCACGCGCACGGCGGACACGCTCGTTGCGCTCGCGGACCGGCCCCGGCTGGCGAACCGCTGGAAGGCCGGCCGCCCTGCCGCGGTGTTCGTATCGATCCACATGAACTCGACGACGTCCACGTCCGCGCGCGGCTTCGAGACGTTCTTCCTGTCCGCCGCCCGCACCGACGACGAACGGCGCGTCGCCGAGATGGAGAACGCGGCCGCTGAGTTCGATGACGGTCCCTCCATCGCGTTCAGCGAGGAGGACCTCATCCTCAACGGCCTGCGCAACGACTTCTACGTGCGCGCGTCGAACGATCTGGCGGAAGCCATCCAGCGCTCCATCGCCCGTGTACACGACGGTCCCGACCGGGGTGTCAAGCGCGCCGGGTTCCGCGTCCTGGTCGGGGCGCTGATGCCCGCCGTGCTCGTCGAGGTCGGCTTCATTTCGAATCCGCAGGAAGCCAGACGCCTGGGCGACCCCGCATTCCAGGCGCAGGTCGCGACCGCCATCGCCGACGCGATCGAGACATTCTTCGTGACGCACGAGCATCTCTGGACGGGTTCGTGATGCGGAGCGCCCCGACCCGCCGCCCGCACACCGATGCGGGCAGCACCCGCCGGACCCGCCGCTGCGGCGGACACGGACACCTCGCGATCGGTCGCCCGTGAACCTCGCCCAGGAGTTGTTCGGCGTGGGGTTCCAGAACCCGGTGCTGCTGGCGAGCGGGACCTGCGGCTACGGCCGCGAGCTGGACCGCATGATCGACCTGGACCGGCTGGGCGGGATCGTCATCAAAGCGGTCACCTGCGAGCCGCGGTCCGGCAACGCGGCGCCGCGCGTCGCGGAGTTCGCGGCCGGCATGGTCAATTCGATCGGGCTGGCCAACGCCGGGCTGGAGGACGTGCGCACCGACCGGCTGCCGTGGCTGACCGCGCGGCTGCGGACCGCGCGCGTGCTGGTCAACGTGGCCGGTGGCACGGTCGCGGAGTACGTGACGATCGTCCGCAGCCTGGATGAGGTCGAGGGCTTTGCCGGCTACGAGCTCAATGTGTCCTGTCCCAACGTCGAGCACGGCGGCGCGATCTTCGGGACGCGCGAGGATCTGCTCGCCGAGGTCGTGCGTCAGTGCCGCTCCGCCACGACCCGGCCGCTCATCGTCAAACTGGCGCCCAACGTTCCCGACATCGGCCAGATGGCGCACATCGCCGAGAACGAGGGCGCGGACGGGCTCACGTTGATCAACACGTTTCCGGGTCTGCTCTTCGATGTCGGTACCCGGCGGTCCGTGCTGGGCGCGGGCACGGGCGGCGTCAGCGGCCCTGCGGTTCTGCCCATGGGCGTCCACGCCGTCTGGCAGGCCAGACGACGGGTCTCCGTGCCGATCCTCGGGGTGGGCGGGATCCGCACGGGCCACGACGCCGTCCAGTACCTGCTGGCCGGGGCCAGCCTGGTGCAGGTCGGAACCGCCACGTTCGCGGACCCTGGAGCGGCAGCCCGTGTATTGTCGGGCCTGATGCAGTACGGCGAAGCCGGCGGAGTGGCGCACATCGGGGAGCTCGTCGGCGCCGGCAGCCTAGACGGATCGGCTTGAAGCATGGCGGAGATCATCGTTGCGCTCGACCTGCCGTCCGGCAGTACGGCCGTCGGTCTGGTCGATGAACTGGGGGACGCGGTCGGGTTCTACAAGGTCGGGTCGCCGCTCTTCACGCGCGCCGGACCGGGCATTGTCCGGGAACTGCGCTCGAGGGGCAAGCGTGTGTTTCTCGATCTGAAGTTCCACGACATTCCCAACACCGTCGCGCACGCGGTCGAATCGGCAGCGTCGCTGGGCGTAGAGATGATCACGCTGCACGCGTCGGGTGGGACGGCGATGATGCAGGCCGCTCTCGAGGTCCTGCCTGACGACGGTCCGCGTCTGCTCGGCGTGACCATCCTGACCTCGTTCACACCGGCGCAGGTCGAGGAAGTGTGGAACAAGGAAGTCCTGTCCGTGCGCGATGAGGTCGTGCGCCTGGCCGCGCTGGCGGCCGACGCGGGCATGCACGGGGTCGTGACGTCGGCGCTCGAGGCCGAGGCCATGAAGCGGCGCCACGGCCCGGAGTTCCTCGTCGTCACGCCCGGGATCCGGCCGGAAGGCGAAGCGGCGGCCGACCAGGCCCGGACCGCCACGCCCGCCGCCGCGGTGCGCGCAGGCGCCGACTACCTCGTGATCGGCCGGCCGATCGTGGAGGCCGACGACCCGCGGGCCGTCGTCGAGCAGGTGCTCACGGACATGCACGAGGCCGTCGAGGTCGGCGAATGACCCGCGCCCTGCCGGTCCTGCTCGCCCTCGCCGTCGGGATGCCCGCCTCCGCGCAGGAGCTGGCGCCCGCCATGAACCGGCTCGTCCAGGCGTGGCAGAAGGGCGACGTCGGGGCGCTCAGCGAGCTGGCCGCGGCGTCCGGGATCTCGCTCAGCCTGGAAGGCCAGCGCGTGGGACCCCTGCAGCCGCGCCAGGCGAACAGCGCGCTGCGCCGGCTGTTCGAGCAGCGTGAGACCATCTCGGCCAAGGCGGGCATGGCCAAGGAAGTCGGCGGCGACCCCCGGCGCGCGTTCGTCGAACTCGCATGGGTCACGCGCCCGCGTGGCACGACGATCCCGCACGAGACCACGGTGTTCTTCGCGCTGGAGCGCGAGGGCAACGCCTGGCGCATCACCGAGATCCGCCTGATCCAGTGATCCCGACCCGCGCGCGCGTCTGATCCGACGATGGCGCTCCACTTCTTCAATACGCTGACCCGCGGACTCGAACCGTTCGAGCCGATCCAGCCCGGGCGCGTGCACGTCTACGCCTGCGGCCCGACCGTCTATCGACCGCCGCACATCGGCAACTTCCGGACGTTCATCTTCAACGACGTGCTGCACCGGTTCCTCGAGTGGAAGGGCTTCGACGTACGCTTCGTGATGAACCTGACCGACGTCGAAGACAAGATCATCGAAGCGGCGGATCGGGCCGGCGTGGCCATCGGCGACATCACGCAGCCGCAGATCGACGCGTTCTTCGCCGATCTGGAACGCGTCGGAATCCTGCACGCGGACGCGTATCCGCGCGCGACGGCGTTCATGGACGACATGATCACGCTCGTCGGGCGGCTCATCGAACGTGGCCATGCCTACGTGCAGGACGGCTCCGCCTACTTCGACATCTCGTCCTTTGCCAGCTATGGTCGCCTCGCGCGTCTGGACCTCGTCGAAACGCGCGCGGGCGCAGGGCTCGCCACACGCAGCCAGGCCATCGATGCGGACGAGTACGAGAAAGAAGATGCGCGCGACTTCGCGCTGTGGAAGGCCGCCCGCGACGAGGACCGCAGGACCGGTGCGACGTGGCCCACGCCCTGGGGTGAGGGCCGCCCGGGCTGGCACATCGAGTGCTCGGCCATGAGCATGAAGCTGCTGGGCGAGAGCTTCGACATCCACACCGGCGGACAGGACCTCATCTTTCCGCACCACGAAGACGAAATCGCGCAGTCCGAAGGCGCCACCGGCAAGCCCTTCGTCCGCACCTGGCTGCACGTGACGCACCTCAAGGTGAACGGAGAGAAGATGTCGAAGTCGCTGGGTAACGACTTCACCATCTCCGACCTGATGGAGCGCGGCTTCCGGCCCGCCGAGATCCGCCTGCTCATGCTGCAGGCGCATTACCGCAAGGAGCTGAACTTCTCGTTCGACGGGCTGGCGCAGGCCAGGACCGCGGTCGGCCGGCTCACCGAGCTGGACCGGCGCCTGGAGGAAGCGACCCCGTCGCCCGATGCTTCGCCGTGCGGACTCGTCGACGCGGCCGCACAGGCCATCGCGGCCTTCGAGCAGGCCCTCGACGACGACCTCAACACGCCCAACGCGCTCGCCGTCGTCTTCCCCTTCGTGAACGTGGTCAACGCCGCCCTCGATGAGCACGCCGAAGTGCACGCCGACGACCTGCGTGCGGCCCGCCACACGCTCGACCGCTTCGATGCGGTGCTCGGACTCGTGAGCCTCGCGCGCCGCGCCGCGGCCGCGGTCGATCCCGCCTTCGCAGGCTGGGTCGATGAGCTGCTCGAGCGGCGCGCCGCCGCGCGCGGCCGGCGCGATTTCGCGGCCGCCGATGAGATCCGGGATCAGCTCGCGGCCGCCGGCGTCGTCGTCGAGGACACCCCCGCAGGCGTCCGCTGGAAACGCCTCTGACGCGGCGCTATCTTCGGGCTGCGCTGACGTAGCTCAGTCGGTAGAGCAGCTGCCTTGTAAGCAGCAGGTCGTCGGTTCGAATCCGACCGTCAGCTCTTTCTCGCACGAACGGGCGCCGGGGTGACCCCGGCGCCCGTTCGCTTCTCTCACCGCACGCGGTCGGCCCGGTGCGGGTGCCGCCTACTTCACGGCCATGTAGGCGTCGATGCGTCCCCGTCCGTAGAAGGGGTCCGCGCCCGGCTTGCCCAGATCGAAGGCCGACTGCGCCATCTGGCTCTTCAGCACCGCGGGCGAGGAACTCGCGCCGTACTTGTTGGCGATGAGCGCCGCCACGCCGGCCGCGTGCGGCGCCGCCATGCTGGTGCCCTGCAGGAACAGGTAGAAGCCGTTCGCGCCGCAGATCGGGATCAGCAGGCTGAGCGTCGAGCACGGCGACAGCACGGTGTTTAAGAAGCTACCGTTGAAGTCGCCGCCCGGCCCCGCGACGTGAATCGCCGATCGGCCGAAGTTGGAGTACGACGCGATCACGTCGGCCGGTCCGGTCGACGAGATGCAGATGCCGGCACCGCTCTGACACGGAATCTGCCAGCCATTCCGGTCCCGATCCAGGTCGCGTGCATTGTTGCCCGACGCCGAGATGACCAGCGTGCCCACCCCGTTCGCGTAGTTCACGGCCCGGTTCAGCGCCGCGACCAGCGTCCCTCCGCCCGGCAGGTTCTTCGCGAAATAGCCGCCCAGGCTCATGTTGATGATGTCCGCGTCCACATCGGCGGCGTGCATGATCCCGCCGATGATCCAGCCGAACGTCCCGCCGCCGAACACGTTGAGCACCTTCACCGCGATGAGCTGCGTGTGCGGCGCCACGCCCGACGTGCCGAAGCCGTTCGTGACGACCGATCCGCCCACGTGCGTGCCGTGGAAGTTGTCGTCACCCCAGGTCGGGCCCGCGCCGTTGAGCGAATTGACGAACGCCACGCTGGAGCCGGCATCGATCAGGCCCACCATGTCCGCATGGAACGGGTCGAGGCCCGTATCCAGGATCGCGACGCGTACGCCGGCCCCGCTGGCTCCGGCCGCCCACGCGCCCTGCGCGTTGATCTGGTGCATGTCCCACTGGAACGGGTAGAAGAAGGCCGTGGTGGGATCGTGACCCTGCGCGACCACGTCGCCCGGCACCGACTGCAGCTGGGGCGCGCCCAGCGGCGGGAGCCACTGCGCCAGGACATCGCGGGCGGCCACACCGCCAACCGCGAGCGCGGTCGCCGCGCCGTCCGTCAGACCGGACGCCACCGCCACCGCGATCTCCGGGTGCGTCCGCACGATGGTCCCGCCCGCCGCCGCGACGCCAGCGGCGAAGTCGGCCGGGATCGCCGCATCGAACAGGAAGATGTGCTCGCTGGTGAACTGGACCTGCGCACTGGCCGCCGAGAACGCCGGCGTGTCCAGGCCGTCGGGCGCGGTGGGCGGCCGTTCGCAGGCCGCCACGGCCAGGCCGAGGGCGAGTACGAAGGTGATGCCCGTGCGATGATGCGACATGTGGGCCTCCGGGAATGAGGGAGGTGTGCCGGCGACAGGCGGCGGTCGAAACCGCTCGTCGCACGCCGGCCGACGCTCGTCGTCGAGCGTCGGAGCGGGATCGCGGTGCCCCTGCGGGGCGTCCGCGACCGGACCGGACCAAGGCCCGTAAACCGTTGCCATCCGCCTCGACGCGGCTGATTCGCTGTGTTTGGAAAGAACGGACGTGCACGGGGTACCCCGGTCCGTCCACACATGGTAGAGCCGGGGCCCGCCGGTCGCATGGATCGGCCGCGGCCGCCCCCGGCGCGTCGCCGACCGGCGTTTGCGCGCGGCCGAGCGCGCGCCGATCTTGCAGCACCGGGCCGGGGACGATGGGCGCGTTCACGGTCGGACACGCGCCCGGAACAGGTCGTATGCGGGCGTAGCTCAGTTGCCTGCGGTCACCTGACGGTGACCTCCGGCGACTTCGCTGCGGGTTCCGAGGATGGGCGCGTTCACGGTCGGACGCGCGCCGAGAGCAGGTCGTATGCGGGCGTAGCTCAGTTGGCTAGAGCGCCAGCCTTCCAAGCTGGATGTCGTGGGTTCGAATCCCATCGCCCGCTCAACGAAACCAAAACTTGATTCGCCCTCTTAGCACAGTGGTAGTGCACTTCCTTGGTAAGGAAGGGGTCGTGAGTTCAATTCTCACAGAGGG